>DVLE01000083.1 GCA_018715645.1 Candidatus Merdisoma merdipullorum
CCCTGATGCAGAATGATTCCTCCGATCAGCTGTACCCGGTAATGCTCCATCCCAAGCACACGTCTTGCCGCCTCACGAACAGCCGCAAAAGCATCCACCAGCAGATCGTCCAATGTCTCGCCGTTCTCCAGGCGCTGCTTGAACTCTCTCGTCTTTCCTTTCAGTTCCTCATCCGACAGCTTCATCATCTCCGGCCGTAAAGCCTCGATCTTATCTGCCAGAGGATAGATCAGTTTTAATTCGCGCTCGCTGTGCGTGCCGAATACCTTTGTCAAAAAACCCATCTGATTACTCCAATCCTTCGCCTTTACTCAAAGGCGCTTTCTCATTTCAGACAATACTCCGTTTTGTATTTTAGCACTATATGGCTCATTATTCAAGAAAAAAGAAAGTCTGAATTTGTATAAACATTGTCGGGGCAGGAAAGACTTTGTCCTTCCTGCCCCGTCTGTTTCTTTATTTCCGGATTTATTTCTCCGGCTCCAGAAGCCCGTAGGTATTGCCTTTTCTCTTATAGACCACATTGACCTGATCGGTCTCGGCATTCACGAATACATAGAAGCTGTGTCCCAGCATCTCCATCTGTACGCAGGCGTCTTCCGGATACATGGGCTTTAAATCGTACTGCTTGGTACGGATGATGCGTACCTCCTCGTCCTCAGCCTCTTTCTCAATGAACTCCTGGCGGAAGTTTCCGCCGCCCTGCTCGCGCTGTACAATCTTGTTCTTGTATTTGCGGAGCTGGCGCTCGATCACTTCTTCCACCAGATCAATAGACACATACATATCATTGCTTACCTGCTCGGAGCGGATTACCGTCCCCTTTACAGGAATCGTAACCTCGATTTTCTGCCTCTCTTTCTCAACACTCAGTGTCACCTGCACTTCCGTGTCCGGAGTAAAATAGCGCTCCAGCTTCCCAAGCTTATCTGTAATCGCTGTCCGAAGCCCCTCTGTCACATCAATGTTCTTTCCGCTGATAATATAACGCATAGACTCAACTCCTTTACGCTTTTTAGGCTTACGCCCTAAGGTACAGACACGGGAACTTCTCTCCGTTTTTCCCATCCTGTACTATCCTAAACCGGCAAAAGTTTCTGCGTCCCTGCCAGCTTAGATTAATCTAAGTATACCACATTCTGGTAGGGGATACAACCGCCAAAAAGGTCCAGGGCGCTTCCTATGGTCACATCCACACGCCCTTTTCCAAGCTCTTTAAGAAGCCCCAGATCCTCCATGTTTCCCACGCCTCCGGCGTAGGTGACAGGGATGCCCTCCCAGACGCCCAGCATCCGTACAAGCTCCTGCTCGATTCCCGAAGCCTTACCCTCCACGTCCACCGCATGGATCAGAAATTCACTGCAGCTTTCCGACAGTTCCGTCAAAAGCTCAGGAGTCACTCTCACATCCGTAAACTTCTGCCAGCGATCGGTGACTACATAGTACTCCCCGTCCCGCTTCCGGCAGCTTAGATCCAGCACCAGGCGTTCCTTTCCTACAGTATTCCTCATTTTTTCCAGATTATCATACTGAATCCTGCCATCCTGGAATACATAAGAAGTCACAATCACCTGAGAGGCCCCTGCCTCCAGCCAGATTTCCGCGTTCTCCGGCGTGACTCCGCCTCCAAGCTGCAGGCCGCCGGGCCAGGTCCCAAGAGCCAGGACCGCCTGTTTCCTGGTCGCCTCATAGTATGGCGAGCCCTCTTTGTTCAGCAGAATAACATGTCCGCCCTCCAGGCCGTCCCGCTTATAAAGAGAAGCGTACCAGGAAGCGCTCTGCCCTGATACAAAATTTTCCTTTGCCAAGTCTCCCCGGTCCCGCAGGCTTCCGCCGACGATCTGCTTTACTTTTCCATTGTGAATATCTATACATGGACGAAATCGCATATCAAATCACCTTCACCGCATCGGCTACTGTCCGAACGCCGCAGAGCCGGACGCCTTCCACTTTTCCTATCTGTTCCCGGCAGACTTCCGGAAGAATCACCGTCGTAAATCCCAGCTTCTTTGCCTCCTGCACCCGCTTGTCCGCCTGGCTGACGGCGCGTACCTCGCCGCTTAGGCCCACCTCGCCAAAGGCCATCACTTTTTCATCAATCGCCTTGTCCCTCGCGCTGGATACCACCGCCAGCACCACTCCCAAATCTATGGCCGGCTCATTGATGCGGATGCCTCCCGCGATGTTGATATAGACGTCGCTGTTGGAAAGAGGCAGATTCAGTCTCTTTTCCAGAACCGCCAAGAGAAGGTTGACCCGGTTGTAATCCATACCTGCAGCCGTCCTCCTGGGCATAGCCAGAGGGCTTCTGCAGACCAAAGCCTGAATTTCCAAAAGAATGGGCCGGGTCCCTTCCACGGAACAGGCCACCACAGAGCCGGAAGCCGCCTCCGGCCTGCCGTTCAGCATATATTCCGAAGGATTTTTCACTTCTGCGAGACCATCCTCCCTCATCTCAAAAACACCTATCTCATTTGTAGAGCCGAAACGATTCTTCACCGCCCGCAGGATGCGGTAGGAGGCATGGCGGTCCCCCTCAAAATACAGAACCGTATCCACCATATGCTCCAGAACCCTTGGCCCTGCCACAGTCCCCTCCTTGGTCACATGTCCCACGATAAAAACGGTAATCCCAAGTCCCTTCGCAAGCTGCATCAGAACGGAAGTGGATTCCCGCACCTGGGACACGCTGCCTGGCGCTGAACTGATATTTTCATTGTACATGGTCTGGATGGAATCAATGATCACGACCTGCGGCTTATCAGAGCGAATCGTCTCCTGAATTGTATCCAGATTCGTCTCACAGAGCAGACGCAGCCTGTCGGAAAAGCTTCCGAGACGATCAGCCCGCAGCCTGATCTGCCTTAAGGATTCCTCCCCGGAGATATACAGCACGTCGTGACCGTCCGCTGCCAGCCTGCGGCAGACCTGAAGCAGTAGCGTGGACTTTCCGATTCCGGGATCTCCTCCTACCAGAACAAGAGAACCCGGCACAATGCCGCCTCCGAGCACCCTGTCCAGCTCCTCCGTACCTGTGCCAAGCCGTTCTTCCTCTTTCATCTCAATAGAAGAAAGGCAGACCGGCGCTGCGGCTGCCTTTCTTTCTTCCCGCGCCCGTCCAGCGCTCTTTTTTTCAACAGTTTCCTCTACAAAGGTATTCCACTCCCTGCAGCCCGGACACTGCCCCAGCCATTTGGGTGATTCGTATCCGCAGCTCTGACAGAAGAATACCGTCGTCCTGCCTTTTGCCATAACCCTTCCTATGCTTTCAATACCTTTACGCTTACGGCCTTCCTGCTGCCAAGCTCCACGCTCAGCACCAGCTTGCCGCCAAGTCCGGTCTTAATCGCTCCTGTGCTTACGCCGTCCACCAGAGTCAGATACTCCGTATCATCCTCCATACCCAGCGTAATCTGCGCGTCCTCCGGCCCCTCGACCTGAAATTCCACGCTGTCGGCATCCGCACGGAAATGCTCTACCGCAGTTCCCGGTACAGACTCATATACGAACATATCATTGCGCTCCAGCTTTGTAATCTCCCGGAATGTCTTAACCTTGTAGAGATCTCCCTGACACTCGAAGTCCTGCTTCTTCGTCTTCGCTGCCAGCTCGTAATCTCCAAAGCTGATGCTTCCGTCTGCCTCTGCACGGATTAATTCCTTCACTGCTGCCATTTCTTTCGTCCTCCCCAATCGGATTCTTCTCTTTCTTCATTGATGTCTTGATTATAAACGATCCCTGTCTGTATTTCCAGCACTTTTTTCACCGGTCCACCTATCATGCAAAAGTAATCTTTCCCTTGCGCATGGTCACCGTCACCTCGTCCCCCCGTTTGATTTGGCCAGAAAGAATCCCGTCCGCCAGCGCGTCCTCTACCTGGGTCTGAATCGCTCTCCTCAAGGGACGCGCTCCATATTTTACGTCATAAGCCGTATCCACAATATGAACCTTTACACTGTCGCGAACCTTGAGCGTAATTCCCATCTGCTCCTTGCAGCGGCTGATAAGCTCCTTAAACAGAATCGAGACAATCTGCTTCATCTGCTCCTTGTTCAGCGCATGGAATACGATGATCTCATCGATTCGGTTTAAAAACTCAGGTTTGAACATCCGGCGTACCTCTTCCATAACGCTTGACTTCATTGCCTCATAATTCTGCTTTTCATCGTCTTTTGAAGCAAAGCCCAGGCGCTTCGGAGACACGATGGAACCTGCTCCCGCGTTGGAGGTCATAATAATCACCGTATTCTTAAAGTCCACCGTACGCCCCTGGGAATCTGTGATGCGCCCGTCGTCCAGTACCTGAAGCAAAATATTGAATACGTCGGGATGTGCCTTCTCAATCTCGTCAAACAGAATAACCGTATAAGGATTCCGGCGTACCTTCTCCGAAAGCTGGCCGCCATCGTCGTGACCCACGTATCCGGGAGGCGCTCCGATCAGTTTGGATACGCTGTGCTTCTCCATATACTCAGACATATCGACGCGGATCATGGCTTCCTCCCTGCCGAACAGGACCTCCGCCAAAGCCTTTGAAAGCTCCGTCTTTCCTACACCTGTAGGTCCCAGGAACAAAAAGGAACCTATGGGACGTCCCGGATCCTTAAGGCCCACGCGGCCCCTGCGGACTGCTCTCGCCACAGCAGTCACCGCCTCATCCTGCGCGATCACCCGCTTGTGCAGAATCTTTTCCAGCTTCTGAAGACGCTGTGTCTCCGTCTCCGCCAGCTTGCTGACCGGAATCTTCGTCCAATCTGAAACGATCTGCGCGATCTCATTTTCTCCTACCGTCAGCGCCTTTCTGCTCCGGCTGCGCCCCGCTTTCGCGCGCTCCTTTGCAAGCTTTTCCTCTATCCCGGCGCGCTCCTTCCGAAGTCCGGCCGCACGATCAAATTCCTGATCCCGTACGGCTTCCTCCATATCCTCCAAAAGTTCCGCGCTGCGCCGCTCCAGCTCCGCCGCCGTATGCACGGTCTGCGTGCCTCCCAGCCGGACCCTGGCGGCGGCCTCGTCCATCAGGTCAATGGCCTTGTCCGGCAGAAAGCGGTCGCTGATATAACGCTTGGACAGCTTTACCGCAGCCTCCAGCGCTTCGTCGGTGATCTCCACCTGGTGATGACGCTCATAATTCTTCCGGATTCCCTTCAGGATCGCCACAGTCTCTTCCTCGCTGGGCTCCTCCACCATGATGGGCTGGAAGCGGCGCTCCAGAGCCGCGTCCTTCTCAATATGCTTCCGGTACTCCTCCACCGTCGTCGCTCCAATCACCTGAAGCTCTCCTCTGGAAAGGGCCGGCTTTAAAATATTGGAAGCGTCCATGGCTCCCTCAGCCCCTCCGGCTCCGATGAGCGTATGCAGCTCGTCGATGAACAGCAGGACATTACCTGCCTGCATCACCTCTTCCATCACGTTTTTAATGCGTTCCTCAAATTCCCCGCGGTACTTGGAACCTGCCACCATACCGGACAGATCAAGAGTCAACACCCGCTTTCCCTTCACAGAATCCGGCACAGCTCCTTCTACAATCCGTTCCGCAAGTCCTTCCACAATAGCAGTCTTTCCGACTCCCGGTTCTCCGATCAGGCAGGGGTTATTTTTCGTCCGGCGGCTTAAGGTCTGTATCAGACGGCGAATCTCATCCTCCCGGCCAATACACGGCTCCAGCTTTCTCTCCCTGGCAAGCTCCGTCAGATCACGGCTGTACTGCTCTAACGCCTGGGTGCCGCGTCCCTGGCCCTTCTGGCTCCGGGCAAATTCCTCCCGGTACTCCTTTCCGGTCCGTCCCATGGAATCCAGCATAGCGGAATACAGCTCTCTTACACTTACATTCATCGTATTCAGCAGACGGCTGGCCGCGCATTCCACATCCTTCAGCATCGCGATCAGAATATGCTCAGTCCCGATCTGTCTCTCACGAAATCTTTCCGCCTCCTGGCCAGCTTCCTTCAGAATCTTCTCTGCCCGCGGCGTGAAGCCGGAAGGCTCCAGCAAAGCGACGCTGCCTTCCGGTGAAATCAGATCCCGGATCAGGCTTACAAGCGTATCCTCATCTACTTTACGCTCCGATAGAAGCTGGGCTGCCGCGCAGTTTTTTTCCCGCAGAATGGCAATCAGAATATGCTCGGTTCCAACGTAATTCTGTCCAAGCTCTTTCGACACCTTTCCGGCCTGCTTCAATACATTCGCAGCCTTCTCTGTATAATTTTCAAACATATATTTCCTCCTGTTACAATGGGCGAGGTTCATCACCCCGCCCTTCTCTTTTGCCGCCGCTGTTCTTTGTCTTCACAGCCGCGTTCGTCTCATCATAACTGTACGGTCATCCGCATCACAGATTAAAATCATCCAGATCCAGAATCTCGATATCGAAGTCGTCATCGTCGGAATCTTCAGCCGGCGTTTCCTTTCCTGCCTTTGCCTTTCCTGCTTTCTTCTCCACTTCTTCCACAGCGCTCATATCGATCTGCGGAAGGTTCGCGGTAAGACTCAGATCCGGCTTTTCCTCTGTATCTTCCCCGTCCTCCTGATAGTCTTCGTAATCTTCATCCTCATCCGCATAATCCTTATCTCTGGACCGTCTCTCATTTACCGCAGCCAGAAAATCGTCAAAATCATCTTCCTCGTCTTCCTTCTGTCTGCGTTTTGAGAACAAACCTCCCTTTCTGGACGGCTTTTCGTCGTCTTCCGGTTCTTCGTCCTCATCCTCGTCATCGTCATAATACTCATATTCCGCATTGCGGCTTCTGATTGCAAATACAATCACCAGCACCAGCAGAACCACGCTCAGCACGGCGAGGCCTATAATAATATATAAGCGCTGGCTCAAAGAAGATGCGCTGCTCTCCTTCAGATCTGTCAGCTCGTTCTGCAGGGCCGTGACAAGTCCCTGGGAACCGAACTGACCCAAATCCTGCTGAAAGGTTCCCTGAGCCGGATCATACCAGTACCAGCCTGCAGATCCGTCAGGCGCCGCGGCGTATACCAGATACAGGGCTGTATCGGCGTTTGCCTGATACGCAGTGTAACTCTGGCCATTTACATCAATGGTTGTCTGGACTAAAGAGGCTGCGTCCGTATAGGCCTCTGCCGGTTCCTGCACCGTATAGGAGGGCGCGGGACTCTCTGACACAGGTTCCTCAGTCTCAGCCGGAGCCTCTGTATCATCCGTTCCGGTCACGGTCAGAAGATCGGACCGCAGCCAGCCCGTCACTTCCTGTCCGTCCTGAGTAAAGCTGACATTGTACCAGGTGCTTCCTCCGCTTTCCGTCTCCCCTATGACATCCACTGTGTCTCCTGAAGCAAGGGAACCGACCAGCTCCGCGTCTGTAGACGCCTCCTGGCGCACTCTGGCGCTCTCCACAGAAACCGTTCCTGTACGGGCCGCATAGCCGCGGATGCCAGACGCCAGGAACAGCGCGCAGGCCACACACATGGTTATCCATCCACAGTATCTCATAACTCCCCGTCTCCGGTAAAGTTTTTTCATTCTTTTATCCTCCATTATCACATATCTTGTGGTTATGCTTCTTTCCAAACCGCATCATCTGGTTCGTATTATGCTGCCCTTATTATAATCGTTCAGACCTTCGTTGTCAAATAACAGATTCTTGCATAATGATACTATAGCTGCAAATCACATCCGGACCGCCCTTTGGGGTGACTTGCAGCTCTATATCCAACACTGCGGGGTGAATCGATTGCTTTCCAAATACAGCTCCTTAAACGAATTAAAGCCCGGCCAGACTGCCAGGGTTCAAAAGCTTCTTTGTACCGGAGATCTCAGACGCCGCCTTCTGGATCTGGGACTTGGGACGCCCGCACAAATTGACTGCGTAGGGAGCAGTCCTGCCGGAGATCCGAAAGCCTTTTTGATCCGCGGGGCCGTTATTGCCCTCCGGGATCAGGACAGCCGGAAAGTTCTTGTGGAACGCCCTTCCGTGCCGGAAAAATCCATTGCCCTGGCAGGAAATCCGAATGTAGGGAAAAGCACTCTGTTCAACGCTCTGACGGGAATGAAGCAGCATACCGGGAACTGGCCGGGCAAAACCGTAGAACAGTCTCAGGGAACTTTCCGGACAGCTTTGCACGTCTGCCGTCTGATTGACACACCTGGCGCCTATTCTCTGGCAGCCCGTTCTCCTGAAGAAGAAATCACCAGAGATTTTCTTTGTTTTGGCGGTGTGGACGCCGCCATCGCTGTCTGTGACGCCTCCTGCCTGGAACGGAACCTGAATCTTGTGCTGCAGATTCTGGAGCTTTGTCCCCGTACTCTGGTATGCGTCAACCTGATGGACGAAGCAGAAAAACACCACATTGAGATCGACCAGAAAATATTGTCCCAGGAGCTTGGCGTCCCTGTCGTCGGCATTTCCGCCAGGGAAAAACAAGGGCTCTACGCTCTGACCGAAGCTCTTGACAAGCTCCTTTGCGGTCCCGGAGTCCGTCCGGTCCGTCCGGTGACTTATCCATCCCCTCTGGAAGCTGCCATACAGATTCTGGAGCCTTCGGTCCAGAATTCCATCGGCAGCCTCCTTCCTGCGCGCTGGCTTTCTCTTCGTCTGCTGGAGGATAATGAAAATCTGGAAACTGCCCTTTCTGATTATCTGGGTTATGATCTCAAAAAAGAACCTTCCATAAGAAAGGCTTATGCAGAAGCGCAGGAAATCCTTCGCGCCTCTGATCTTCAGGGCGACAGCCTGCAGGACGCGGTCGCAGGCAGCATCCTTTCCCGCGCCGAGGAGATCGCGGGAAAAGCCGTACAGTCTGATCTCAGGGAAGCGCAGAAAACTGATCGTATCCTGGATCGGATCTTTACAGGACATTTGCTGGGGTATCCGATCATGCTGCTCTTGCTGGCCGGCGTTCTCTGGCTTACCATCACAGGAGCCAATTACCTCTCCGGTCTGCTCTCAGAAGTTTTATTTGGGTTCCAGAATGTGCTGACCGGACTGTTTCTGCGTCTTCAGGCCCCCGACTGGCTCCACGGACTCCTTGTCCTGGGCGCATATCGCGTTCTCGCCTGGGTAGTCTCCTGTATGCTTCCTCCAATGGCGATTTTTTTCCCTCTGTTCACCCTTCTGGAGGATGCCGGCTATCTGCCCCGGATTGCCTACAATCTGGACCATGTATTTCAGCGCTGCCGCTCCTGCGGAAAACAGGCTCTGACGCTCTGCATGAGCTTTGGCTGCAATGCGGTAGGTGTCACAGGCTGCCGCATCATTGATTCTCCAAGAGAACGCATGATCGCCATACTGACCTGCAGCTTCGTCCCCTGCAACGGCCGCTTTCCGGCTCTGATTGCCTTACTGACAATGTTCTTTGGAACGGCTGCAGGCAGAAGCCTCCTGACAGCAGAAGAAAGCGCTTCCTTGAATACTCCTGGTTCCAGCTTGCTTCCGGCTCTGCTTCTCACAGTCCTGGTCGTTTTCTCTGTGGTTATGGCGCTGCTGTTCTCCCGCCTCCTGTCCTGCACCCTGCTGCGGGGACTTTCGTCTTCCTTTACTCTGGAGCTTCCCCCTTACCGGAAGCCTCAGATAGGAAGGGTTCTGCTGCGCTCCCTCCTTGATCGGACTCTTTTCGTGCTTGGGCGGGCCGCTGCGGCTGCGGCCCCGGCAGGAGCTTTAATCTGGCTGCTGGCAAGCATCCGGATTGGAGACGCCAGTCTGCTCTCCCTCTGCTCCGGAGCGCTGCAGCCCTTTGCCTCATGGTTTGGTCTCGACGGCGTAATTCTTCTGGCCTTTCTTTTGGGGCTTCCAGCCAACGAAATCGTCATCCCGGTTATGCTGGCAGCCTATCTGGAGCAGGGCGTGCTGACGGAGGCTGCCGGTGCCGCCGTCCTGAAAACGCTTCTTGTCTCTCAGGGCTGGACCGGTGTGACTGCCGTCTGCACGCTAATCTTCATGCTCTTTCATTTTCCGTGCGCCACGACGCTTCTGACCATAAAAAAAGAGACCGGCTCCTTACGCTGGACTCTTTTAGCCGCCGCCCTGCCTACCGCCGTCGGTCTGGCTCTGTGTTTTATTACTGCTCAGGGCGCAAGACTTCTTGGGATAGGATAGGGCGCCCCGCGGGGCGCCCTTCTCCCTGGCTTCCGTCTTATTAATAATTAATTCCGGTTATCGCCAGTTTTCCCTCCACGACTCCGAAGATAATGTTCGGGCGGCCATTTTCCCCTGCTACCACAAAGCCCGCCATGCTGGGAGTAAAATTGTCCACAGAAGCAGCGGCCACAGAATCCATGAGTTCCTGGGTAAGCACCTGGTCCGCTCCGAGAGCCAGGAAATCCTCTCTCGTCTCCACAATGCCTTCTGTATCCGGCAGTCCTACATAGACCGGATAGGAGGTCAGATCTGCCAGCGCTTCCATATCTTTTGCCGCTACAGCTTCCTTGATTTTTCCTGCGAATGCTGCCGCCGCCTCGCTGTCCACTGCAAAATTGTCCTCATAGCTCTGCGCATTTTCCTCAGAACCGCCTGTCTCTGCTTCAGCCTCAGAAGCGTCGGCTTCCTCCAAAGCTGCGTCCGCGCCGTCTTCTGTCTGCGCATCCTCCGCCGCGCCTGTCGTCTCTTCCGCCGCGTCCGTCTCCGCAGTCTGTTCTGTCTCCGGCGTCGTCTCCTGTTCCGCAGCGTCGCCGCCGCAGCCCATCATCACCATCAGTACTGTAAGTCCCAGCGCCAAAATCATTTTTTTCCTTTTCATCATTTCATTCACCTCTTAATCTCAAATTCCGGCTGTCCCGCAGCGCCAGGCGCAATCTCATACTCTCCAAAGACGATGACGGGATTTCCGGCTTCGTTGATATAGAACTTTGTCTCCTCCGTCACGCCGGTAAAATCTTCTTCCCAGTAATCCATTCCGCTCTGGGCTTCTTTTTCCGGAATCTGACTCAGAATGCTCTCGTCAGCAATCTGCGCATAATTCTCGCCCAGAAGATCTGCAAGCATCACCTGCCGTCCCTTTTCCAGATCGAAGTTGTAATATCTCGTCTCGCTGTAGGCGCTGGTCCAGTTTTCGCTTCCCATAACGGCCACCGACAGATATTTGTCCGTCTGAGTCTTCACCTCATACCATACCCGAATCTCAATATTGTGGGCCGCCCATTCTTCCTCTGTTCCGCCTGTCTCCAGGAACGCCTGTCTGTACTCCTCCGCCCTCTTGACAGCTTCATCCGCGTACTGCTCGCACATATTGTAGATTTCTTCGTTTACGGATTCCGCGAGATTTCCGGTTCCCTCCGCGATCATTTCAATACTTGGAATCTCTACGGAGATTTTCAGATCCTCCGTCTCTTCTTCATAGGAACGGAAGGTAAGAACCTTGGCCACCGCTCCGATCACCGGTATCTTTCCCATATTTTCAGCAAAAACTGTGCTTGTATTCAGAGCCGTCACAAAGACTGCCATAACTGCGGCCGCGGCCACAAGTCCCCTTCTTAAGCCTCTGAATCTAATCGTTTTCTTCCGCTTCGTCTCCATTTTTGTTACCTCCTGCATAATTCTTTCCGATAATTCTTCGGGTACCGGAACAGAATCATACGTTTTCTTTGCCTCCTCGATTCGATTCATAAGTCCACCTCCTGAACAGACACCTTCAACGCCTTCAGTCCCCGGTACAGCTTTGATTTCACAGTATTCAGATTCATCTCCATGACCTGCGCAATCTCCTGGAGCGAAAGCTCCTCGTAAAATCTCAGCTTAATGATTGCCTGCACGTCCTCCTCCAAACGGTTGATATGCAGGTACAGATCCTCCTCCGGAGGCTCAAAACCCTTTTCCTCATAAGGTTCTTCCTTCTGCGCCTCCTCCCCTGCCAGAACTGTTTTATTCCTCTCCCGCAGAATGGAAAGGCTCTCGTTTACCACAATCCGGTAGAACCATGTCTTGATAGCCGCCCTGTTTTTCAGCTCCCCATAATGCTCCAGAGCCTTGCATACCGCGCTCTGCACCGCGTCAAGAGCGTCCTCCTGATTTTGGACGTAGCTGTAGGCCAGCCGGTAAAAGTTATTTTGATTTTCTATGATATAAACGACAACCTTTTCATATAAGTCCTGCTTCATTGTGATCACCTGCCTCATTTACAACGTTGTTTTTCTTTATTCTTTCTTACCCTTTTCTACTTTATAGATGTACAGAGAACAAAAAAAGTTGCAGAATTTCAAAAAAATCCTGCAACCAAAAGGTTCCAAGCCACACCCGTCCAGAATCAGAAGGACAGTAGACGTCATGCTTGCATGTAAGCAACTGTCCTTCTGATTCTGGAACAGGGTGTTCCCTGGAACCACCCCCACATAAGCAGTCTTAGCTCCGGTAGGAGCGGAACTGGAGCGCGTAAGCGCGACGAGTGCGCATGTGGGGGTGGTCCGGGTGTGGCTTGTAATATCAAAGATTCTATTTAAGCAAAAACATTAACGACGCTACGCCTCGTCAATCGCTTTTCCGATGTCGCTGCGGCAGTATGCCTTCTCAAAGGTCACCTGACGCGCCGCCTCGTAAGCGTTGGCGCGGGCCGTCTTCAGATCCGGACCTGTGGCCGTTACGCCAAGCACCCGGCCGCCGTTCGTGACAAAACGGCCATTCTCCATCTTTGTGCCTGCATGGAAGACATAGACGCCTTCCTTTCCCTTCAGGTTTTCCAGGCCCTCGATGGGGAAACCTTTCTCGTAGGAAACGGGATAGCCGCCGGACGCGAGCACCACGCAGACCGCCGCATTGTCCTCAAACACAAGATCAATCTGATCCAGCGTTCCGTCGATGCAGGCTTCAAAGACGTCCACAATGTCATTCTTCATACGCGGAAGCACCACCTGAGCCTCCGGATCGCCGAATCTGGCGTTGTACTCCAATACCCGCGGTCCCTGAGGCGTCAGCATCAGTCCAAAGAAGATCACGCCCTTAAAGGGACGTCCCTCCGCGGCCATGGCGTCCACCGTGGCCTGGTAGATATGCTCTTTGCAGAAGGCATCCACCTCCTCCGTGTAGAAGGGACTCGGTGAAAAGGTTCCCATTCCGCCCGTATTCAGTCCCTGATCGCCGTCCAGGGCCCGCTTATGATCCTGAGCAGAGGTCATACACTTGATCGTCTTGCCATCCACAAAGCTTAAGACCGATACCTCCCGCCCTGTCATAAATTCTTCGATAACCATACGGTTTCCGGCAGCGCCAAACTGCTTGTCCAGCATGATTGTACGCACGCCCTCTTTCGCTTCCTCCAAAGTATTGCAGATCAGGACGCCCTTCCCCAGAGCCAATCCATCCGCCTTCAGCACAATGGGAAATCTGGCCGTCTCCAGGTAAGCCAGGGCTTTATCCGGATCGTCGAAATTCTCATAAGCAGCCGTGGGAATCCCATACTTTTTCATCAGATCCTTGGAAAACGCCTTGGAGCCTTCCAGGATCGCCGCATTCTTTCTAGGTCCGAAGATCCTTAAGCCCTCGCTCTCAAACACGTCCACGATGCCGCCCACCAGCGGATCGTCCATGCCTACCACCGTCAGATCGATTTCCTTTTCCTTTGCAAAAGCCGCAAGCTTTTCAAACTCCATGGCTCCGATGGGTACGCACTCGGCATATTCCCCGATGCCTGCGTTTCCCGGCGCACAGTATATCTTTTCTGCCTTCGGACTCTGAGCGATCTTCCATGCGATAGCATGTTCGCGGCCGCCGGAGCCCACGATCAAAATCTTCATACCTTTTCCTCCTGATTTGCCAGCATATCGATAGCCTTCGGAAGAAGCACCCATTCTGCCTCCTCCATTACCCTGCGCTGCAATGTCTCCGGTGTGTCGCCATCCTTTACCTCCACAGCCTTCTGCAGAAGAATAGGACCGGTATCGGTTCCCTCGTCCACAAAGTGTACCGTGGCTCCTGTCACCTTTACGCCTCGCTCCAAAGCCGCCTCATGCACTTTCAGGCCATAATACCCCGTACCGCAAAAGGACGGGATCAGGGAAGGATGCACGTTGATCATCCGTCCCCGGTACTCCCGGATGATGATCTCCGGTATCACCACAAGACAGCCCGCCAGGACGACCAGATCGGCTCCGCTGTCCTTCAAAGCTTTAAGGAGAGCCTCGTCAAAGGCCTTCCCCGCGCCGTATTCCTTTCGGGATACGCAAAGGGCAGGCACTCCGTGCTTTTTCGCACGTTCCAGCGCGAAGGCATTCGGATTGTTGCTGATAACCGCCACAACCTTTGCATTCCGGATGCGCCCTGTCTCCACTGCGTCCAGAATTGCCTGAAGATTCGTGCCTCCGCCGGACACCAGCACCGCTACTTTCAGCATAATGTCACTCCTTTTTCTCCTGCCTGGACCTCTCCCAGCATATAGGGTGTCTCTCCTGCGTCACGGATAGCCGCCATGCACGCGTCCGCCTGCGCAGGCGACACGGCCAGCACCATTCCGATACCCATATTGAAGGTATTGTACATCATCTGCTCCTCGATGCGTCCATCCACCTGAAGCATCTGGAAAATCATCGGGATCTCATAGCTGTCTTTCCTAATCATCGCGCGCATTCCTTCCGGAAGCATACGCGGAATGTTTTCATAAAAGCCTCCGCCAGTGATATGACTGCATCCCTTAACAGCCACGCCAGCCTCCTTCACGGCCTTAAGCGCCTTTACATAGATCTTTGTCGGCTCGATAAGCGCTTCTCCAAGGGTTCTTCCAAGTCCCTCAAAGTATGTATTCATATATTCTTCCTTCATCGTGAATACCCGGCGCACCAGAGAAAATCCGTTGCTGTGTACGCCTGAGGAAGCCATTCCGATGAGAACGTCCCCGGCTTTTATGCCGGCTCCTGTAATCAGATCTTTCTGATCGACGATGCCTACCGCAAAGCCTGCCAGATCGTATTCGTCCACAGGATAGAAGCCCGGCATCTCCGCAGTCTCTCCTCCGATCAGAGCCGCTCCCGCCTGACGGCAGCCTTCCGCCACGCCGCTTACGATGGTCGCGATCCGTTCCGGAATATTTCTTCCGCAGGCAATGTAGTCCAGGAAAAACAGGGGTTCTCCGCCCGCGCAGGCAATGTCGTTCACACACATGGCCACGCAGTCGATTCCCACTGTGTCGTGCTTATTCATCAGAAACGCAAGCTTCAGCTTCGTTCCCACGCCGTCCGTACCGGATACCAGCGTCGGCTTTTCCATATTTTTATACGCCTCCATGGAAAACGCGCCGGAAAATCCGCCAAGTCCCGTGAGTACCTCCGGACGCATGGTCCGGCTCACATGCTCCTTCATCAGCTCCACAGACCGGTACCCGGCCTCAATATCTACACCAGCATTCTTGTAATCCATTCTGTTCCCTCCCTATTTAACCCTGTCTTACAGTAGTATCATCAATAGTTTTTGTAGCCTACCTCTGCGAGCCGCTCCGCCTTCTTCTCCACCTGCTCTTTCAGTTCCTGAGAATAAGCTTTCAGACGTGCGAGAAGCTCCGGATCAGAAGTTGCAAGAATCTTTGCTGCCAGAAGTCCCGCATTGGCTCCTCCGCCTATGGCCACCGTCGCCACCGGAATACCGGAGGGCATCTGCACGATGGAATACAGAGAATCACGGCCGCCCAAGGATGTGGTATGCATCGGAATTCCGATGACCGGCATCGGGAAGATCGCCGCGCACATTCCCGGCAGATGCGCCGCCATTCCGGCTCCTGCGATAATCACCTTAAAGCCTTTGCTCTCTGCGCTTTTTGCATACTCGAAAAATACGTCCGGCTCTCTGTGGGCTGAAATAATCGTCATCTCAAATTCCACGCCAAGCTGCTCCAGCACCTCCGCCGCCTTTTTCATCACAGGCATATCGGAATCGCTGCCCATTACAATGCCTACCTTTGCCATACCAAGTACCTCCCTATAAATATTTATTAGTTTTACTTATAAATCTTCTCTTATTACTATTATATGCTTATAAATGAGTTTACCGTCTCCTGCCCTCTCTGTCAACCAAAAAGATCACTGTCAAAAGGCCGATTCAGCTCCTCTGTACCCGGAAGCACAAAGCGCCCCTTCTCTATCAGCGGAATCTCACTGCCGTCCGGCCGGACCACATGGATGCTTTCCAGCTCGTCGTAAGGGATTGTGATGTCTGTATGGCAGTTAAAATACGCCTTAGACACATCCTCTTTACGCAGAAGGGAGCATTCGTTATCTTTTGCGATAATCCGTTTTCCGTCAGGATTGTAGGTAGGGCTGTCCTCCGACCAGGAAAAGCAGGTATCACCCACTGCAAAATGCGGTCCCATTTTTTCCGCGATCAGGATCGGAAGCTTCGCGCCGATGTCATACTTTTTCGCGACCATATAAGCCGTCGTATTCGTACCGATAGCGAATTCTCCAAGAGGCAGCGTCTCATGGTTGAAAAGGATATTGTTTTTAATCAGCTTCCTGTTTTCTTCCTCATCCTTGAAATTCCTGCAGGTATAAGAAGAAATCCGTCCATCCCGGAATGTCAGCTCCAGGTCGAGATATTTCAGTTCATTCAGATATACCTGGCTTACATGGAGCGTGCCTTCTGTCCCCGTAAGCTTTGGTGAGGTGAAGACCTCTCCCACAGGAATATTCACATCGGCCACGCAGTTTTCAAAGATCGACTCCTTCTCCGGATCCGCCGGACGCCAAAGCTGTACCTTCATATCGGTCCGGTTGGCTCCCGCTCCCCGGATACGCACGTATTCTCCCTGATCAAGAGCATCGATCAGCTTCTGCTGGATTCCCTGATACAGACGATAATCCAGGTTGTTGATCTTTACCGTCTCCGCGAAGATCTCCTCAAAGTTGTCTCCGATCTCCGGAACCGGCCAGGCAATGATAGTAAAGCTGCGTTCGTCTCCCGGTATATAGCGGTTCACAAGCTGCCCGGACTGGCTGTTGTAAAATACGCTCAATTCCCGCTGCTTTTCGTCAAGCCGCAAAGCTTCTCTGCAGCTTTTTGGCAGAAACGGCTTTTCTCCAAAGATCTCCATGACCGCAGGCCCGGCATGAACTGCCGCCAGCTCCTTATATTGCTCATAAGCCGCATGGAGGGATGAAAGCCGTCTCTCTACAAGCTTTCTGTCCAGGTAAAGGGCAGAATCCTCCTTATGATCGAACACATACTGCTTGCTGGGCGGCGTGCTCCCATATCCGGGATTCCCCTGGGGCCTTTTGTTAATGCTGTGTTTTGCTTCCCGGTAAATAACGCTTTCCAGTCCCATACGTCCAAACTGCTCCACGGCCGCGCGGACAATCCTCTCAAATCCCAGGGAATAGCGAATATTCACCGTCTTCTTTTTGTTCAGATCAATCCCCGCGTTTACGAAGCCTATCCGGTACCCTTCTGTGAACGTGGAGGCCATCGCATCAATTTCTTCCTGGGATAATCCAGAAAGAAAACGGCTGATCCCCAGCTCGTTTTCGGAAATATACTCTCCGAAGCGGTACAGATACCTGGGATCGCTCAGATCCGCTCCGCAGATAATATCTCTCGCAAAAGAAAGCGACGGATCAAGCTGCTCCTGAATACGTTCCGGAATAAAAACGTCGCAGTAATCGCTGACATACCAGTAGATGATCTGCCGCAGACTTTTCTCCGAGGGGATTTCCTCCTCAAAGGCGTTGTACACCTCGATAAACAGCTCTGCGGTCATGGCCAGATCCATGTATCTTTGTTCCGCCGCCCAGGCAGCCATGCCGAGGATCTCTGTATAGAGAAAGCTTAAGATCTGCCCATAGCCTTCTCCCAGAAACCGGACCGCAAAGACAGGATTTGCATAGCTGTTTTCATAGGCATCTCCCGCGATGTCACCGTACAGTCTTCTGTTTCTTTCCTGAAGCTCGGAAAGCCTCATAGTTTCCAGACGGCTCTCCCGCACGTCCTCCGCCAGGCAGTCCGCTTCCAGTATAAAATCCGCCGTCTTCTGAAAATAATCATAAAAAGGAGCCGATACGGTTTCTTCCTCCTTCATCGCCCGTATCCGCTCCATGGCAAGGCCGTACCTCTCCCGGATTTCCTCTCCTCCGCCCAGGCGGCCCTCTCTTTCCGCTTCGCGGAAATTCACCTTGTAGTCCAGACCACTCTTTTCCAGCTCCATTCTTCCGCCTCCTACATTCCTATCATACACACCAGGGCCCAGCCGATAAACAAAAGTCCGTTCAGTACGGACCCTATCTGAGAAGAAATGTAATACACGTCCTCCTCCTGAAAGCCTCTGACTGCCAGCACGAAGCCCACAACGCTCGACAGCATCGCAAATACTCCCAGCAGACCGACGATGCTCCCGGCCTCGCCTGACATCCGGTAAGCCAGGGCCAGAGACAAAACCGTCAGAATCAGAGCCGCCGCTCCCAGGCAAAGGGAAGCCAGGCCCTGCCTGGTATGCTTTTTATCTGTAAATTTATAATTTCGTCTTGCCATATTTTCTCCTCCAGCACCGGCGGATCAGCAGATACGCCAGATAACCGATACAGCCCCCTATGGTGTTCAGAAGCAGGTCGTCCACGTCAAAGCAGCCCACCCGGAGAATAAGCTGCATGGTCTCAGCCAGCAGACTGGTGGCAAAGGAAAGAATCACTGTTCTCGGAAAACTCGAAAGCCTTTCAAACAGCAGCGGCAGCCCGCAGCCGTAGGGGATAAACACCACTACGTTGCCCACTACATTGATCAGCACTGCCGGAAGCCCCAGAATATCCCTGTGCCGCAAAAAGCGCCTGATTTCCTGGAACAGTACGAAATTATAACGGTACTCCGCATAAACTTCTGTTCTCCCGTAGCTCTCGGAGAAAAACATAAAATAAATCAGACACGCCAGATAAAGAACCAGCAGCGCCCGTCCTCCCATTTTCAGCTTCTTTATGGAATTTTTGCTCATCTTTTCCTGCTTTCACTTAAAAAATCAGATCCGACTTGGACTTCAGAAGCCTGGCTCCATTGATAATGGTCAAAATACCGGAGACAACTCCTACAGTCACAAGAAGAATTCCTATCGCCAGGTTGCCAGCTCCTACCCCCGCCATGGTCTTATATGCTTTTTCACTCATCTGCATGCCTCCTATTTCACTCCATACTGTTCGTAGTATGCGTCAATCGCCGCCTTTAATGCGTCATCAATGATGACTTTTCCTTTGTATGGACGGTTATACAGATGCTCCGTCACATCCGCCATGGTTACGATGGCCGTCGTCGCCAGGCCATAATTTTCTTCTATCTCCTGAAGGGCGCTCTTTTCTCCCTGTCCGCGCTCCATACGGTCTACAGATACCACAAGGCCGAGGGGCTTCACCTCCGCCTGAGCCTTCAGAATCGGCATCGTCTCCTGAATCGACGTACCTGCCGTAGTCACATCCTCAATAATCACAACTCTGTCGCCGTCGGAAAGGGGACTTCCCAGCAAGATTCCCTTATCTCCGTGATCCTTGACCTCCTTACGGTTCGAGCAGTAACGGATGTCCGCACCGTAAAGCTCGCTTAAAGCCATAGACGCGGCTACGCTCAGGGGAATCCCTTTATAAGCCGGTCCGAAAAGCACGTCGAAATCCAGACCAAACTTCTGCTCTATGGCTCTGGCATAATACTGTCCCAGACGGCGAAGCTGGGCTCCTGTCCGGTAAAAACCGGTATTGACGAAAAACGGCGTCTTTCTCCCGCTTTTTGTGACGAAATCGCCAAACTTCAATACCTGACAGTCTATCATAAACTCAATAAATTCCTGCTTATACTGTTCCATATCCTTCAGTCCTCCTGTCTTTTCCAATTTTATCATAGATCGGTCTCTCTTTACAAGGCCATGACCGCTCCTGTAAGCTCCCGGATGTCTCCGATCTGGTATTTCTCCATGTAGGCGCGGATCCCTTCCGCCGTCTCCTTCGCGGCAAAGGGATTGGCAAAATTCGCAGTTCCCACGGACACCGCCGTGGCTCCTGCCAGAATAAACTCTATGGCGTCCTCGCCGTTCTGGATGCCGCCCATACCGATGATCGGAAGCGTCACCGCGTTTGCCACCTGATATACCATCCGCACTGCCACAGGCTTTATGGCAGGACCAGAGAGCCCTCCTGTCTTATTCGCTATCGCAAATGTTCTCTTGTGAATATCGATTTTCATTCCCGTGATCGTGTTGATCAGCGACAGCACGTCGGCTCCTCCCGCCTCTGCCGCCCTGGCCATCTCCGTGATGTCCGTCACATTGGGGCTGAGCTTCATAATCACAGGCTGCTTCGCATGGCGCTTCACCTCTCTGGTGATCGCCTCCAGCGCCTCCGGCTTCTGACCAAACGCGATGCCGCCCTCTTTTACATTAGGACAGGATACGTTGATTTCCAGCATATCCACCGGCTGATCGGAAAGACGCTCCACCACCTCGCAGTAGTCCTCCACAGTCTTTCCGCAGACATTGACAATAATCTTCGTGTCGTATTTTTTCAGAAGCGGCAGATCCCGTCTGATAAACACATCTACTCCCGGATTCTGCAGTCCGATGGCGTTGAGCATTCCGCTTTTTGTCTCCGCGATCCGGGGCACGGGATTGCCCGGCCAGGGTACGTTGGCCACGCCCTTGGTGACAATCGCCCCAAGACAGCCCAGATCGTAAAACTCTCCGTACTCCGCGCTGGAGCCAAAGGTTCCCGACGCCGTCATCACAGGATTCTTAAGTTCTACGCCCGCCAGATTTACGCTTGTATTATATTTCATAATTCAATTTCCTCCGCGGCAAAGACAGGGCCGTCCTTGCAGATCCGCTTGTTCTTTACATTCGTATGGGCGTCCACGTCCTTGGACGTACAGACGCAGGCCAGACAGGCTCCGATTCCGCAGGCCATCCTCTCCTCCAGGGAAAGATAGCAGTCCATACCCTGCTCTGCGGCGTACGCCTTCAGCGCGCGCAGCATCGGCGAGGGGCCGCAGGCAAAAATGGCGTCGGCCGTAAGATGATTTTCCCGGATAGCGTCCAGTACATTTCCCTTCGTACCCTCGCTTCCATCCTCCGTCGCCACGTAAAGCGCCGCGTTCTGTGAAAGCTCCTCTTTCAGAAACAGATCGCCATTCCGGTAGCCGGATACAATCATCTTTTCTCTAGGCAGCCATTTCGCAAGTTCTACCATGGGAGGCACTCCGATGCCCCCTCCCACAAGAAGGACTTTCTCATAGCCTTTATCCAGGGGAAATCCATTTCCCAGCGGCCCCACCAGTTCCAGAGTATCCCCCGCTCCGCAGCAGGAAAATTCCTTCGTTCCCGCTCCCGCAGCCCGGTACACCAGACGCAGCCTTCCGCTCTCCTTATCAAGCTCGCAGATGCTGATGGGACGGGGCAAAAGCCTGCTCTCATCCTGGCAGTAGACCGAAACAAACTGCCCCGGTCTCGCCTCCTTCACAATATCGTCCGCATGGAGCCAAAGGCTGTAGATGTCCTGCGCGATCTCCCGCTGCTCCATGATCACGGCTGTTTCCCTGTATTTCATAGTAAAGCTTCTCCTTCAGACTGTTGCTTTTGTCTCCAGCGCCTGGCGAATGTCCGCCGCCATATCCTGAACGGCCGCTCTGGATGCGTCTCCAAAGTTCTCCGCGCCAAAGGACGCATATTTCTCCTGCTTATACGCAGCGATGATGCCTCTGGAGGAATTTACAATCGCTCCTAGTCCATCCTCGTTGAAGAAATTTACAAGATCCTTTCCCTGGCCGCCCTGCGCTCCGTATCCGGGTACCAGGATAAAAGTCTTCGGCATGAGCTTTCTGAGTACCTTTCCCATCTCCGGGTAGGTCGCTCCCACTACGGCTCCGATATAGCTGTAGGAATCTCCCATATGCTCCTCGCCCCACTCGGCCACTTTCTCGCCTACCAGCTCATAGAGCGGACGGCCGTTCACAAGCTGATCCTGGAACTCTCCGCTGGACGGATTTGAGGTCTTAACCAGAATGAAAAGGCCCTTTCCTTCCTCCTGGCATACCTCGATAAAGGGCTTCACGCCGTCACTTCCCAGATAGGGATTTACAGTTGCAAAATCCTCGTCAAAAGGCACGTAGCACTTGCTTCCTACCTGTACCTTTCCCAGGTGGCCTACCGCATAGGCTGCGGAGGTGGAGCCAATGTCGCCGCGCTTGATGTCTCCGATGACTACCAGATCCTTTGACTTACAATAGTCAATCGTCTTTTTATAGGCTTTTAAGCCCTCAATGCCAAACTGCTCATACATCGCAATCTGAGGCTTGACGGCCGGAATCAAATCATAGGTCTTGTCCACAATCTCCTTATTGAACTGCCAGATGGCTTCAGCCGCCCCTTCAAGAGTCTCCCCGTATTCCTCAAAAGCCTGCTTTTTTATATGCTCCGGAATATAAGAGAGCATCGGATCAAGTCCTACCACAATAGGCGCCTGTGTCTTTTGTATCTTTGCAATCAGTTTGTTTATCATGATAATATCCTCCTGGAATAATTGTAACGGACCGGGACCGCCACCTTGCAATTTATTGTAACACGCAGGCCCAAAATTCGCCACAGGAAATTTACCCTGAATTGCCAAATACGCTCTTGCCCCGGCGGTCTGATTTCAGTCTTTTTACGTTACCAGGTATAGTAACGGATAAAAATGCCGTCCTCCCGGTACTCCTCCTGTATGAGCTGTCCGTATTTGCGCGCCTTGGCAATATCGCCTGCCTGGGCATAAGGTATCACCTTTTCCACAAGCACGCGGTTTTCCTGGAGATATTCCTCCAGAAGCTTCAAAAGCTCCGGGAGCCCTTCCCCCGATGCCGCCGAGATTCCCAGGACACGGCTTGCCTTCAGATCCTTCGGCAGGTCCTGTTCTTCCGTCAAATCTCTTTTGTTAAAAAGGGTGATAACCGTCTTTCCCGTAATTTCCAGTTCTTCAAGGGTTTCATAGACCGTCTCCATCTGCCTCTCCAGCTTGGGACTGGAGCTGTCCGCCACATGGAGAATAAAATCTGCGTAACGGGCTTCCTCCAGCGTGCTCTTAAACGCTTCCACAAGATGATGAGGCAGCTTACGGATAAACCCTACCGTGTCCGTAAGCAAAAGCTCCTGTCCTCCGGGCAGCGTCATGCGCCGCGTGGTGGGATCCAACGTCGCGAAAAGCTTGTCCTCCGCCAAAATCTCCGCGCCGGTCAGAGCGTTCAGCAGCGTAGACTTTCCTGCGTTCGTATATCCGACGATAGCCGCCGAGGGCAGCGCACCGGAAAGCCGCCTCTTTCTTGCCGTATCCCTATGCACCTGCATTTCTTTCAGTTCCCGGTTCAGACGTGCAATCCGGCTTTTGATCAGCCTTCTGTCCGTCTCCAGCTTCTTTTCTCCAGGGCCCCTTGTACCGATGCCTCCGCCCAGACGGGACAGAGACTTTCCAAGACCGGAAAGTCTGGCAAGACGGTATCTAAGCTGAGCCATCTCCACCTGAAGCTTTCCTTCGCTGGTCGTGGCATGTTTTGCAAAAATATCAAGAATCACAAGGGTCCGATCCATGATTTTCAAAGAAAGTTCTTTTTCCAGCCCGCGAAGCTGAGCCGGGGACAGCTCGTCGTCGCAGATCACTCCGTCCGCCCCCAACTCCTCCGCAAGCTGCCGGACTTCTTCTATCTTGCCGCTGCCAATATAAGTCGCCGGATGAATGGCTTCCCGCTTCTGAATCACACGCCCCAGAACCCTGGCCCCGGCTGTGGATGCAAGCTCTGCAAGCTCCTCCAGGGAAGCCTCCACCTCATCGTCTTCCTGCGTACTCACACCGATAAGAATTACTTTTTCTTCCGTCTCCTGATTTTCATAAATCTCCGCCAACATACTCTCCTTTATTTTTCCGCCCGCCTGCTGCGGGAAATTCTATTTCCAATAAGCCTTGTTCATCGTACAAAAAAGCACCAGACCCCTGGGAAGCCTCCGGTAACTCCTCCCAAGCTTATAACCCAGATACTTGCAGCCGCTCTGCCAGACCAGCGGAAATAAAAGCCAGGGCTTCCCGATCCTCAGACAATGTGCCGCTGTCTTCTTGACAAGGCGGATGCCTTCGCCTTCCGAAGCTATTCCGGAAAAAATCTCCGGATGATCCACCTGGGACACCGCCAGATCAAAATTCCGGCGGAACTGCTCTCTGCCGCTGTAGTTATGGGAATGGATGACGCACGCATCAGCCGCGTAGGCAATCGCGTAGCCGCTTTTCACGAGGCCTCCCGCATAGATCATATCCTCGTTAAATATGGTCCTGCGGATAAAGCCGCCCTGAGACAGATACGTCGCACGTTCATACATGGCGCAGGCATTGGAACAGAAAAAAGTCTTAATCCCAAGCTCCGGCAGATCCGTAAGCTGCTTTATTCTGCTTTCCTTCGGATAATTAAAGCTTCTTGTATACCGCTCCAGTTCCCTGCAGTCCTCCCGCGGAAGCTGTCTTGCATAAGCCGCTTTCACCCGTCTGTCCGAAAAGGGCCGGAAAAGGCGCTCCAGCAGATATTCGTCCGCCGGAAGCGCATCCTGCGTCATAAAAAGCAGATAATCCGCATCAGAAAGTCTGGCTGCCCGGTCCCTTGTCCCTCCGTGATCAAACTCTTCCCGCTCCAGTGACACCACACTCACATTTTCCCTGTCCGCAAGTATCTTTTCCACCTGAACCTTGGAACGGGTATTCATAATGATAATCCTGCGGGGCAGAAGCGACTGGCCGTTCAGTCTGTCCAGCAGTTCCAAAAGCTCCGCTCCTGGTCTGTGTACCGGGATAATCACATCTATCTTCATATCCTTGTTCTCCTATAGCTTTCCTGCGTTGACAGAAGTACAAAATGGACGGAACAAAGTAATGCCCCGTCCATTCCTGATTTTGCTTTCTTCTGCTTTGGCCTTCCGGCTATTCGCCGCTGTCCGACTCCTTTGCAGTCACGCCCGTATCCGAGATAATCTTGTCGTTGATTTTCAAAACTGTCGGTGAAGGATAATAATCCTCCTCATCAAACAGGAAGCGGTGAAGCTCCGTCACGTTAGCCACCAGATCTGCGGGTACAACCATATCCTGGCCGCCTATCCTTACGTTTTCCCTTGATTCCGGGAAGCCCGTTGATTCTCCCAGTTCATAGGACATCATGCTGGCAGCCATACTGATCAGCGTAGTCTTGGGAATATTCGTCGCCACCAGAGGAAAGACCTCGTCGATAATAGAATTGATAGTCCCCAGGCCTGCTGTCTTCGCCTTATCCACAATCTGTTCAATCACACGCCGCTGCCGCTCCGTCCTCTCATAGTCGTTATTGCCCACATAACGGATACGGCAGTAAGCAGTAGCCTGCACTCCATAAAGGGTCTGAAGGCCCGGTTCCTCTATAAAGCTGTTATAGGGATTGATAGAATCATCATCGGCTTTCTCAGCGATGGCCGTCGTCTCATACATGTAGCTGTTGAGTACGTCTATCTCTTCTTCCTTGACGTCTATCTCCACGCCGCCCAGCAAATCGACCGTCTTAATCAGCGCAGTGAAGTCTATGCTCACATAGTACTTGATATTCAGATCCAGATTCGTGTTCAGCATTTCCATGGCCTGCTTGGGGCCGCCTCTGGAATATGCGGCATTACATTTTCCATAGGTGTCGTCCGCCCGGTTCAGATAGCTGTCACGGTAGACAGATACCAGCCGAACCTCCTTCGTCTCATTGTTAATACTTGCAATGATAATGGTATCGCTCAGTTCTCCCTCTCCCAGACTTCCCGGAGTTCTCGAACCAAGTCCGAAAAGAGCGATATTGGTATAGCCCTCCAAAAGCTCAGCCGTATTCGCGTCCATATCTTCGTTCATCGCCACATCATCTGCGTTGACGCCCAAGTCCTGCAGCTTGTCAAGCTTGCCTACGCCCCAAACTACTATGCCGAGAATCGCTATCAGAACAATCTCCGCGGCAAGGATTGCAATCATCTTTCTCTTGCGCTTTGCTTTCTCGCGCTTTTTCTGCTCCTTGCGGCTCATCTTCTGATCGCCGCGCTTCGCTCCGCCCTTCCTCCGTTCTCCCTGCTCCTCGCTCTCCCGATGATTCGGACGTTTCTTATGTTCCGCGTTTTTTCCTCTCGCATTTCTGCTTCTCGTATTGGTTGTCATAACATAACCCTTTCTGTGTTCCCGCATTTAATAGGCGTTCTTATTGATAAAGCCCTTAAAGAATGTCAGGAATAAGATTTTTATATCAAACCCCAGCGTCCAGTTCTCGATGTAGTAAAGATCATACTCAATTCTTTTGCGGATTGAGGTATTGCCACGATAACCGTTAATCTGTGCCCAGCCAGTCATACCCGGACGCACCTGGTGTTTAATCATATAACGCGGGATCTCCTCCCGGAACTTTTCCACAAAAAACGGCCGTTCCGGCCTTGGCCCTACAAGACTCATATCTCCCTTCAGAATATTAAAAAGCTGCGGAAGCTCGTCAATGCTTGTCTTGCGGATCACCCTTCCCACCTTGGTAACCCTTGGATCATCCGGCACAGTCCATGCTCCTCTTTCTTTCTTCGGAGACTGCACATCCATAGAGCGAAACTTATACATCCGAAAGGTCCGGTTGTGAAGCCCTACCCTTTCCTGCGTATAAATCAATGGTCCCGGAGACGTCAGCTTGATGGCGACAGCCGTTACCAGCATCACCGGAGAAAAGATAATAATCGCAACAACGGCGCCTACCAGATCCACCGTACGCTTTACAAAAGCGTTAAACGTGTTGGTAAGAGGGACATGGCGAATATTGATCACCGGAAGTCCCATCAAATCCTCTGTATAAGGACGCGTCGGAATAATGTTATTGTAATCGGGAATAAATTTTGTATGCACGCCGGATTTCTCACAGACCGCTACGATATGCTCAAGCTTGGAATATTCGCTTAGGCCCAGGGTAATCGCAATCTCGTCCGGCTTCACCGAATCGAGAACCTGAGCAATCTCTTCCGTGCGTCCGAACACCTCGACTCCGCGATATTTCATGCCGCACTGAACATTGTCGTCCAGAATTCCCATGATGTCGTAGCCCCATTCGGGGTTCGCCTTGATCCGGTCGATATATTCCTCCGCCGCGCGGCTGTAGCCCACCAGAATCATATGCTTCTGGTTAAAGCCCTTCTGGCGCATATGCTGAAGGGCGAGCCGGACAAAATTACGGAACAGGCATTCCAGCGTGATATTGATCAGGTAAAACCATACCAGAAGCAGACGAGAGAAGTTCGTCGTAAACTCCGTGTTCTCACGGAACAGGAACATGGCCGTCATGAACAGAACGATCCCTATCGTATTCGCCTGTACGATCTTCTCAACCTCTACCCGCTTCCTGCGTACGCTTTTAGTCGTATACAGACCAAAGATCGCATACAGAGTCAGATAACCCGGAACCAGGAGAATCAGCATACTCATATAGTGCCGGAATACAAATCCCGATACTCTGTTCAGCAGCACGAACTGGACAGCCCACGCCAGGATATAGGATAATACAATGATAAGCGCATCTATCACCACATGCAGGCGGTTAAAATGACGCTGATTGTCCTTAATCACACTCTCTCACCCAAATCTTCTTGCGATATTTATCCACAATTCTATCTGAATTTTAACATAGGAGGGAAGATTTTTCCAACAGAAACTTACCTTCCTCTCATTTTTACATGTTTTAAGCCCTTCCAGTACCCCGCGGGCGTAGATTCCCCCAAATCCGCTTTTCAGAAAAAACAGATACTTGATGCCGAATCCCGCCAAAAGAAAGGGCAGATTTAATACAAGCTGCAAAAAGGGCATGTTTTTCCAAACAAGCCACACGTTATTGCGGGAGCTTAAACGAATCTTAAACTCATTGTACCGCGAACCACTGGATCCGCTGCCCACATGAAGAACTTTGGCCGCAGGCGCGTACAGATTCCGGTACCCGGCAATCCTGCCTCTCCATCCCACGTCGACGTCTTCCAGATAGGCAAAATGCGCTTCATCAAAATACCCGATCTCCTCAAACACCGCTCGCCGGTAGATCGCCGCGCCCGCACAGGCCGCAAAAATCGTACCCGCCTCTTCATAGTATGCCGCCGAACGATCTTTTCCTCTCGCAAAAGCCCAGCCCAGAGCGCAGTAAAAATTTCCTGCATCGTCAATTTTTCCCGGTTCCTTTAAGGAAAGCAGTTTTGCAGAGGCGGAAAAAGCTCTCCTGTCCCCTTCCAGCGCTTTTACAAGCTCCGCTGTAAAGCCCGGCAGCACCTCCGTATCATTGTTCAGGAGAATCACGTAAGGGCGCGTCGACGCCCGTATTCCTTCGTTGACGGCTCTGGCGAAGCCATAGTTCCGCTCAAGAGCAATCAGGCGAACTTCCGGAAAGCGCTGCTCCACCTGTTCTCTGCTGCCGTCTGCGGAAGCATTATCCACTACCAAAATTTCCGCCTCCGGCGCATCGGCCGCCAAAGACCTCAGACAAGGCTCGATAAAGGCTTTTCCATTGTAATTGGGTACCACGACAGATACCATTTTATCTGTTCTCATACATCACCGCCCAGGGCTCGTAATAAATATGATACCCTTTTTTCTTTGTCTGTTCGCAAAGCTCCGGGATGGAAATCTCTGTCCTGTCTCCCAGCAGTTCCCGTCTGATAAGGAAACAGTCCGTCGGCTCCTCCAGCTCCTGCTGCAGAAGAGCACGGTGGAAATAACCGGAATATCCGGCCTTCAATCCCTTCATTCCCTCAGAAAACGGGTCTCTCACGCCTGTCATACGCACATCACAGCGAAGCCGTCTGTCTTTTCCATATACTCTGGCGCAGGCAAGTCCCGCCTCCGGCCTGTTCAGGCAGGCAAACAACGCCTTCCAAAAGTCCTTGTTCACCCTGGCGCTGCGGACACAGGTAAAAAGCACATAATCTTCCTTTCCGAAAATTGTTACAGAATTATTACATGCCTTATCATAATATATAACATTTACGCCCGTTTGTCCAATAAATTTTTCAAAAGATTTTATTAAAATTTCCGGACTTTCCGGATAGCACACCCTGTAAAACCCATAATTTTCCGTATTCAGGACTTTACCGGAAACTCCAAGCCGTTCAAGATGGGCATGTACCGCACGCTTTCCCGCCTCGTATGCATACAGCTTGCTCTCCGGATTGGCTGCCGTAGAAGCCGCATGGCACCGCCAGGAATACAGCACTTTGGGTATATGAACCACTTTTTTCGCTCTTTCCGTACATCGGAAAATAAAATCATGATCCTGGGCGCCGTCAAACTCCTCCCGGAATCCGCCTTCCGCCAGCGCAATCTCACGCTTCACCACGAAAAAATGGCAGATATAATTGTTGCTTCTTAAATATTCCAGATTAAAATCCGGTTTAAAATGCGGCTGGAAATGACGGTCGCTTTCCGGATCGAACTTATCCTCATCTGTATAAAGCGCCTCCGCCGGCTCTCCGTCATTCAAGGCCCCGGCAACGGCAAACAAGGCTCCCGGAAGCAGCAGATCGTCGTGATCCAAGAGCCCTACATATTCTCCTCCCGCCATAGAAAGAGCTGTGTTCGTGTTTTCTGAAATTCCAAGATTTTTTTCCAGCTTCCGGTACCGCACCCGCGCATCCCTCCGGGCATACTCCCGCGCCACACGCTCCACCCGATCGGAGGGACTGCCATCCGCGATACAAAGCTCCAGTTCTTTGTAGCTCTGGTCCAGTACGGATTCTATCATCTGCCTCAGATATGCCTCCGGCGTTTCATAGGCAGGAACCAGAATGCTGATGCAGGGCGTGTAAGGAAAGACAACTCCCCTCTGTCTTGCGGTCTCCTGTTTATCCGGAAGCTGAGAAGCCAGCCAAAGCGCGTAATCTCTTTCCGCCCGATTTCTCTCTTTCCTCTCCCGTATCTTACGGTACAGAGACGCCCCTCCATATTGCCGGATGTACCGCAGGGCGCGCCCGGCGTAAGCGTTCAGCCTGCTCATCAGGCTCTCCTAAAAGGTCACTTCGCCGTCATGAGCGATCAGAGACGCGGTCTGTACGGAGTCCAGCGCACACACCTCTTTGACAAAAGCGCTTTCTTCCTTTACACGCACTTCGACAATCATGTCCATACTGCCTCCGGAAATATTGCGGGATCTCACCTTATAAAAACGACTGTATTTTTTGGCGACATCAAGAACATCCGCTTCCTTATCCGCGTCGGAAAGATTTACAACCAGCATCATCGGCGCTCTGGAAGCCGGTACATTCTCCAGCACAAGTATCAGCACTGTCACAACGAGGCAGGTCAGAAGGGCCACCTCGTAAAGTCCCGCGCCGCAAATGATTCCGACGCTGATAGACCAGAACAGGAACACCAGATCCATCGGATCTTTAATCGCAGTACGAAAACGAACAATAGACAGGGCGCCGACCATACCAAGGGAGATTACCAGGTTGGACTGCATAGCCAGAATAATCGCCGCCGTAATCAGGGAAAGCGCCGCCAGAGACACGTTAAAGCTCTTGGAATAAAAAGATTTACGTGTCATCAGCCGGTAGATCAGAAAGATATAACAGGCCAGGACACAGGTTACGGTAAACGTAGCCATGATCCGTCCCGCGGAAATATCCATGCTTGTAAAGCCCTCCAGAAACGAATTTTTGAACATATCTTGAAACGTCGTCATTTACAGTTCCTCCATTTATTTATTTGTTATTACCCTTCCGTCTCACAACAAAAAGGGGTGATTTCTATTTCAACGCTCCGGTAAGAGAATACTTTCTGCAGAGATAATATTTGGAAAAAGCCGTCTGGCGCAGATGAGAAAGCATCAGGTTCCGGTACAAATAATCCGGCAGATACTCGTCGTACTTCACTTCCAAAATCTGCTTTCCGGCCGGCATGATCGGCCTTGCCGGAATCTTTTTCTCCAGGAAAAGCGAAACCGCGTCCGAAGACCGGATATTACGATCCAGGGTAATTCTCGTATTTCCCAGCTTTTCCACAAAGGGCGTTCTGTCATATTCTACGATCACCTTTGGCCGGAACAGCCTCACACGCATCAGCAGATTCAGCTTTTGCAGCACAGGCGGATAGGAGGCGTCATCCGGCAGCGGACGGCCTGCCATCAGTTCCAGACACTGTTCCTTCGTCAGAAGACAGGAAACTTTCTGGGTCATGCTGTGCTGCTTTTTTTTCAGTTCCAGGCTGATGCGGCTGGGATCTGCGTTATAAATCCGAATACGAAACTTTTCCCTGGGATCTGTCCCGATTTCATTCTCCAGATAACAGCTATTGTAATAATCGTCGAAATACAGGCTTCTAATCTGGTAAACACCGTCCGAGCCCGCATGGCTGTCCGCGCGTATCAGATTCCGTATCCGGTTTTCCAGAAGCACAAGCTGGGTTTCTGACACAATGTACTTGATTTCATTACGGTAATCCATTGCTTTTCCTCTCCTGATTTTTACCGCCGGCCGTGCGCCGGCAGGCTGCTCCTTATTGATAGCCAAGGCCCATATATTCTTCCAGATTTCCATCGAAATAGTAATCCAGAAGATTCATTCGATAAAGGGCCATACGCTCAAACAGCTCGTAATCCTGATCTGAATTGCTGTCCGGCCAGCGCTTTGCGTCTCTTGCGGCCGCTCCGGAATCCTGTACCTGATGAACCAGCTCTCCTATGGTCTCCGTCAGATTTTCATCTGACAGAACTCCTTCCCGCAGTTCCTTCCATCTTTCACTGATGTAAGACCGGGAACCGTCCACATCAAGCTCCACCAGCCTGTCTCCAAACAGCCAGTTGATGCGTTCTGAATAGAGTGACGTATTCATTCCCACGTTCCAGAGCTTCCCGTCTGTACCCTCGCTCAGAGCGTCTCCCCAGGTCAGATCCATGTCCCAGGGAGCGAAATATATTTTCTGGATATTTCCCCTGTTTTTTGCCACATAATACATGTTTTTCCCGCGATTGTCAATTCCCAGAACCGCTTGCAGATAAATCCATATATCCAGAGCGCCCTCCTGATCTACCAGACTGGAAGCCGTCTCCGCAAATTCCTCGTCGCTTGCCAAATCCCGGAGTTCAAGATAGGAAAGCAGCGCTTCCCAGGAAGACCGGTCTATCACGGTATGGCTGCCCTTCAGCTCATAGCCTGACAGCTCCGCTCCGTAAGTCTCCTGGTTCAGGAGAGTGTCCGTAGGCGCCTCCTGGGGCGTCACAGACTTGTAGGAATATTCCTCCTGTCCCGCTTCGCCTTCCTTCGTCCGATCAAGCTGCTTGGAATCCACAGGTTCCATAAGCGCATACAGTCCCCAGTACTCATGATTGAAGAAAACCTCCACATACGTCATCCTGGTGCCGAAATAAGCCTCCGGAAACTCCTCCTGGGAGGCCCCGATTCCCTGCCAGATCTCAGAGCTTAACTTATCCCGGATCTTGGAAGAATCGCTGTACATGGCATTCAGCAGCCACTCGTCATCGCCTCGAAGACCAAACAGGGATTTTTTGTCTTCCACAATCTCCCCGCTTCGGTTCTGTTTTTTCAAATAAAGCTTATAACCCTTTTTCTCATAGGTGCGGCTTGTATTTCCGCGGATATTCGCCTCAAGAATATTGGAAGACGTCCAGTCAACCTTCGTGCTGTTGTCCCAGAAATAAACGCTCCCGCCAAAAACCTCCGCATCGGTCTGCGCCTCCGTCTCAATCGAAATCACCGGAAGTCCTGTGGCCACCAGGCTGCATACCTGATATTCGTCCCCGCGCACGGCATAGAAACGAAATTCCGTCCCGTTTTCTATGGCTGTCTGCTTATCCGTTTCCATAAAATCATCCTCAAACAGCAGCGTCACGTCCGAAACAAGACTCCTGAGTTCTCCGCCTTCCCAGCCCTCCGTCTCCATATTCAAAGGCAGATAGAAGGTGGAGGTACTGGCGTCATAGGGAAGCTGCTCCCCCGAAAACGCAAGTTCTGTAAAAAACGGAGTTTCCGCCTCTGTATGCGTTTCCAAAAGCTGCGCGATCTCCTCCGCGCTGCCCTGCCGGAACGCAATCGTGCCGGCAATCAACGGCCACAGAAAGATAGCTCCCAGACAAAAGGCCAGCAATATCAAGTTCAGCAAAAGAGCTATCCGTCTATTCACTCCACATATTCCTCCAAATCCAGATACGCAAGGGGATCCGCAAGCTGCTCATCCAGAAACTCCATCCGGTCAAGCGCCAGCTCCTTCAGGCTTTCATAATCGTCATTGTGTCCGCCATAGATCCAGCGTGCCTCATCTCTTGCAAAGGCTCCTGAATCTGTTACCTGGTGAGCATAAGCGTCGATATGCTCCGTCAGCCATTCATCCGAATAGACGGTCTGCCGCAGTTCCTTCCACCTGGCCTTCACCTTTTCCCGCGCGTTATCCACATCGAGTTCTATCAGCCGGTCACCAAGCCTCCAGGCAATACGCATCGTCAGAATTTCCTCTGAAAACCGCGTCCGGTTGCCCGCGTCAAAGTCATGAACATTTCCCCAGGAATAATCCATATCCCAGGGCATAAAACGAAGCCGGTACTGCCCATCCTCCCAGACGGCCGGATAAAAAATATTTCTCTCTATGTTATCCATACCGATGACTGCCTGCAGATACAGCCAGACATCCAGCGCGTTGTCCACATCAATCAATTCGCCTATCTCTGACGCAAAAGCGGAATCTCCGCTCTCCAGACAGGCAAGATAAGCATTCAAAACCTCAAAGTCTTCTTCCGTCTGCTCTGTCCAGCTTCCCTTCAGCTCAAACACGCCCGCATCCTTCTGCTTGTACAGGTACTCCTCCGGCTGCGCCTCCCCTTCTCCCGTCAGATCGAGCTGCTTATAATCCACAGGCTCCATAAGCCCGTAAATCCCCCAGTACTCTCCATTCTGGAACACTTCCACATATTCCATATGATACCCGTAGAAGCCCTCCGAATCAATAGCGAGAGCCCCGGATTCGTTCCAGATGTCCAGGGAAAGCTTGTCCCGGACCTTCGTATCCTCGCTGTACATGGCATACAAAAGCCACTCATTATCCTCTCGCATTCCCAGAAAAGACAGGTGATTTTTCCGCAGATCCCCTGCTCCCATCTGGTTCTGCTTATACAATGTAATTTTATAAGATTTCTTGTGATTCAGGCGGCTGCTCCCACCCCGGATATGACCGCTCATAATGCTCTCCGTCACCCAGTCGGTCTTTGCGTCCGCCTCATAGAAGCGTAAGGTTCCGTATATCTCGTCATAACGGATCTCCGCTCCCGTATCCGTATCAAGCGTCAGAATCAGCAGTCCTGAAAAAACCACCGCATATTCCTGATAAGCATCTGCGCTTACCGCCAGCAGCCGATAGCTTTTTCCTTCCCGTACCGCCTCCTGCTTGTCATCCGCCAGCGGGTTGTCCAAAAAATAGACCTTCACACCGCTGTCCGCTGCCGAAAATACCCCTGTCTCCCAGGTCTCCTCCTCCATATCCACAGGAAGGTAAAAGGTACCGCTTCCCTTGTCCCAGGGCAGCTCTTCCCCGGCAAATACAAGTCCTGTCAAAAGCCCCTCTTCCGTGGCCGCCCGCTCCGCTTTCAGCTCCTCCGCTTCCGACTCGGAAAGCGTCTGGCTTCCCATATCCGGTTCTCTGACCGGAAAGGCCACAAACCGCAGGTACCCGCAGATAAGCAGAAGCAGTCCGATTCCAAGCGCTGTCCTTTTCTGCCGCATATCCGCTCCTTTCCCCCGGCTTTTTATGATTTCTGTCCTTTTCGCCTCACGGCCTGCCATAAATCAGGCTGGCTTTCAGTGCTTCTCGATAAATATTTTCCGTGTAATAAAATTATAAACCATTACGATACCTGTCGCAAAGATCTTTACCACCATGTAAGCGTACCGCGACAGAGACGCCAGATTCTGGTTTTGCTCCATAAGCCCTTCCAGCCAGGCGGTTCCCAGCCACATAATGAGCTGATTAAGGCCAAGACCAATCAGGCTGAATATGACGAACACTGTAAACTGCTTCGCCTGATTCGCATTTCTGTCCGTATCAAATACAATTGTAATGCTTAAGATATAGTTTACAATCGTGGAAACCACATAAGAGCAGCCGCTGGAAATCAGAGAATCGATTCCTGCAAGCTCCGTCAGGCCAACCATGATGAAATAGTCGATAAAGAAGCAAAGGAAGCCTACGGCTCCGAATTTTATGATTTGTGCAAATAATTTTTTCATGATTTTACTCCGTCTGCGAGATGTATATTAAAAAACATTATAAACTAAAAATCACTATTCCGGCAATAATAATTATAAGCCCAAGCAATTTTCTTTTTCCAATCTTTTCCTTCAGAATAAAATAACCCATAACCGCAACAAACACATAGCCGCTCGCTTCCAAAACAGGCCCCATGGAAAGCGGGACAAACTTATACGCATAGACCGTCAGCAGGCTGGAAAGAAAGAACAGCCCGTATGCAAAAATCACCCGGAAGTTCAGATACTCGTCAATCCACCTGTCATATTTCTGGTTAGCGCTTTTTTTCAGCATGATTTGAGAAATAGACGCCACCAGCACAGAACCTAAAAAAATTGCGATTCCCATCCTAATTCTCCTCTCCGGACACCACCAGAAGAATACCTGCGATAATTACAGCCGCCCCTATCACATTTGTCACCGTAATCTGTTCTTTAAAGATCAAAGCTCCCCAGACAACTCCCCAAATAACTGTAACCGCCTTAGACGCGTATGCTGTAATAAGCGGCAGTCTCTTTATCACCTGCTGCCAGCCAAGCGCGTAAATCACAAGCGTAAAAAGTACCATGCCATAGTACAGGATATATTCTTTTGACAAAAAAGGATAGCCCGCTGCCAGTTTGGAAAAAATACCTCCCATAGAATACAGGAGCAGAAGCAGCTGCAGTCCCAGAAACGTCTTCTTTTCTTCCTTACTCAGTTTTCTCATCACTGCCTCCTATCGTCTCACGAATCACATACTGGGGCGCGTTATTCAGGCTGATATAAATTCTTCCGATATATTCGCCTATAATGCCAAGCAATACCATAATGATTCCGCCAATAAATAAAATCACAGTTATCAGAGAACTGTATCCCAGCACTGTCGTATATCCCAGCAGCTTGCGCAGCACCATAATCACTCCATACACAAAACCTGCCAGCGCGCACACAAAGCCTACGACCGTGGCCAGACGGAGAGGCTTGACAGAAAAGGCCGTAAATCCATTAAACCACAAAGCCAGAAGCTTTCCCAGAGAGTAACCAGACTTTCCCTCAAGTCTGGCCCTGTGATGTACCGGCACATTCGCGATGTTCTTCGTACTCCTTAAAACAAGGCCGCCCACATAGGGATAAGAGTTTTTATATCTGAGCATTTCCTCTATAATAAACCGTTTCGCCGCATAATAGCTGGTGCATTTTAATTCCTTGGGCTTATTCAGAAGTATTTCTACCATTTTTTCATTTACCCAGCTTCCAAATATCCGAAAATGCGACTGCTTGATCTCCGGATAGCATCCGTATACCACGTCGTATCCCTCGTTGATTTTGTCAATGAGTAAAAATGCTTCATCCGCCGGAGTCTGTCCGTCGTCGTCCAGAGAAACCACAATTTCTCCCTCACAACTTCTATAGCCAGCCATCAGGGCAGCATGCTGACCAAAATTTCTCGCCAGAGAAATACCTTTCATATTGTGGTATTTTCTGACAAGTCTCTGTATGACATTCCAGACCTGATCCGGGGAATTATCATTCACCAGAACAATCTCATAACTGTATTCCGGTCTCTGCGTCATGGTTTCCCTCAGCTCATTGACGACCAGCTCGATCGTGTGTTCCGAGCCATAACATGGTATTACAAATGATATATCCATCTCTTTCTCTCCTTTACTAGACGATTCGGATTCGCCTGACATGCGGAACTGACGCGGTCATCAGACAGCCGGTATAAAAAAGGTGCTTATATAGTAAATAAATTCATTCTATTTCATTAACATCAATATGTTTGTACTCCTTATATAACCTTTGCATCTCATTCTTGACCGCATCTGAATCAGCCACATCAAAATAGACCGGTGTTACCAACACAGAATATTATTCTTCGAGCCTCTTTATATGGTCCAGGAAATCCTCTCTTTCACACCGGGAATATAGTAATAAGTCGTATCCTCAGTCCAACAATTTCTATTGGTGCTTTATTAACACATACTGCATTTCTGCAATACTGTAACCGAATCTTAGATGTAGAGTGATAACCGCAGGATTATTTGAAGAAACATGTGTTTTTACTTTTTTATTTCCATGTTTTTCAGCAGAAACTAAATTAGCATATAAAGAAATAAAGCCCAAACCTCTGCCTGTTTCTGTATTCAGTAACCCCCCAAACACAATATTTGATACTTGCCCTTCGTTATCCGTATTCACCCCAAAAGCAACAGGCTCCTTTCTATAATACCCTATACACATATGTGCATCTTTCTGAATTAGATCTCGTATCCAGTTTCCATACCTTTTACCTGCTATTTCTTTCCCAAAATAAGGATCCATAGCTATTCGATCCGTCTTGAAAATATTTCCTGATTCTATCTTTTCCAAGACCAGTTTCGTTTCTCTATCATTGGCATCTTTTATCATAATATCACTGGCAAATCCTTTATACTTTGAAGGAAGTTCCAGATCCTTCGTCTTCCTCTCCATGCCGATGAGCATTTCTATCACCTGATACCCCTGCTCCTGCGCGCAGAGCAGGAGTTCCACGGCTCCACTCGGAACCTTGCATACCGAATAAGGCGCTTTTACTTTTGAAAGTGCAGAAATCAGCTCCTCTTTGCTGTCCGAAGCCTCGCATACAATCTCTGTCACATCCACGCCCAGGTTTCTTTTTTCCCATACTGCGTCCACAATCTTCATTTCTTTTGCTTCTCCTTATTTCTCAATGATAGAAAGCTTTGATCTTTTCACATATGAATTTTACCGTCTCCGGTTCCAGCCCATAATACATAGGCAATCTTACCAGACGCTCGCTTTCTGCTGTCGTATAAATATCCTCTCCTGCGAAACGCCCATATTTCAGACCAGCCGGAGCTGAGTGCAGGGGAATATAATGGAATACCGCCATGATTCCTTCTTCCTTCAGGTAGGCAATAAACCGGGTACGTTCTTCAAGATCCTTACATTTGATGTAAAACATATGCGCGTTATGTACGCAGTCCTTTGGAATTACCGGCAGTTGTATCTTTCCTTCTTCCCCCAGCTCTTTGAGTTCCTCATAATAAAGCTTCCAGCTTGCCATCCGGTTTTCATTGATTTCATCCGCTGCGCAAAGCTGCGCCCACAGATATGCCGCATTCAGCTCGCTGGGAAGATAACTGTCTCCAAAGTCCACCCAGGTATATTTATCCACCTGTCCGCGGAAAAATTTAGAACGATTCGTTCCCTTCTCCCGGAGAATTTCTGCTCGCTCATTATATTCCGGATTATTGATCACAAGCGCTCCGCCTTCTCCCATAGAATAATTTTTAGTCTCATGGAAGGAGTAGCAGCCAAAGTCACCTATTGTTCCCAGCGCGCGCCCTTTATATGTGCTCATAACGCCCTGCGCCGCGTCTTCGATCACAAGCAAATGGTGCTTCTTTGCGATCTCCGTAATCGTATCCATCTCGCACGCCACACCTGCGTAATGCACCGCAATGATCGCCTTTGTCCTCTCCGTGATGGCTGCTTCTATCTTCGTCTCGTCAATATTCATGGTATCCGGGCGAATATCCACAAATACCAGTTTTGCCCCGCCTAGCACTGCGGAAGTCGCGGTACTGGAAAAAGTATAGCTGGGCAGAATCACCTCGTCGCCTTCCTCCAGCTCGCACAAAAGCGCAGCCATATCAAGCGCAGTCGTTCCGCTGGTGGTTAAAAGTACCTTCTGCGCCTGAAACCGTTCTTCCAGCCATGCGTTGCACTTTTTTGTAAACGCTCCGTCTCCGCAGATCTTATGCGATTCAATCGCCTCTTTAATATACTTTAATTCTGTTCCCACACAGGGGGGTACGTTAAAAGAAATCATATCCTATTCTCCTTCTGCCGTTATCTTGTAAACGGGGACCTCAAGTCCGTAGACAGGTGCTTTATCTATTTCCGTCCACTGAACTTTTCCGTATTCTTCTGCGTAATGCGAGTTAATTTTATCTGATGGATGATTCAAAATCAAGTATACATTATCCTTTTCGACAAGCGCCGCATCCTCATCCTCTATGTCAAAATGTCTCAAGCCCTCGTCATGCACTGGCAAAAAAGTAGTCCAGCCGCCAAAGCTAAAGCCATTGCTTATTCTGGCCTCTTTCCATATACTGAAGTTTTCCGAGTAGCCCGCTATCCAGCTCACATAAATATAGTATATATTCTCCTCATGCTCCTGGTAGTACGACTTCAACAACTCATATTCCTGATTACTCGCAAAGCGCTGCTCCTGCTCGCTGCGTACTTCTGCAAATCGCCAAACTGTCAGAGCAAGAAGCAGAACGACTGCCGTCCGCGATACCCATTTGGGATATTTTGAGAGTTCTTCCCTGCTTATATTTCCGTATTCCTGAAGAAAGATTCCCAGAGCGGATAGAAACTCTATCAAAAGCAGGGCTGCCATAACCCTTTCCGGAAGTCTTCCCTCGTAGCCCAGATAAAAACAGATAAGACCTTCACACAAAAGGAAACCTATATTCAGCCAGAAACTCTTTCTGTTTCTCTTGAACCCCATAATCAGATTGGCCAGAACCAGCAGCTTGACCGTCAGATTCAGGATAATATTTTCTCTGTTCAGTTCTGCTCTGAGAACCAGCCTGACCGCCGACTTCACCCGCTCAAAAAGGGTGGTCTCCTCTAAATATTTCTGTTCTGCATATTCTGCTATCTGCCGCATTTTTCCGTTTTCCAGCTCGTCTACAAAGATCAGGTTATAGCGTTCCAGATTGACGACATCATACTCTGACAGGCCAATCTGATCATAAAACTCTTTGTTTTCTTCGTACGGCGGCACTCCGTAATAATCATAGATCTGGGAACGGGCCGGATTATATTCCCTGTAGGTCTGCCAATCTTCACTGGAATAGGTAGCCTGCTCAAATCCCATGATTCCTGCAAGTCCTATACAGACAATCAGCGCCATAACTGCTTTCTTTTTGACAGAATCCTTTTTGTAAAGGATAATCAGTCCGCCGAAAGGGACCGCCATGAAAAGAACGCTTTCCCGGATGCAAAAGGAAATCCAAATCATCAAAATAATCAGCGCTGCCGCAAAATATGCCTTTCTTCCCTTACTTTCATCCGTATAATAAAAGAAAATCGCCGATCCGACTACTATCGCAGGCACTACCGTAAACTGAAAGTTCACCAGATGCCAAAGCATCGTAAGCGTAAAGAACATAAGAAACAGTGCCGTAGCCACTGCTATATTCTTGCGCTTCTGCTCGCAGAAAGACAAAAGCTTCCACAGCACAAGGACGGAAGAAAACAGAATAAATCCCATCCAAAGGCAGCCATACCAGTCTATTCCCGGCAGATAAGTATACAGTCCCTGAAGCATAAGCCCAAGCGCTGCTTTTACAAAAACCAAATGATAATCTGGCGTTCCTGACATTGCGCCGGATGCAATATCCCGCATCGCCGTATCGTCGTTGATTGCATAGGTTACAGGAATCACGAGAAAAACAACTGCCAGAAAAAGAAAGAAAATCCCAAACGACAGTATTTTTTTCTTTTGCATAATACTACTCACTCCTATTGCTCTCATTCTCTCTCACCGAAAAATCGTAAACCTCAAATACTCTTTCTCCATAATCCAGGGCGTCTGTCAGCTCTCTCCCCAGATACTCCTCTCCGTATACGCTGGTATAATAGCGATCCATATACCGCAGATTCACGTTCTCCAACGAGATAACGTACACGTTCTCTTTTTCCACAATATCCGTCTTAGGATCCGTAATCCCAAGTTTTTGGCACTTTTCATTTTCCAGCGGAGAAAACGTATGCCAGCCGCCTACCGACAGCAGATTGGTAAACGCAAAGTCCCGGCTCAGCGTAAAATTATCGGTATAGGTTTCAATAGAAAAGGTCGTCATAAAATATACGTTTTCCATATGCTCCGCCATATAACGGTTTACATCCAGAAATTCTTCGTTATAGCTGCTTCGCCAGCCCACGTTTCCTTCGACTTCCTGCCATTCCTTCCGGGCAGGAAGAATCAGCAGCACGGCGCAGACCAGCATTATACCAGCAGACAACTGTCTGGATCCTTCTCTTTTCCGGGAAAATGCCCCAAGCAAAATGCGCCAGCCTACCGCGAGCATACTTAAGAACTGGAGAAGAAACATTCCATAGCATACTCTTTCCACGATTCTGCCGCGAAATCCCAGATACATCCACATTGCTGCCAGCACTGCGTTGATGAAAAAAGCCAGCGCAAATTGCTTTTTATCCAGAAACCAGCCCAAAACAAGCACTGCAATTACAGACAGATAGCTCAGATAGCTGAGAGGTGCGTACGTTTTGCTGGTCAAATGCTCCAAAACTTTCTGAAATCCCATAACCAGCCGTTCTCTTACCGAATGCTCCCGGAAATATTCTTGCTGAACATTCACGGCCAGACTGTGCATAGTATCGCTGTACAGGTCGTCGCAAAGATACAGGGAATATCTCTGAATGTTCTCTGTTTCTTCCGGAGAAAGTCCAAGAGAATCGTAAAATTCCTGATTGTCTTCATAATTTTTCAGTCCATAATAGTCCATAATCACAGAGCGATCCGCATTGTATGAAAGGAACTCCTGCCACTGCGGCGAGCGATAGGCAAATCGTTCCAGCCCTATGATTCCCAGTACTCCGATTACCAAAGCAAGAAGGATTCCCCAGTGCCGAAGCGCAAAAGGAAATTTCCCGGAGCGAAGCTTTTCCCACTGAAACGTGCCATATTTAAACCAAAAGCACAAAGCTGCCGCCGGAAGCACCATCATAAACACATCATTCCGTACGGACAGACAAAGAAGAAGGAGAAAAACGGACACTCCCTCTTCACACAAATTTTGAAATCTGTTTTCTGTTCCTGACGTATAAAACAGGAATACTCCCGCCGTTCCTGCAAAAGCTGCCGTTACAGTCCACTGAAAGGCTGTAATATGCCAAAGTCCTACACAAGTAAAAAGCAGAAGCGCGACAATTACATAGACAATTTTCCAGAGCGCGCTTCTATCCATTACCAGTCCCCGGTACAGAATAAGAGCAAAGGATAACAGAATAATTCCGATCATCACAATACCATACCAGTCCCAGCCTGGAAATATTCCATACAAACCGCTGATGCAAAGCCCCAGGATATATTTCACAAATATAAGATGAGCGTCCGGCTTGCCTGTGATGACGCCCGCGGCCACATTACGCATAGCCACGTCGTCATTGATGTCGTAGATAAAAGGCAGATTCTGATATACAAAAAGAAAATATACCGCTGTGATCAGAACGGCAAGCAAAATGGCCGTACCCATACGAGCCTTCGTTCCCATATTCCGCATATATCTCCTCCCGGCTATTCTTTTCCTTCCCTGACAGCTTCAGCCTTCATGCGTTCAAAACTCTCCTTCGCCTGAATCAGCCGTATCTCAAAATCCTGTTTGTTTTTCTGCTCCATACTCTGCAGCACCAGCCCGGCAAACAAAGCCTGCAGGGCGGCGATCAGTACGAAGCCGCAGACGATCAGCGTGGGAAAACGGGGAACCAGGCCGGTCTCCCAGTATTCCACCAAAATCGGAATCAGAAATATTACCGCCAGCACAGCCAGGATGCCGGAAAGCAGAGAGAAGAAAGCCAACGGCTTATAATTTTTATAGAGACTTAATATACGGCTCAAAACCTTCAGGCCATCAGAAAAGGTGTTCAGCTTTGAAACGCTGCCCTCCACACGATCTCGATAATCAATCACCACATAATCCACCTGCATATGCTTGTCCGCCGCGTGGATACTCATTTCCGTCTCGATCTCAAAGCCTCTTGAGAGTACCGGAAACGTCTTGACAAACTGGTAGCTGAAGGCCCGGTAGCCTGTCATAATATCCTGAATATTCGTATCAAAAAATCGATTGATACAATTCTTCACGAAGGAATTTCCAAAATTGTGGAAAGGACGCTTGTTCTCTGTATAGTAAGTAGAAGAAAGCCGGTCCCCCACGACCATATCCGCCTGCTCCTCCACAACCTTGCGCACCATCTCCGGAGCGGCCTCGGCCGGATACGTATCGTCGCCGTCCACCATAAGGTACACTTCCGCCTCAATCTCCCGGAACATTCTGCGGATGACGTTTCCCTTGCCCTGCTGATATTCCCGGCGCACGACTGCCCCGGCTTCCGCGGCCAGCTCACCCGTGCCGTCCGTAGAATTATTATCATAGACGTAAACGACCGCTTCCGGCATCACACGCCGGAAATCTTCCACGACCTTCTTTACCGTCATACTCTCATTATAGCAGGGAACAAGCACTGCTACCTTGTCCATAATCCGCCCTCCGTTAAAATATTCCGGCCTCCGCCGGTATCCCGTCTTTTTCCCCCGGTACAATATCCTCCTTCCGTGCCGCTCTCCAGAAAAGATAAAGAAAAAGGGGCGCGCAGGCGATAAAGGGATAATGATAACGCATCTTTACTACAGGTCCCAAAAGGCTCGTCAGAAAATATGCTCCAAGAGGAATCAGCACAATCATTCTTTTCCACTGTCTTCCATAAAGCAGCAGAAGACAGGAAAACAGCCAGAGCCAGGTATAAACCCCCAGATTAAATGTAGCCGACACAACAGGAATCTCCTGAAATACAGCCTCATTTCCGATTCTTCTGTATACCTCTGACAATCCGGGAAGTTTCGACTCCATCTCTACATCCACATCTTCCCGATAATCCTTACAGTAATATTCAAAATAATCTCTCCCCTTATCCGTATCCTCTATGGAATTACCCGGATACCAATAACCAAAGGTATTCGCCAGAAAGGAATCTATATAAATCTTCTTATGTCTCATTCCGGCAGACAGCCAGGCCTTTAGAAACGGCCAGGGGTCTTCCACGAACTTTTTCCCATTAAAATATGCTTTTACCGGATCTGCAAATCTTGAAAGGTAGGAATTCATACCTTCTTCTCCTATAATGGAGAGAAACGCTTCTTTTTCTTCGTCCGTAAGCCCCTGATTATCCAGGTTATATACGCGGGCCGCCGACTGCATCAACACGCTGCACATTTCCCTGGGATCACCTTGCTCGATACCCAAAGCGCTATAGACAGGGCCGTTATAAACTCCGTACATTGCGATACAGATAAGGGCAAGCAGCAGCATCTTCTTCCAAAATCTGCGAAACGCAATAATCAGAAATGGGATACAGAGCAAAAAAGTGTGAAACCCATTATTGCGCAGCGCAAACAGAAAAAACACATTCACGCAGAACAATAACTGGCGCTTCCAGGAAGCAAAAAAGGCTTTTTCATCTTCCGCCATCTCAAAAAGCTGTACAACAAACACAGAAAACACTGCTGAAAAAATTGAATCTTTAGTAGCGCATAGAGCCATCAGTCCATTGACAGGATGAAACCCCAGAAAAAGGATCGTGCCAATCTGAATCATAAGCGGCACGCGTCGCTTATGCAGAAACAGACATACCCTCGCATAAAGAGCCGCCATGATAATCATCTGAATAAGCGAATAGAGCAGCGCTCCCGTCTGATTTCCTTCCTGTCCGGATCCGGAAATAGCATGACCAAGCGCCCTCGTCAGACCCAGAAAAGCTGTATGCAGGATCGGATGATGTCCGGTAACCTCCCCATCCACGAAAGTCGCAAGCTGTATGCCGCTGTCATAAGAAAAGATTCCCGGCCAGGCTGCCAAAAGCACAGGAACCCAGGCCAAAAATAAAAGCGCAAAACAGAGCAGGTAAAAGCGTCTTTCAGGAAGTTCGGATATGCGTCTGCTCAGTTCTGAAACATTTTTTCTTTCTGTTCTTTCTGTCAATGTCCGCAGAACAATGCCTGTGCAAATTCCAAAAAGAGGAATCAGACACAGAATCGCAGGAAAGACATTCGGCTGCCAGATGGTATCTCTATAATTCAACGAAAATCCAAAGCAGGTCATAGTGGCAAAGAGGATTCCTCCTGCCAGAGAAAACAGAACCAGGCGTCTGTTTATCCTGCCTGCGAAAAAGCGCAGACCGCAGCACAGAAACCCCGCAAAAACCATCATATGAAGCACACTGTTGGAAAACATTGTACTCTCAGAGCGAATCTGGTACAACAGGTTAAAGCCATACACTGCCAGAAAAGCTGCAAGCATCGCTATGATATTCCGTGCCGCAAAATATTGTTTCATTATGCCGTCTCCTGCTTTGGTCATTTGATTGTATAATCAGAATAATCCAGTGAGAAATTCGGGTTGAAATAGGGATCGCCCGCATCCAGATCCGCTTTCCATTTTGTGCGGAACAGATCGACCTCATGCTGGAATCTCCGGAGCTTCTCCCCTTCCTCCATGCCTCTTGTCTTGGATTCATAATGATACAGCTCCGCAAAAGGCGTGAACACATTCAGGTATCCTGCATGACGCAGCTTCAGGCAGAAATCCACATCGTTGAAGGCCACGCTGAAGGTCTCGTCCAGACCGCCTACCTCGTCGTACTGTTCCCGGCTTACCAGGAGGCAGGCCCCGGTCACGGCAGTCACATCCTGGGCGTAGCAAAGCCGCCCCATATAGCCCAGATGCATTTTATCATCCTTGTAATGCGTATGCCCGGCCGCCCGGTGAGCACCCAGACCAATGACAATGCCCGCGTGCTGAATCGTATTGTCCGCGTAATAGAGCTTTGCTCCTACCGCGGCCACGTCCGGCCTCTGGGCGTACATCAAAAGCTCCTCCATCCACTCGCGTGTGATGATCTTCATGTCGTTGTTCAGCAGAAGCACATATTTTCCATTCGTAAAGGTGACGCCGAAATTATTGATGCGGGAATAGTTGAAGTCTCCCTCATACTTCACAATCCGAATCTTCGGATTATGCTCCAGCGCCTTGTAATAATCAAAAATCTCTTTCGTCTCGCTGTTATTCTCCACGATGACAATTTCGTAGTTCTCATAGGTGGATTTATTGACGATAGATTCCACGCAGCGGGACAGATCTTCCATATGATCCTTATTCGGGATCACAATAGAGATCAGCGGACGCTCCAGAAGCGGGTAACGGATCCGGAATATGGTCGGAAAAGCTCTTGTGCTTTCTACCTTCGCGTCCATGCCATAGACGTCCATAATGTGATCGTGGACGGCCCTCTTGGCCGCGTCCACCGCATAGGTTTTCGCATTGATGTCCTGAGCTACCGACGCCTTATGAGATCTCCAGTAATAGAGAGCCTTCGGCACATGATACACGTTTTTCGCCTTCGCAGTCAGGCGAAGGATCATATCGTGGTCCTGGCTTCCGTCATACTGGCTGCGGAATACGCCGGTCTCGTCCAGCAGATGTCTGGAAAAAGCAGAAAAATGACAGATATAATTATTGCCGCGCAGATTGTCAATCGCGTAATCCGGCTTAAAATGAAGCACAATCATATGATCGATGCTGTCGCCCTCAAAGGTGATCTCATCGCAGTAAATATAATCCGCTCCCGTCTCGTTGACCACCTTCGCATACTCATAAAGTACGGCGGGATGCAGAATATCATCGTGGTCAAGAAGAGCGATATAATCGCCTGTAGCCAGCTTCAGACACTGATTTGTATTGCCTGATATTCCTTCGTTGTGGTCGAGGACATGGTAAACAATCCGGGAATCCTCAGCCGCATACTTCCTGCAGATCTCGCCCACATAGGAATGCTCGTGATCGCTTCCATCGGCCAGACACAGCTCCCAGTTCTGATAAGTCTGATTTTTCACGCAGTCCAAAAGCTCCGTCAGGAATTTTTCCGGCGTGTTGTAAAGAGGCGTCAGAATACTGAACTTCACCATGTTGGGAAATACCGTCTCCCTCTGACGCTTCGCCTCCTCAGGAGATGGAAAGCTGGCCGTGCCATGGCGCTTCATGTTTTTACGCTCCTGGAGCTTGCTTCTGACCTTGCGCATCAGACCGGGAATGGAGCCGTAGCGCGTAAGACGATCCCGCGTCTTTTCATAAAAGTGAAGTCCCTTGCGCAGCGGCGTCGCCAGCTTCCACGCAAAGCTTCCCTTAATACGATCCAGCTTAAAGTTCAGCTCCTCGATCTCCTTTTCGCACTCCTCTATCTTGCTTACAAGGACCTCAGACTTTTCCCTTTCTGCCTCATATAATTTTTTATAGTCATTCTGTAATTCCTGATTTTCCATGCTTCCCTCACCGTCCGCTTTTCCTTTGCCGGTCTATTCCGGCGTCTTTTTGTCTTCCTGTGTCCACGGACGTCTTCTATGTCAGTTTTTCTTTTGGATCTTCATAAGCGTCGCAGACCTCCTCGGCCTCGCCCATCATGCGGATATGTCCCCGGTCAATCCAGATAGCCCGGTTGCAGATCTCTTTTACCTGCTCGATGCTGTGGGATACAAAAAGTACCGTCGTATTCCGGTCCATCATTTCCCGGATACGCTTTTTACATTTATTCTGAAACTGATAATCTCCCACCGACAGAATCTCGTCGATGATCAGGATGTCCGCGTCCACAATCGTCGCTATGGAAAATCCAAGCCTCGCCAACATACCAGAGGAAAAGTTCTTGATAGGCACGTCCACGAACCGCTCAAGCCCTGCAAAAGAAATGATGTCGTCGAAGCGTTCCTCCAGCATATCCTGGGAATAACCGATAAGCGCCCCGTTCAGAAAAATATTTTCTCTGGCCGTCAGATCATGGTCAAAGCCTGCGCCCAGCTCAATCATCGGGGCGATGGTACCCGTCGTCTCCACGGTCCCCTTTGTGGGCTTTAAGACTCCCGCGATGATCTTCAGCATCGTACTCTTGCCGGAACCGTTCATCCCTACCAGGCCCACGGAATCGCCCTTGCGGACCTCAAAGCTGATGTCGTTCAAAGCCCAGAACTCCTCGTAAAAAAGCTGACGCTTCAAAGCCTTGATTACATATTCCTTGATACTGTCCACCTTTTCCCTGGAGAGATTGAAGCACATGGACACGTTATTCACTTCTATCGCATTCTCTATCTTCATCGCTCTCTCCTATATTTTCAGGATAAAGGTATCCTGAGATTTTTTAAACACCAGCGAACCGATCACCAGCGCAGCCGCGCACCAGGCGATGCTCTGTACATGAAGAATGGCCGGAGCCGTCACTCCGTCCAGAACTACGGCGCGGAAAATCTTGATAAAGGCGGTCAGCGGATTGGCATTGACAATAAAGGTCACCCAGGCCGGGGCCTCCTCCAAAATCGACATCGGATAGATCACCGGCGTCAGGTACATCCAGGCCGTCGTGATAACGCTGTACAGATGCATCAGATCCCGGAAGCTGACGGCCACAGCCGACAGAAAAAGGCTGACGCCCGTGGAAAACAGCAGCACATACAAAAGAGGCAGCACCGCCAGCAGTACGGTCGGCGTCACCTTTGCCCGCGTAACCACCATAACAATCACCAGCGCAAGCATTGACGCCAGCAGGTTTACTCCGCTGGAAATCACCTTTGTGATGGGAAACAGGTATTTCGGCACATAGACCTTTTTGATCAGCTCGCCGCTGTGAACGATAGAGCCCATCGCAATACTTGTGGACTCATTGAAAAAATTGAAAATCACCTGACCGCAGAGCAGATATACCGGAAAATTCTCGACGTCTCCATATCTGGAAAAGAAATAGGAAAACACAATAGACAGCACCGTCATCATCAGCAGAGGATTCAGCACCGTCCAGAGAAGTCCCAAAATAGACCGCCTGTATTTCGTTTTGATGTCTCTCATCACAAGCTGATTGATGAGAGCGCGGTATTTGACAAAGACACTAAGCAAGCTCACGGCGGTATCCTTTCTGAATCAGACTGTTTATCACGGCGATCAGCACAAAAGCCCCAAGCCATACCAGGCCGAAGCGCAGAAAGCTGAACGTCAGCACCTCGTCATTGGGACGGGGCGTGGAATAATAAGCGTCGTTAAAAATGAAAAGCTCTGTGCAGCACGCGATGTAGACAGACGCAAGAAAGGTCAGAATATTTCCCTTGCCAAAGATCACCTTCAGCGGTCCTCTCGCATCATGCTGCAGCTTCCAGATACCGGAGGAATAAATATCCTCCTCCTCGATCTTCAGCCTGCGATTTTCCTTTTCCAGCGCATGGTTCTCCTTCATGGCCGCATCCAGCTTTCCGAGAAGCTGTTCCTTTTCTTTCTCGGATACGCTGTGTTTCTTGATCTCCTGCCAGTAAGCCCTCCGGTCATTCCCCAGTTCCAGCACCTGGAAACTTACTCTGGCGCCGGTAAGCTTCAGGCATAAGGCTTCATCCACAAAGAACTTCGGATCTTTGTGAAGGTACACAAAAATCGGCTCAAAATCCACATCGCTGTTGGTTTTGATCCGGGAAAGGTCAATCTCTTTGGTCTCGCCGTCCTCATAGGTCAGAGCGATCTCCTCAAGGCGCACCATGCTGCTGTCCTCCAGAAGCGGATCAAAGCGGAAGCCGTAAGTCTGTTCAAAACCGCTCAGGTCAAACTCCAGCGTCACCGTCTCGCCAAGAGAACAGTTATAAGGAACCGTCAGAGAATCTTCCGGCCGGAAATCCTTTCCGGTGTCGATAAAGACCTCTGCGGTCAACTGTCTGCTTTCTTCCATCTGTTCTTTTCAACTCCCTAATTCTTTTGATACCAGGGCTTCTTTTTCCCTCCTTACGGGCGAAGCGTCCGGATGCCGCCCCATTTCTGGTCCTTCTCGGACATGATAAGCTCCATGCCCTCCGGAATCGGCCATTCAATTCCTATCTCCGGATCGTTCCAGATGATGCCGCCCTCGTCATTCGGATGATAGAAGTCCGTGCATTTGTAGGCGAACTCCGCATAATCCGAAAGTACCAGAAAACCGTGAGCGAAATTTTTCGGAATAAAAAACTGTTTCTTATTCTCGGCCGACAGACGTACGCCATACCACTGTCCGTAGGTCGCGGAACCCTTCCGCAGATCCACGGCCACGTCAAAAACCTCTCCGCTCACCACACGCACAATCTTGTCCTGGGGGTAATGGATCTGGAAATGAAGTCCCCGCAGCACGCCTTTTTTCGACGCGGACTGATTATCCTGCACAAAGGTCAGATCAATGCCTGCCTCCTTAAAATCATTATAATTATAGGTTTCCATAAAATATCCGCGCTCATCCCCAAAGACGGCGGGCGTAATCACCTTCAGACCTTCTATCGGACAGGTCTCTACTGTAATCTTTCCCATTTTTTTCTCCCTCTACAGGCCGTTCGCCACATCTGTCAGATATTGTCCATAGGCCGTCTTCATCAGCGGCTCCGCAAGCTTAAGAAGCTGCTCTCTGTCAATAAAGCCGCGGCGGTACGCGATCTCCTCGATACAGGAGATATACATTCCCTGCCGCTTCTGAAAAGCCGCCACAAAATCCGCCGCATCCAAAAGCGCGTCGTGATTGCCTGTATCCAGCCACGCAAAACCGCGCCCCAATGTCTCCACCCGCAGCGTTCCCCGACGAAGGTATTCGTTATTGATGCTTGTGATCTCAATCTCTCCTCTGGCGGAGGGCTTTACGTTCTTCGCGATCTCCACCACGTCATTATCATAAAAATACAAGCCCGGAACGGCATAATTGGACTTCGGATGCTCCGGCTTTTCCTCGATAGAAAGGGCCTTTCCATTCTCGTCAAATTCCACGACTCCGTACTCTCTCGGATCCTTTACGTAATAGCCGAAGATCGTCGCTCCCTGCTCCCGCTCCGCCGCGTTTTTCAAAACGGCGGAAAAGCTCTGTCCATAGAAAATATTGTCGCCCAGCACCAGGGCCACACGGTCGTCCCCGATGAATGTTTCGCCGATCAGAAAAGCGTCGGCCAGTCCCCGCGGATACTCCTGTACCGCGTAGCTCATCTGCATACCAAGCTGGGAACCGTCTCCGAACAGTTCCTGAAAAACAGGCAGATCACGGGGCGTGGAAATAATCAGCACCTCACGGATCCCCGCCAGCATCAGCGTAGACAGCGGATAATAGATCATGGGCTTGTCATATACAGGCATAATCTGCTTGGAAATCGCCTTTGTAAGCGGGTAAAGCCTGGTACCGGCTCCTCCTGCCAGAATAATTCCTTTCATCAAATAGAACCTCCGTATAAAACTTCTGTTTCTAAAGCGCACAAGGGACAGGCACGCCTGTCCCCCTATGGCACCTTTTGTTTGCTACCTTACCTGATACATTTCCTCATAGTATTTCTGATAGTCGCCGCTGGTTACATTCTTCATCCAGTCCTCATGCTCGAAAAACCACTGAATCGTGAGCCGGATGCCATCCTTGAACATGGTCTCCGGATACCAGCCGATCTCTTCCTTGATCTTGTCCGGCGCGATCGCATAGCGGCGATCATGGCCCTTCCGATCTTCTACATAGGTGATAAGGTCCGTACTCACAAGCTTCTTTCTCGGATCCTCATCCGGAAGCATCTCCTGAAGGGTGTCCAGAATGATATGGATAATCTCAATGTTCTGCTTCTCATTGTGTCCGCCGATATTATACCGCTCGCCCAGGCGTCCCTTCTCCTGTACCATATCGATGGCCTTCGCATGATCGTCCACATAGAGCCAGTCGCGCACATTCTTGCCGTCTCCGTAGACGGGAAGCTTCTTTCCCTGAAGCGCATTATTGATAATCAGCGGAATCAGCTTCTCCGGGAACTGGTAAGGACCGTAATTATTGCTGCAGTTCGTAATATTGGCCGGGAAGCGATAGGTATCCCAGTATGCCTTCACCAGCATATCTGAGGATGCCTTGCTGGCAGAATAGGGGCTGTGCGGATCGATGGGCGTCGTCTCATAGAAATAGGTATCCCCTTCCTCCAGAGAACCATACACCTCGTCGGTAGACACATGAAGGAAACGCTTGTCCTCCTTATAACTTCCATCCGGCAGCTCCCAGGCCTTCTTTGCCGCGTTCAGCATCACCAGCGTACCCAGAACATTCGTCTCCACGAAAATCTCCGGATTGCGAATACTGCGGTCCACATGGCTCTCAGCCGCGAAATGAACGACACGGTCAATCTCATTCTCCTCAAAGATCTTCTCAATGGCCTCCCGGTCACGAATATCCGCCTTGATGAACGTATAGTTCTCCCGGTTCTCCACGTCCTTAAGATTCTCCAGATTGCCCGCGTAGGTCAGCGCATCCACGTTGATAATGCGGATCGCGTCCCCGTATTTACGGAACATATAGTGAATATAATTGGAACCGATAAAACCGGCTCCTCCGGTAACGAGATAGGTTCTCATCCGAAAATTTCCTCCAATTTTCTTCATAGTCGGTTATAGTATATCATTAAATAGCCGGAAGGGCAAGATTTTTAGTGCGCCGCGCCTGCCAGTCCTTTCCTTTTTCTGATATAATTCTTCCGCATCCCTATTTGATCACAGTTCCGGCCTTTTCATGAAGGGCTTCTCTGGCCTTGGTAAGCTCCGCGATAACGGCCACCCGTCCCTCGCGGCCTGACACAAAGGAGGCTCCAGCCGCCATTTTCGGTAAAATGGAAGCTCTGGGGAACTGCCCTGCCGCCGCGTACTCCTCTACCTGCTCCGGGCTTACCACATCGAGCTGCTTTTCCCGCTCCGTACCATAATTAATAGACATTTTCTCCTGCCCGGTCAGGATCATCAGCATATCCGCGTCCAAAAGCTCCGCCATTTTCCCGCTGGCATAGTCCTTTTCGATCACCGCGCTGGCGCCCTTTAAGCGGCCCCGCTGACGCAGAACCGGGATTCCGCCGCCTCCGCAGGCGATTACGATCTGATCAGCGTCAAGCAGAGCGCGGATCGCTTCAATCTCCACAATATCCTTCGGCTTCGGAGCCGCCACGATACGGCGGAAGCCCTTTCCTTCCTCCTCAATGACAAAGTTTCCTTTTTCTTCCTCGGCGGCAGCCTCCTCGGCCGTCATGTAACGTCCTATCACCTTTATCGGCTCCGCGAAGGCGTCGTCATAGGGATCTACCACCACCTGGGTAATCACGGTACTCACCGTCTTCACGATTCCTCTTGAAAGAAGCTCCTCGCGAATCGCATTCTGCAGATCGTAGCCGATATATCCCTGACTCATGGCAGAGCAAACGGACATCGGGGCAAACGTATAGTCCTGATGCACCTTTCCAAATTCATTCAACGCGGTATGGATCATTCCTACCTGGGGCGCGTTGCTGTGACAGATGGCAAGCTGGCAGCCTTCCTCCACCAGATCCGCCACGGCTTTTGCCGCTCCCTTCACTGCTGTCATCTGTTCCGGCAAAGTCGTTCCGAGGGCCTTATGTCCCAGGGCGACTACTACTTTCTTTTTCTCCATATCTCTTTACCTCATTCAAACTGTAGTATTTATTACCAACATTATAATTGGTTGCCGGACAAAAAGCAATGGCTGCCTCAGTCAGCGGTAATTTTCCGTACATTTCACGCAGTAGCCGTCCCTGCTGCAGTGGAAATCCTCCACGGTATCGTCCACACGGGTGCAGGTCGCCTTCCGAAAGCGCACGGTATGAACGACCTTTGAGGAGTCTGTCGGACAAATGGTATTGAATTTCTGCGTATATTCAGAACCTGAAATCTCTTTTTCCATGCTCAATTTCCTCCAAATTGCGGGCCGCGACTGCCCGGACTCTGTCGTTTGTCACCCGCTTCAATTCTTCCGCGATGACGGCCTCGCCTTTTCTTTTTGTATCCTCAGACGCATAATCCACCAGATATTCCTTCAATGTCATCAGCGCGTTGGGCTGACAGCAGTTGGCGATCTGGCCGGATTTCACAAGCGTCATAAAGCGGTCGCCCGTCCTGCCTTCTCTGTAGCAGGCCGTACAGAAGCTTGGAATATATCCCAGATCAAGGAGCCAGTTCACGACCTCGTCCAGCGTCCGCGTATCGCTTACGTCAAACTGCGCGGAATTTTCTTCCTCATCCTCCGGCTCCACGTAACCTCCGACGCTGGTGCGGGAACCGCCGCTTATCTGAGATACGCCCAGATCAAGCACTTTCTCCCGCGTCGCCTTGGATTCCCGCGTGGAGATAATCATTCCCGTATAGGGGACTGCAATCCGGATCACGGCCACAATTTTTGCGAACAATTCGTCGGAAATGGCGTTCTCAAAGGCAGAAGCATCAATGTCGTCGGCATTGCGGATCCTGGGTACGCTTATGGTATGGGGGCCTACGCCGCAGGCTGCTTCCAGATGCTCCGCGTGCATCAAAAGTCCCACAAAATCATAGCGGTACATATTCAGTCCAAACAGTACGCCGATTCCCACGTCGTCGATGCCGCCTTCCATAGCCCGGTCCATGGCCTCTGTATGCCAGGCATAGTCGTGCTTCGGTCCCGTGGGATGAAGCTTTTCATAATTCTCCTTGTGGTAAGTCTCCTGGAACAAAATATAAGTTCCGATACCGGCTTCCTTCAGCTTCCGGTAATTCTCCACGGTAGTCGCCGCAATGTTTACGTTTACCCGGCGGATCGCTCCGTTTTTATGCTGGATGCTGTAGATCGTCTTGATGCTTTCCAGAACATATTCTATCGGATTGTTGACCGGATCCTCGCCGGTCTCCAGCGCCAGTCTCTTATGTCCCATGTCCTGAAGGGCGATAACCTCCTGGCGAATCTCCTCCTGCGTCAGCTTCTTTCTGGCAATATGCTTATTCTTCGCGTGATAAGGGCAATACGTACACCCGTTGACGCAATAATTGGACAGATAGAGCGGCGCGAACATAACGATCCGGTTGCCGTAAAACTTCTGCTTAATCTCCCTGGCAAGACGGAACATTTTTTCATTCAGATCCGGCTCCTCGCATTCCAGAAGAACCATTGCCTCTCTGTGATTCAGCCCCCGGCAGTCCGCCGCCCGCTCAATCAGAGATTCTATATATGGTCTGTTTTTCTTGTTTTCCTGGGCGAACTGAATCGAGGCCAGGATTTCTTCATGGTCAATAAACTCCTCTGCACGCTTCGATGCTGCATTGTACATGATGAATACCCTCTTTCTTTCCTGCGTGATAAAAATGTTTGATAATATTTTATCATGTCATTTTCCGAAGGTCAAACCGACAGATTGTACAGTGTGTATGCCGCTTGCAAACATACGTTCCCCGGTGTTATAATAGAAAAAAGTACGCAGGAAGGGAGGAAACCCATGGCTGACAGAAAACAGATCATTTTTCATATCGACGTCAATTCGGCTTACTTAAGCTGGAGCGCTCTGGAAAAACTGCAAAATGGAAGCGGCGTCGATCTGCGGACCATTCCCTCTATCATCGGAGGAGATGAGAAAAGCCGTCACGGAATCGTCCTCGCCAAGTCTATTCCTGCAAAAAAATATGGTATCCAGACCGGAGAGCCTGTGGCGGCAGCCCTGCGGAAATGTCCGGGACTGGTCATGGAACCTCCGGATCACAAATTGTACCGTCAGTACAGCCGCGCCATGATAGGGCTTCTCTCGGAAGAATTTTCTCCCGATCTGGAGCAGGTCTCCATAGACGAATGCTACCTTGATTTCACCCCTGTTTCCGGCCGCTATCCTTCGCCGGAAGCGGCGGCCGCCCAGATCCGGGACCGGATATTTGAAAGTTTTGGTTTTACTGTCAACGTGGGAATCTCCACCGTCAAAGTACTTGCCAAAATGGCCAGCGACTTTGAAAAGCCGGGAAAGGTACACACTCTTTACCCTGAGGAGATCGAAGAAAAGATGTGGCCCTTGCCCGTGTCGGAGCTTTTCATGGTGGGAGGAAGAAGCGCTTCCAAGCTGGAACGTCTTGGCATCCGCACCATCGGAGATCTGGCCCATGCGGATCCCGCCTTTCTGACCGCCCACTTTAAGAGCCATGGCAGGCTGATGTGGGAGTATGCCAACGGCATCGATCCCTCCCCCGTGGTCACCCAAAAGCAGGAAGCCAAAGGCGTTGGAAATTCCACGACACTTTCGGAAGACGTCACGGAACCTGCAAAGGCCAAGGCGGTCCTTCTCTCCCTGGCCGAAAGCGTCTCCGGCAGGTTAAAGAAGGCCGGGCAGCTCGCCGGAACCATTACGGTAGAAATAAAATATTTTGACTTCACAAAGGCCTCTCACCAGACCCAGACACTGTCTCCCGTAAACAGCGCCGAAGATATTCACCGTCTGGCCTGCAGCCTGTTCGACGAGCTTTGGGACGGACGTCCCGTGCGTCTGCTTGGCATCCGTTCCTCAAAGCTGACTGCCGAAGGAGAGCCCATCCAGCTTTCTATCTTTGATCTGCCGACGGCGGAACCCGATACCGTCAAAAAGGGAAGGGACGTACACGCCCCTTCCCCGGAAAAGCTTCAAAAGCTCGACGCTGCCATGGACAAAATACGCCGAAAATATGGAAAAGATGTGGTTCACCGCGGCAGTTCTTAGCGGTTTCTCCGGTAGATAATCTTCAGCCCTTTCAGAAGCAGAGCGTCGTCCATCGCGATGGAAGTCCGGCAGTAGGGTACAATATACTTCGCCATTCCGCCCGTAGCCACAGCAGATACCTTCTGCCCCAGTTCTTCCTCTATCAGTCCAATCATACCGTCCACACAGGCGGCGTTTCCATAGAGGACGCCGCTTTTCATACAGTCCACCGTATTGCTTCCAATGATTTTCCTGGGCGGTTCCAGGCTGATCTTCGGAAGCTGGGAAGTACGGCTAATCAGGGATTCCAGGGCCACTCCCACACCCGGCATGATCATTCCGCCTATAACCTGCTTTTTCTCATTTACCACGGTGAATGTGGTCGCCGTCCCCAGATCAATGATTGCCAGCGGACAGGAATATTCTTCGATCCCTGCCACTGCTCCTACCACCAGATCGGGGCCAAGCTGCGCTGGATTGTCGATGCGAATGTCCAGTCCGGTCTTCACGCCGGGACCTACTACCAGGATCTCCCGTCCCGTCACCTTGGCGGCCGCACGTCGAATCACCCCTGTCAGCGGCGGCACTACAGAGGAAATGATTCCTCCTTCCAGCTCCTTTCTGTCGATTCCATATATCTCCAGAACCGTCTTGATGCTGATCGCGTATTCCAGTTCTGACTTGGTTCCGTCTGTGTGAAGCCTCTCCACGAAAGCGATCTCCTCTCCCCGGATACAGCCAATCACAATATTTGTATTTCCGATGTCTATTGCTAAAATCATAATCTGTTATCTCCCTGCTTCTTCTATAAACCTACGCGCTTTCTCCGGATGCTGCGCTGCCCGCGTCGTCTGTCCCCGCCTCAAAAACCGGCGCCTGTCCCGTCATATAAGCGTCAAAGCCCTCCATAACCTTCGGCACCACATAATGGCTGCCTCCGCGTCCTTTGACATCCTCGATCATCATGGTGATCAGAAGCGGACTGTCTGTATCCTCCACACAAAGACCCACGAACCAGCCAAGCTCCGTTCCGGTCGTATCATCCTGAGAATCCTTGATCTCCGCCGTTCCTGTCTTTCCGGCCAGACGGTATTCTGTCCGGTACGCCTCATGTGCCGTACCCTCCTCTGATTCCACTACACGGTACAGATCGTACAGCACTGTTTCAGCCGCATCCGCAGTAAACACGCCTTCTTTCCAATACGAAGTCTCCTGTCCCTCCAGCAGATACGGACGCACCATATTTCCGCCATTTACAAGAGCCGTATACATCGAGGACAGATGAATCGGATTGACCAGGATCTTGCCCTGGCCGTAGCCGCTGTCCGCCAGTTCCATATCGGACGTAATCTCCCCCTCCGTTCCGTAGGTGGAGGCTGTCAGCTCAAAGTCGAAATCGAGGGATTCTCCAAAGCCCAGGGAATCCAGTCCGCTGCCAAAACCCTCGGCTCCCATACCGACAGCCGCCTTGGCAAAATAAATATTATCTGAGTGTATAAACGCGTTTTCCAGATTTTTTACCGCGTAATCCTCAAGAGTCGTCACATAATAGTCGCCCCAGCTTGAGTCAGGCTGCCAGCTAAGTCCTTCGTTTGGCACATCCTCCGCCGGATCGAGGGTTCCCTGTGTCAAAGCCAGAGCCGCCGTCACAGGCTTGAAGGAAGATCCCGGCACCCAGGACCCAAGCCAGCGGTTATAGAGAGGCTGTCCCTCATCGGAAGTGATAAATTTCCAGGCGCCGTAAGTATAGCCCATGACAAAATCGTTGGGATCATAGGCTGGTGTGCTGACCAAAGCCAGTACTGCGCCGCTTGTGGGATCCATGGCCACCGCGCAGCCTTCATCCAGTCTCATGGCCTGATAAAGATACTGCTGCAGCGTGATGTCCACGGTCAGCACCACGTCCTCGCCATCCTCCGGCGCCTTTTCCAGTACGGTCTCCTTCACATCTCCAAGTTCATTCAGAATTTGAATCGAATAGCCGTCTTTCGGGCGAAGCTGCTCCTCATATACACGCTCAGCCCCGGCTTTCCCGATGATGCTGTTCTGATTATAGCCCTGGCCTTCCCTTTCCTCCAGCTCCTCCGCCGTGATATTCTGCACATAGCCTGTGAGCTGGGCCGCCTTCTCTCCGAAAGGATAATAACGCACGGTCGTATCCGTAATCATGACTCCGGGGATCTCCAAAAGCTGTTCTTTCAGCTCGTAAGCTTCTTTTGACACAGTCCGCAGAGGAACGAAGGTGTCGTCTCTTACCCAGCCTGCGCTCAGAGCCTTTTCTATTTTTGCCTCATCGACTTCCAGAATATCTGAGATCTGCCGATACGCGGCGTCCCTGTCCTCCGGCAGTTTTCCGGGTACAAGTCCCACCGAGGAGGCCACGCCCTCCCGCGCCAGCTCCACATGATTCCGATCGTAAATATTGCCCCGTTTCGCAGAAGTCGTCACCACGCGTACCGTATCCGTATTCAGAAGATTCGGGAAAATGTCCTGGCTGTCCCATTCCATCTTATATTCGCCTTCTTCGTTCTCCGTAAAGATGGCTACCATATCCATGGATAACTCTCCGGCCAGCGTCTGCATGGTAATCCTGTATTTTACCCTCTGCGTACCGCCGTCCTCATCCTTATCCTCATCTTCTTCTATATCAACGGCAATATCCGAGGCTTCTATTCCGCCGTAGATATTCCGGTAGCGGTTCACAAATGTTTCCTCATCCGTTTCCGCTTTTGCATCTTCCGAGAGATACGCATACATCTCCTCGTATTTTCCTTCGCTCAAAAGCTGCATATATTCCGTCAAAAGCTGCTCCGGCAAGACCTTGTCCTCCCCGCAGCCCGAAAGGAATCCCAGACAGAATATCAGCGTCACTGCCGCAACGACCTTTTTCACCTTTGTCGTCCCCCTTCCCGTCACACTATGCCGCCGTACCCGGCAGCAGTCTTTCTGACCTCAGTGTAGCATGCGCCCTTCCTCAATACAAGCGCAGATTCACAAAATTCCCCTGTACAGATAACGTACCGGAGTTTTCGCCTCATTTTCCGGACAGAATACAGAAATGCTGTAGCCCTTGATTTCTTCCGCCGCGTACGTACCCGGATAGGAGACCGTACCGTCTGCGTCAAGATAGCGGATTCCTTTCGTACTGTAGCCCCAGCTCCGTTCACCATAATAAAGGATTCCATAGACCTCCTGCTGCCAGTTCTCCACAGTCTCCCGAAGCGGCAGCACGCGCATGGCTTCCAGCAAAGGCGTCAGATCCTTATCGCTTTCAAATTCCATATCCGCCGCTCCTCCAAGCCAGATCGTAATGTTGTCTGATACGGAGGCATCGTAATCGATCAGATAGCTATCCACGAAATTTCCATCTTCATCGAAGCCTTTCACAAAGGTATATAGGGTTTCTACCGTGCCGTCCGCCCGGAAATGCAGGTTAAAGCTGTTTACAAGGCAGAGCTTCTCCGGCAGATCCACCTTCTCTCTGATGTCCTCCAGAATTCCATCAAGCCCGTCCTCGTAGATATTGTTATGTACCAGGCGCACCTTACGGCTGCTCCAAAGCTCATCAAGCGCCCAGGAAAGCCGCCCATTATAGGGTACTGCGCTCCAAACGGCTCCGGCTGCTCCGAGAAACGTGGCGGCAGCCAGCGCAAGGGCCACAGGAATCCTCCAGAAATGTGTCGCCAGTATCCCTTTCTGCGTCAGCTTCAATTCCAGAAGTTCCCGCTTCTGCCCGGACGCCTGCTCCGTATCCAGCCATACAAAGCGGCGGCCTTTCAGGAAAAGATAAATCTGGCCTTTCTTTTTTCTGTACCACCGGACATCCCTCAGTTCAAAGCTGCATTCCGAAAGTACCCGGTTATCTTCTACCTCAAACTGCGTAAGCGCCCGCCTGATGCTGTGTTTCCCGTACATTCTAAGCTCCGCCAGGTACCAGAGCAGATACCCTGCAAAGAACGCCATGCAGGCCAGCAGCAGCGGCAGATACCTTCTGACGCCTCCATAGATGCAAAGCTGCAGGAACGCTCTCCATGCCAGCAGATAGACAATCAGGAATATAGGGCTGCAAAGCCGTCTCATCCAGAGAAATCCCCGAAGCTTTCGTTTCCAGTTCCGTTCTTCCTTACTGATTTTTTTCATGCTCTCATTCCTTTGCCTCACCCATACAACTCCATGTCTCCCTCTGTCCCGCTTCCGGCTCCGGAAAAGAATAAAGCTCCCAGTTCACTCCCCCATCCTCCGTCCGGTACAAAACAGGTTCTTCAGAACCTCGGATACTGATAAAGCCCACTTCCGGCGTGAGAAATTCCGCCCCTGTGGTCAGCGAATGATACCCCTCCATACCGGGCGACGATTCCCGCTCTGTCTTTACCCAGGTCATTCCTCCGTCCTCTGTCCGATACAGGACGTCTCCTTCCTGCCACATGGTCCTCCCTGTCGTCAGCACCAGGAATCCATGCTCCGTGTCCGGAAAGCTTAAGAAAAGCCGGCGTACGTCCCGGTATTCATAAGTCACAACACTCGTAACCCAGGCCTCCCCCTGATCCTTGGACCAAAGCACGGTCACAGGGACTTCCGACGAACCGCCATATGCAAAGGCTGTGATTTCATTCGACACCACGTAGCTTTTTTCCTGTACGCTCATGAGCGCTCCGTCCATCTGATCTCCTCTGGCCAGCAAATCTTCCTGTTCCACAGGAACCTCCGACCAGACTTTGCCAGCATCCCAGGTCACCTCAGTCACGCCAGCCCTGGTTCTCGTCCGGCAGACCGGAAGCTGAGGCAGAGCCTGATCTGCCGGCTCCTGCGCTTCCTGCCCCGCAAGGTTCCCCGTTTTCTCTCTTCCCAGGCTTTCAGAATTTTCCGCCTCCTGCCCTTCGGTTCCATACGATTCTCCCAGTTCCAATCCGGCTGCTCCTGCAAAATACAGCGCCGGAATGATCGTAACCGCCGCCACCAGCACGCAGACAACCGTCCCTGGAAGACCAGAGCGCTCCCGCATATCCTCTACCACGGAAAGCCGGGCCTTCATCACAGCCTTACTATTGTAAAAATAGGCAGAATAAGGAAGTTCCCTATTCTTTCCTTTCCGCAGGGAATTCAGCAAAAAATCCGCATAGGCTTTCCGATCGGCTTCCGCTTTTCCTTGCACCACACTCTGGTCGCAGGCCACTTCCACATCGCAGAAAGCCGCCGCTTTCAAAAGATACGCCAATGGCTGAAACCACAGCAGACAGATACCCACTGTAAAAATCAGCTTATACCAAAGGTCCTTCTTCTTCACATGGGTACACTCATGCAGAAATACCATCCGCAGCTCCGCCCAGGAGTAATCCTTCCTTTGCGGTATCAGCATCACCGGCACGGCAAAGCCCAGCACCAGCGGCGTACTGACGGCGCGGCTCCGGTATAAGGGCGTCACAGTCCCGCAGCCCGCTTCCTTCGCCGCCTGAATACAGACGCTCCTGATCCATGATTCCTCAACCGGAACCATACCCTCCAGCGCCCGTCTCCGGAATCTCTGATAAGACGCGAATTGTCCAAGCGCCATAGCTGCCGTTCCCAAAGCCCAGATTATGGCTGCAAGCCGGAACACATTTTCCTGTAAAAGAGGGCCGCCATCCCGGAACGGACAGACTCCAAGCAGGTAAACGAACCAGCCATGGAAAAAAACCAGCCATACCAGCGCAAAAATCCACAAAGCTTTCCGGTATCTGGCCTGCAGCATAGTCAGCCTCTCTCCTTTCTTTTTCGATCCAGAAATTCCTGAAGTTCATCCAGATCACGCTCTGTCAGTTCATCTTCCTGGCAAAGCGCCGTCATAAAATTACCCACAGAATTTTGGTACAAGCGCTTCCAGATACTCCGGCTCTCCTGACGCAGATAATCTTCTTTGCGGATCAACGGTTCATATACATTATTTCTTCCCTCTTTTCCGACGCAGACAAAGCCCTTCTCCTGCAGCCTCGACAGAAAGGACAGAATCGTCGTCGCAGAAAGCCGCCTGTCCTGCGGCAGGCGTTCCTCTATCTCATTTCTTGTGATACCCCTTCCCGCATCCCAGATAATCATCATCAGCTCCAGCTCGGAATCCGGCAGCCGTTTCATACGCCTCGCTCCCCTCTTTCGTAAAATATCTGCCATGCCGTCCAACATCTTCGGCATTTGCAGAATTTCTTTTTATATTCTACACTTGCCGAAGATTCTTGTCAAGTTTCGTCGGATAGTTGAATAAATTCCTGAAATGCTTGCCCTTAATTGACAAGGGCATATTCGGTCGGAGCAGGGCTGTTCCGGTGTCCTGCTGTGTTGCTTTTCGCTCCGCGTACGTCCAGTACGCGTCGTTCAAGCGCCTTGCAGGACGCCGGAACGGCCTCTGCCTGACTCTTTGACCTCCAGTAGGTCTGGTTTCGGATTTTTCAAGGAAACGGAATGAGGCGTACTGGACGTACGCCGATTGACGATGACGCGGAAAAGGCCAAAATCAGACCGCTGGAGGCGAGTATGCCCTTGTCAATTAAGGGTACCCTAAGTACGGATGAAAAGTCTGGAATCCCGCTTGTTATCCGTAGTTTTTTCCCTTTATCTACGGATGTAATTCCTGAAATATCTCTTTCTATCCGTAGTATTTCTCTAATTTCTACGGATGTAATTCCCGGAATACCTCTTTTCGTCCGTAGTATCTCTCCTATTCCTACGGATGCAATTCCTGAAATGCTTGCTCGTCTCCGCAGCCACCCGCCTCCAATGGCATTTCCCCGAAGAATATGCTATAATATCGCCAGACATTATAGCCGCGCCGCACCGGCGGCGGCCCCAGGCCGCTTTTTCCGCGCCGGGGCGTGTGCATCCTCCGGTGAGACATGGCCGAAGGCTATGTCATAATGTCGCCAGACATTATAGCCGCGCCGCACCGGCGGCGGCCCCAGGCCGCTTTTCCGCGCCGGGGCGTGTGCATCCTCCGGTGAGACATGGCCGAAGGCTATGTCATAATGTCGCCAGACATTATAGCCGCGCCGCACCGGCGGCGGCCCCAGGCCGCTTT
>DVLE01000084.1 GCA_018715645.1 Candidatus Merdisoma merdipullorum
TTGATAAAAAGAGGGAGAGGGAGGCTCTGTGGACCGCAGACCCTTTATTTTGGGCGCGTCACGCGCCAGTGCTGTTTCCGTTCGTGGGAAAGGTGAGCGGAGGCTTCTATATATATGAAGGAAAGAAATACCCCATGGGACAGCATGGCTTCGCAAGAGACCGGAAGTTTGCGTGTACAGAGAGCGGAGAAGATTTTGTGACGCACAGACTCGTGTCGGACGAGGAGAGCAGAAAAGTTTACCCCTTCGACTTTGTACTGGAGATCACGCATAAAATAAAAGGAAACTGTGTAACAGTAGAATGGAAGGTGGAAAATACGGGAGAGAAGCGGATGTACTTTTCTATCGGAGGACATCCGGGCTTTTGTATCACGCAGCAGGAAGGCTGCGGTCTGGTCTTTGACGGGAAGGAAAGCCTGGAACGCGTGGCGATAGATCTGGCTACGGCCGGCGTGGACGCGGAACATCCGGAGACGTTGCCGCTTCAGAACGGCGTTTATACTGTAGACGTCCATACCTTTGACAAAGACGCCCTGATTTTTGACCATGGCCAGGTTAAGAAAGTGGGCCTGGTGGATTCGGATGGGACGAGGCTGGTGACGCTTTGCTGTCCGGATGCTCTGAGCGTGGGAATCTGGGCTCCGGCGGGTGGAAAGGCGCCGTTTATCTGTCTGGAACCTTGGATTGGCAGATGCGATAATATGGGCTTTGAAGGGGAACTGAAGGATAAGTTTGACGAGCAGAGCCTGGAACCGGGCGGACGCTTCCTGTCGTCTTATGATATTTTGATTGGAGAATGAGGATGAGAGCAGCAAGGGAACTGCTGAAAGATCTGGAATATGAGGTCTTAAGCGGAAGTATTGACGTAAATGTGAATGAACTCGTATACAACACGGCGAAGGTTACAAAAGAGTGTATGTTCGTCTGTATCAAGGGGGCTTCCTTTGACAGCCATGAAGCTGCCGCGCAGGCGGCGGCAGGCGGAGCCGTCGTAATCGTGGCGGAGCGTCCTGTGGAGGCTCCGGCCGGAACCTGCGTGGTGCTGGTGAAGGACACCCGCTACGCGCTGGCGCTGATCTCAGCGGCTTATTTCGGCTATCCGGCCCGGAAGCTTAAAGTTATCGGCATTACCGGAACGAAGGGAAAGACGACTACGACCTTTATGATCCGTTCCATTCTGGAACACGCCGGGATCCGCACAGGTCTTATCGGGACTATTGAGACGATCATCGGAGACCGCCATATTCCGGCCGGCAATACGACGCCGGAGTCTTATACGATTCAGGAATATTTCGCGGCCATGGTGGAGGCAGGCTGCCAGGTCGTCGTGATGGAGGTATCCTCGCAGGGGCTGAAGCTTCACAGAACGGCCGGAATCCTGTTTGACATCGGAATCTTCACGAATCTGGCTCCGGATCATATCGGTCCCAATGAACATGAGAGCTTTGAGGATTATCTGGAGTGCAAGAGCCGTCTGTTCCGTCAGTGCCGGATTGGAATCGTAAATCTGGACGATGAGCATTGCGAACAGATTCTGGAAGGGCATACCTGCCAGGTGGAGACCTATGGATTTTCGGAAAAAGCAGATCTGCGCGCCTCCAATGTGGAGCTGGTAAGCCGTCCGGGCTTTTTGGGTGTGGCCTACCATGTATCCGGGCTTCTCGACCTGGATGTGGAGATCGATATGCCTGGAAGATTCAGCGTCTATAATTCTCTGGTGGCGATCGCGGTCTGCCGCCACTTTGAGATTTCCAAAGAGGATGTGCTGGAAGCCCTGGAAGTGGCTCAGACAAAGGGGCGGATTGAAAAAGTAAAGGTGTCGGATGACTTTACGCTGCTGATCGATTACGCGCACAACGCGATGAGCCTGGAAAGTCTTCTCACTACATTAAAGGAATACCAGCCGAAGCGTCTGGTGTGTCTCTTTGGCTGCGGAGGAAACCGCTCCCGGATGCGGCGTTTTGAGATGGGAGAGGTGTCGGGACGCCTGGCGGATTTGACTGTGATCACCTCAGACAATCCTCGTTTTGAGGAACCGCAGGCTATCATCGACGACATCAAGACAGGGATCAGCAAGACGACAGGAAAGTATATCGAGATCGTCGATCGCAAGGAAGCGATTCGCTATGTGATAGAGCATGGACAGCCAGGCGATGTGATTGTTCTGGCTGGGAAGGGACACGAAGATTATCAGGAAATCCGGGGCGTCAAGTATCCGATGGATGAGCGGGTGCTGATCCGGGAGGTCCTTGAGGAGCTGGGAAGAAAGTGAAATATGCCAATGTGATCGTGGACATTTCCCTGGATAAGCTGGACCGGACCTTTCAGTACCGGGTGCCGGCAGAACTTGAGGACGCGCTTGGCGTCGGTATGCAGGTGCTGGTCCCTTTTGGCAACGGCAGCCGCCGGCTTACGGCCTATGTGGTGGAGCTGACGGATGTGTGCGAATGGGAGCCGGAACGGGTGAAAGACATCATCGGGATCGCGGAAAAGGGAATACGTCTGGAAGGACAGCTTATCGCGCTGGCCTCCTGGATGCGCCGGATGTATGGCTCCACGATGAACCAGGCGCTGAAGACTGTACTGCCGGTCCGCAGAGCCGTTCAGGAAAAGGTGAAGAAAAGCATCGTCCTGGCGGTTCCCAGGGAGGAAGCAGCGGGCAGCCTTAAGATTTTTGAAAAAAAGAATCAGAAGGCCAGAATGCGGCTCATGGAGGCTCTTTTGAATGCGGAACCGGATGGAAATGGACTGGATTACAGCGGCGCGCTGAAGGAGCTTGGGATCACAGCCCAGACCATTAAGCCTCTGGCAGAGATGGGACTTGTCCGGGTGGAGGCGGATACGATATTCCGGAATCCGGTAAAGCCCTCGGAGGTACAGGCGCATCCTGTGATCTTGTATCCCAGGCAGCAGGCGGTGGTGGACGGGATTCTCTCCCGCGCGGCAGCGGGCGATAAAAGGCCGTCTTTGATTCACGGCGTTACAGGAAGCGGCAAGACGGAGATCTATATGGAACTCATTGCCGCTGTTCTGGAGGCGGGAAAGCAGGCCATCGTCCTGATTCCGGAGATTGCGCTGACCTTTCAGACCGTACTCCGGTTTTATAAAAGGTTCGGCGATCAGGTGTCGATTATGCACTCCCGGCTATCAGCCGGCGAGCGGTACGATCAGTTTGAAAGAGCCAGAAAGGGAGAGGTTCGGGTGATGATCGGACCGCGTTCGGCTTTATTTACACCTTTTGACAGACTTGGAATCATTGTGATAGATGAGGAACATGAGGGAAGCTACAAGAGCGAGACAGTGCCGCGCTATCATGCGCGGGAGACGGCCATAGAACGCGCGCGCATGAGCGGAGCGTTCGTAGTGCTTGGCTCGGCCACACCCTCGGTGGATTCGTATGAAAAAGCACGGATTGGGGATTATCAGTTATATGAGCTTCCGGTTCGTGTGCCGGGACGCAAGCTTCCGGAGACGGAGATCGTGGATCTCCGCGAAGAACTGAGAATGGGAAATCGTTCCATTTTCAGCGCGCGGCTTGAGGAACTCATCAGAGACAGGCTTTCTAAAAAGCAGCAGGTCATGCTTTTTATCAATCGCCGGGGCTATGCGGGCTTTGTTTCTTGCAGAGCCTGCGGACATGTGATAAAATGTCCACATTGTGATGTGTCTTTATCCCTGCACAGGGGAGGCCGGATGGTCTGCCATTACTGCGGCTACCAGAGACCGGCGGAGAAAAAATGCCCTTCCTGCGGTTCCTCTTATATCGGAGCTTTCCGGGCCGGAACCCAGCAGGTGACAGAGCTTGTGCAGAAGGAATTTCCGGGTGTGCGGGTGCTGCGGATGGATTTTGACACGACAAAGCAAAAGGGAGGCCATGAGCAGATTCTGGAAGCCTTTTCCCGCGGGGAGGCGGACGTCCTTGTGGGAACCCAGATGATAGTAAAAGGGCATGATTTTCCGGGAGTGACGCTTGTGGGAATCCTGGCGGCGGATCTGTCTCTTTACGCGGGTGATTTCCATGCTTCTGAGCGAACCTTTCAGCTTCTCACACAGGCGGCTGGAAGGGCGGGACGGGGAGATGAAAGCGGAATCGCTGTCATACAGACCTACAGTCCCGATCACTACAGTGTGAAAGCGGCTGCGGCCCAGGATTACAAGAGCTTTTTTGAACAGGAAATGGCTTACCGGAGGCTTATGAACTATCCTCCGGCCGCACATCTTCTGGCCCTGTATATGATGTCCGGACAGGAGGCGGCGCTGGAAGAAGGAGCGGAGCTTATCCGAAGTCTTACCTTTGAGGCTGTGCGCAGGCTTCAGAAGCATGAGGGGAAGGGCGCGGATATTCAGGTGATTGGTCCTGCGGAGGCAGGGCTCGCGAAGCTGAAGGATGTATACCGGAAGGTTTTGTATCTGAAATGCGGGGATCTTTCCGTACTGCTCGCCTGGAAGGAGAGCATGGAAGCGGAGTTTGGCAGAGAGGAAAGGCTCCGGGCTTTAAATATACAGTTTGATATGGATCCTGTGAATCCATTTTAATACGGGAGGAAAAGAAAATGGCGATTAGAAATATCAGAGAACTGGGAGACGATATTCTCAGGAAAAACTGCCGGGAGGTCAGGGAGATGACGCCCCGGCTGCGTGAGCTTATCGGGGATATGTATGATACGATGTACGAGGCTCAGGGCGTGGGACTTGCGGCTCCTCAGGTGGGAATCCTGAAGCGGATTGTCGTGATTGATGTGGACGGAACGCCCTATACCATGATCAATCCCAGGATTTTGGAGAGCCGGGATACGCAGACGGGAAGCGAGGGCTGCTTAAGCGTACCGGGCAAGGCAGGAATTGTGACGCGTCCGGCTTATGTGAAAGCGGAAGCGTGGAACGAGGATATGGAACGGTATGAGGTAGAGGCGGAGGGACTTCTTGCCCGCGCTATCTGCCATGAGCTTGATCATCTGGACGGCGTGATGTACGTGGATCTGGTGGAAGGAGACATCTACGACGTGGAAGCCGCAGAGGAAGACGAGGAGTGACAGCATGAAAATTATTTTTATGGGAACGCCGGATTTTTCGGTGGGAACATTGGAGGCTTTGGCGGACGCAGGCCATGAGATTACGCTGGTGGTGTCCCAGCCGGATAAGCCAAAGGGACGGGGCCATGAGCTGATGCCTACGGCGGTTAAGACCGCGGCTTTGAAGCGTGGGCTCAGAGTGTTCCAGCCAAAGCGGCTGCGGGATCCGGAGACGGTACGTGTGCTTCAGGAGACTCCGGCTGATGTGATTGTGGTGATTGCCTTTGGACAGATTGTTCCGGCAGAGATTCTTCATATGAAGAAATATGGCTGCATCAATGTTCACGGCTCTCTGCTTCCCAAGTACCGGGGGGCAGCGCCGATTCAGTGGGCCGTCATCGACGGAGAAAAGGAAAGCGGCGTCACGATTATGCAGATGGACGAAGGCCTGGATACCGGCGATATGCTTCTGAAAGGAAGCGTGGAACTAGATCCCAAGGAGACCAGCGGCAGTCTGTTTGAAAAGCTCTCGAAGCTTGGAGCGGATCTTTGTGTGGAAGCTCTGGAAAAGCTGGAAAAGGGAGAGCTGAAGCCCGAAAAGCAGGGAGAGACCACGACGGAGTACGCAAAAATGCTTACGAAGGAGATGGGAGAGCTTGATTTTTCCAGAAGCGCCGCCGCGCTGGAGCGTCTGATTCGGGGACTGAATCCCTGGCCCAGCGCGTATACGAGACTTGGAGACAAGACGTTAAAAATATGGGCGGCGGACGTATGCGAGAGGAAGGATGAGGGCGCCGCCTGCGGGGAGATAACAGAGGTGACCAAGGAAGCCTTCTGTGTGGCCTGCGGCGAGGGAGCGTTGAAGATCACAGAACTTCAGCTTCAGGGGAAAAAACGAATGGATACTGCGTCATTTTTAAGAGGCTTCCGCCTGGAGGCGGGAACAAGGCTTGGAAAGTGAGGAGATGAGCGTCTATGCCTTATGGTTACGGTTATTACTACTATTTTGATCCAACGTATATTCTGATTATTATCGGCGTTGTAATTTCCCTGTGGGCTTCGGCCAGGGTAAAGACCACCTACGCGAAATACAGCAGGGTACGAAGCATGTCAGGGCTTACGGGAGCTCAGGCGGCGGAGAGGATCCTGCATTCTGCGGGAATCTATGATGTGCGGATCGAGCATGTTTCAGGTAATCTGACTGACCATTACGATCCCAAAAACCGGGTGCTGCGCCTGTCGGATTCTGTCTACAATTCCGCGTCCGTAGCGGCAGTCGGTGTGGCGGCTCATGAGTGCGGCCATGCGGTTCAGGATCAGAAGGACTATGCTCCTTTGCGTTTTCGCAATTCTCTGGTTCCAGTGGCAAATTTCGGAACAATGATGGCCTGGCCGATTATTTTAATAGGAATCATTTTTGCCAGCAGTCAGTTTTTGATTGATCTGGGTATTCTGCTTTTTTCCCTGGGCGTGCTGTTTCAGCTCGTGACGCTGCCGGTGGAATTTAACGCTTCCAACCGGGCGATTCAGATTCTGGGAAATACAGGCATTCTTTACGAGGAAGAACTGAGACAGACGAAAAAGGTATTGAGCGCGGCGGCTATGACCTATGTGGCAGCGGCGGCGGCTTCTATTCTGTCTCTACTTCGTCTGCTCATACTGTTCGGAGGACGGGATCGTGACTAAGGGGACGAATATCCGGGGACTCGCTCTGGGCGTACTGCTGGAGGTGTCGGGCGGCATGGAGTACAGCCATGTCGCCCTTCGGAATGTTCTGGAAAAATATCAATATCTGGAAAAACAGGAACGCGCTTTTCTGACGCGGCTGGTGGAAGGTACCCTGGAGCGGCGTATCTGGCTGGATTATGTGATCGATCAGTTTTCCAGTGTCAAGGTCAGAAAGCAAAAGCCGGTGATTCGGGAAATTCTGCGTCTGTCCGTATATCAGCTTCAGTTCATGGACAGCGTACCGGACGCGGCGGTTGTGAGCGAGGCGGTAAAGCTTGCGGAAAAAAAGGGCTTTCGTCAGCTAAAAGGCTTTGTAAACGGGGTTCTGCGGAATGTCGCGAGAAATCTGACGGAACTTAAATACCCTCCCAGAGAGCAAACTCTTTCGTATCTGTCCGTGCGCTATTCCATGCCGGAATGGATTGTGGAAGACTGGATCTTGGCCTACGGGGAGGAAACGGTCAAGCGGATGCTGGCTGCTTTCTATGAAAACCGTCCGACGACCATCCGGGTAAACGAAAGCCGCACAACGCCGGAGGAGCTTAAGGCAAAACTTCTCCGGCGCGGCGTAAACGTAAGTCAGGCTCCTTATCTGCCGTGCGCGCTTCAGATAGAAGGGTACGATTATCTGGGCGTTCTCCCTGAGTTCCGGGAAGGTTTGTTTCAGGTGCAGGATGTAAGCTCCATGCTGGCCGTGGAAGCGGCAGGCGTGAAGCCGGGGGATTACTGCATCGACGTCTGCGCGGCTCCCGGAGGAAAGAGCCTCTATCTGGCAGAGAAGACGGGAGAAAAGGGCCTGGTGGACGCAAGGGATCTGACGGAGTACAAAGCAGAGCTTATCCGGGAGAACGCGGAGCGTCTTCAGGCGGAGAACATAAAAGTATCAGTCCGGGATGCCTGTGTGCCGGATAAGGCGTCAGAAGGTCAGGCAGACGTTCTGCTTGCGGATCTTCCCTGTTCTGGCCTGGGAGTGCTGGGAAAGAAGACGGATCTCAAATACAGAATGAGCCGGGAGCAGCAGCAGGAACTGGCAGCTTTGCAGCGGAAAATTTTGAGCGTCGTGCAGGCATATGTAAAGCCTGGCGGCATATTGATTTACAGTACCTGTACGATCTGTCAGGCGGAGAATGAAGAAAATGTACGCTGGTTTCTGGAACAGTATCCCTACGAGGCCGTTTCTATGGAGGACTGTCTGCCGGAGGAACTGCTGCGGGAGCTTTCACGGCAGCAGGAGGAAAAGCCTGGCGCCGGACTTCAGAAAAACACAGTACGGCAGGGGTATCTCCAGCTTCTTCCGGGAGTGCAGCGCTGCGACGGTTTTTTTATCGCAAAGTTCAGAAGGAAAATCGGGGAATAAATCGTTATGGATTTCAGAGACATTAAATCTCTTACGAGGGAAGAGCTTCGGGAAGAACTTCTGCGTAAAGGCGAAAAGGCCTTTCGGGCAGATCAGATCTACAGCTGGATGCACGAGAAGCTTGCCTCCGGCTTTCATGAAATGACGAATCTTTCCAGAACTTTAAGGGAAGCTCTGGAAAGAGAATATGAATACGTGAATCTGGAGATCGTAGAAGTACAGAGATCACGTTTGGACGGTACCTGTAAATATCTGTTCCGCCTGGCGGACGGCAATATGATAGAGAGTGTGCTGATGCGGTATCATCACGGCAATTCCGTATGTATTTCTTCGCAGGCGGGCTGCCGTATGGGCTGCCGTTTCTGCGCCTCCACCATAGGAGGCCTTGTGCGGAATCTGCAGGCTTCGGAGATGCTGGATCAGATTTACCGGATACAAAAAGACAGCGGGGAACGTGTGTCAAACGTGGTCGTCATGGGAACCGGGGAACCGCTGGACAATTATGAGAATCTGCTCCGTTTCCTGAAGATTCTGTCAGATGAGCATGGACTTCATATCAGCCAGCGGAATATCACTGTGTCCACCTGCGGGATCGCGCCCCGGATTCGGGAGCTGGCAGAGGAGGACTTGTCCATCACACTGGCCCTGTCCCTGCACGCGGCTACTCAGGAGAAGCGGGAGGAGCTGATGCCGATAGCCCGGAAATACAAACTCCCGGAGGTGCTGGACGCCTGCGCGTATTATTATGACAAGACAGGACGAAGGCTGACCTTTGAGTACAGTCTGGTGGGCGGAGTGAACGATCATCCGGAGGATGCAAGGCGTCTTTCAGCCCTTGCAAAGCCGCTTCACAGCCATATAAACCTGATTCCGGTGAATCCTGTGACAGAGCGGAAATACGTTCAGCCGGACAAAAAAGTTATCGGCAATTTCAAAAAGGAACTTGAAAAATACGGAATTAATGTTACTATTAGAAGGGAAATGGGGCGGGATATTGACGGCGCCTGCGGTCAGCTACGCAGGAGGTATCTCGAAACTGCCGAGTGAAAGGAGGAGACGAATGCTGAAAGCCTGGGGTATCAAGGATGTAGGGCGATGCCGAAGCATCAATCAGGATTATATCTTCGTATCAGAAGAACCCATGGGAAATCTGCCGAACCTGTTTCTGGTGGCAGACGGAATGGGCGGTCATAAAGCAGGCGATCTGGCCTCCGAGTACACGGTTTCAAAGGTGTGCGAGGCAGTTACAAAGAGTATGCAGCAGATCCCGCTGCAGATTTTCAAGAGCGCATTTCAGTATGCAAATCAAAAGCTGATCGAGAAGGCGGGAGAATCCCCGGCCTACACGGGCATGGGAACGACGCTGGTGGCGGTTACGGTAAAGGCTGGGACCGCTTTTGTGGCAAATGTGGGGGACAGCCGCCTGTACAAGATTGGCGACAGGATCGAACAGATCACAGAGGATCATTCTCTGGTGGAAGAGATGGTCCGCATGGGAGAGATTTCAAAAGAGGAGGCACGGAATCATCCCGAAAAGAATATTATCACAAGGGCAATCGGAGTGACTGAGACAGTGGAGCCGGACTATTTCGACACAAAGCTAGAGAGAGGCGAATGCCTCCTGCTGTGTTCGGATGGATTGAGCAACATGATAGAGGACGCACAGATTAAAAGAATTGTGAATCAAAGAACCGATGTCAGGTCCGCAGCCGAGGAACTGGTAAGAACAGCAAATCGGAACGGCGGAAAAGATAATATTGCAGTCGTACTGATTGAATGGAATGAGTAAAACGGAATCAGGGATGATGAGGTGATAAAATGGTAAGAATCGGAATGTTTTTAGGAGACCGCTATGAGATCCTGGAGAAGATAGGCTCCGGCGGCATGGCTCAGGTCTTTAAGGGAAAGGACCACAAGCTGAACCGTTTTGTGGCGGTCAAGGTACTGAAGGATGAGTTTGTGGAGGATAAGAATTTCGTCCGCAAGTTCAAGGAGGAGGCCCAGGCGGCCGCGGCTCTGGCTCATCCGAATATTGTGAATGTCTATGACGTAGGCGATGAGCAGAATATCAACTACATTGTCATGGAGCTGGTAGAAGGCATCACGCTTAAGACGTATATCGAAAAAAAGGGCAGGCTGACGGTGAAAGAAGCCACCAGCATTGCCATTCAGGTGGCCTCCGGTCTGGAGATTGCGCACAATAATCAGATTGTGCACAGAGACATCAAGCCGCAGAATATCATTATTTCCCGTGAAGGCAAGGTTAAGGTGACGGACTTCGGAATTGCGAAATCCGTTTCTTCCAATACAAATACGGCGGACGCCATGGGATCCGTGCATTATACGTCTCCGGAGCAGGCCAGAGGCGGATACAGCGATGCCAAGAGCGATATTTATTCTCTTGGCATTGTGATGTATGAGATGGTGACGGGACGTGTGCCGTTTGATGGCGAGACGACCGTTGTGGTGGCCGTGAAGCATCTGCAGGAGGACATTGTGTCTCCGCGGGTATATGCTTCCGACATTCCGGTCAGCCTGGAACACATTATTCTGAAATGTACGGAAAAGAGTCCGGATCGCCGTTATCCCAATGTGACGGAGCTGATCGCGGATCTGAAGCAGTCCCTGCTCACACCGGACGTAAATTTTGTAAAGGAAATCGTGCCGGACGGCGCCAAGACCGTGGCGATTACCAGGGATGAGATTTCCAAGATCAAAAAGGAGACGGGAAGACTTCCCGTGGATGAGGACGATGCTGAGAGCAGGTACGCATACCTCGATCGTATGAATGATGACGACGAGTATGACGACGACGAATACGATGACGAGTACGACGATGATGACGAATACGATGAGTATGATGACGACGAATATGACGATGAGTACGATGATGAGGAAGAATCGGACGATGAGGAGGACGATGACGACGAAGGAGGCGTGCTGGATCCGAAGCTGGAAAAAATCATGATGATCGGCGGTATCGCCGCAGCCGTTATTATCCTGATCATTGTAATCGTGATCGTAGTAAGACTCGTGGGATTCGGAGGAGGCTCGAACAACAGCAGCAGCGACAACGAGCCAGAGATCGAAGATGTGATTGAGGAAAATCCGGTGGTTCCGGATCTTCTGGGAATGAGCTATTCAGAAGCCCAGGAGGCGCTGAACGAGCTGGGACTTGGAATCAAGGTCAGCGAGACCCGTTCCTCGGATGAATATGAGGCAGGCCAGATCATCGAGCAGAGCGTCGACAAGGGAACTGAGGTGGAGCCGAATACGACCATATATGTGGTGATCTGCGGAGACGGCTCCAGCGTGGAGGTGCCGGATCTGGAGGATTATACAAGGGAGAGCGCGGTCAGCGCCCTTGAAAACCTGGGGCTCAGCGCAGATGTGACAGAGGAATATAATGACGACGTGGCCTCCGGCCGAGTGATTTCTACCAGCCCGAAAGCAGGCGAGAGCGTGGAGCGCGGAGGAGTCGTTAAAATCGTGATCAGTAAGGGCAGCGAGGAGGACGCCCAGGTTCAGGTTCCGGATCTGAGGAATAGAAGCGAGGCGACGGCGAAACAGCTTCTGAGCCAGGCGGAATTGAGTTCCGGCACAGTGACGACCGAAGCCAGCGATACGGTAGCGTCAGGAAATGTTATCTCCCAGAGTCCCTCAGCGGGAACTACGGTAGAGAAGGGTACGAGCGTCAGCTACGTGGTCAGCACGGGACCGGATACCGTATATATTGGAAACGCTATGAAGAACGGCAGCAGTGAAAGCGCTGTCACCGCTTACCTGACAGGCAGAGGGCTGAAGGTATCGCGTTCGGAGGAGTACAGCGACACAGTGGCTAAAGGCGATGTGATTTCCTACAATCCGGGCAATGGAAGCACGGTGGAGTATGGAAGCACGGTCAATATTGTGGTGAGTCTGGGACGGGAGCCTGTGACTACAGCCTCTGTACCGGATTTGACAGGAAGAACAGCGGATCAGGCCAGAAGCGCGCTGGGTTCCAATTTCAGTCTGGGAGAAGTACAGAACGGAGACGAGGCTCCGGATTATACAAAGAATGGATTGATTTACTGGCAGAGCCATTCCGGCACGCAGCAGATAGGAACGACGATTTCCGTAAGAATCTATTCCAATATCCGCAGCTGTACGGATAAAGGAAAAGAGCATACAGCTCCGTCTGGTACCGGAGAGGGCGTGTCCACAACCTGCACAGTGTGCGGAAGAACCTTCACGACTCCGACCACCTCGACGCCTACGACGCCAAGTGACGGTACAGGCAGTACATCCGGCGGCAACGCTGCCACCTAAAACCAGACAATCACCAAATGACAGGTAATTCATGCAGGGAAAGATTATAAAGGGAATTGCCGGATTCTACTACGTTCACGCAGGAGAATCCGGCGTCTATGAATGTAAGGCAAAAGGGATATTCCGCAATCAGAAGGTCAAGCCCCTGGTGGGCGACGATGTGGAGATGACGGTCCTGGACGAGCAGGATAAGGAGGGGAATATCGAGGAGATTCTGCCCCGGAAAAACGAGCTGATTCGTCCTGCCGTGGCCAATATCGATCAGGCTCTGGTGATTTTCGCGGCGGCGAAGCCAAAGCCGAACTTTAATCTTCTGGATCGGTTTCTGATTCTGATGCAGTATCAACAGGTTCCGGCAGTGATTTGCTTTAACAAGCAGGACATTGTGACGGAACAGGAGCTTGGAACTCTTAGGGACACTTACATAAGCGCAGGGTATGAGGTGCGTTTTACCAGCGCGCTGGATCAGACGGGTATTGGGGAAATCCGCGCGCTTCTGAAAGGCAAGACTACGGCGGTGGCGGGACCTTCCGGCGTCGGAAAGTCGTCTCTTATCAATCTCTTATCGCCGGAGGCGGGAATGGAGACGGGCGACATCAGCAGAAAGATTGAAAGAGGCAGACATACCACCCGCCATTCAGAACTCTTTGCGATAGATGGGAACAGCTATATCTGCGATACGCCGGGCTTTAGCTCCATTTATCTGCCGGATATGGAAAAAGAGGAGCTTGGCGGCTGCTTTCCGGAATTTCGGGAGTATGAAGATAGCTGTCGTTTTCAGGGCTGCGCTCATATCCATGAGCCAGGCTGCGCGGTCAAGGAGGCTCTTTCGGAGGGCAGGATCAGTCCTGTTCGCTATGAGAACTATAAACTTTTATATGAGGAATTGAAAAACAGGAGGAGGTATTGACATGAACAAGCTGGCGCCGTCGATTCTTTCGGCAGATTTTGCAGCTCTGGGCGAAGACGTAAAAAAGGTGGAGAAGGCCGGAGCCGAGTATCTTCATATTGATGTGATGGATGGGGCGTTTGTGCCCAGTCTGTCTCTGGGATTTCCGGTAATTGAATCGATTCGGAAAAATTCCGTGATGGTCTTTGACGTACATCTGATGATTTGTGATCCGGATCGTTATATTCAGGCTTTTGCGGACGCGGGAGCAGACATCATTACGGTTCACGCCGAGGCCTGCACTCATCTGAACCGGACGATTGCATCCATAAAGGAAAAGGGAATTAGGGCAGGAGTGGCCTTGAATCCGGCTACGCCTCTTTCGGCTCTTGACTATATTCTGGAAGATGTGGATATGGCGCTTCTGATGACCGTGAATCCGGGCTTCGGAGGTCAGAAATATATCGAAAGCTGCACGCGAAAGATCCGCGAGCTTCGCCGTATGATAGGCGAGCGCGGGCTTGAGACCGACATCGAAGTGGACGGCGGCATCAAACTGAACAACGTAAAGACGGTTCTGGAGGCGGGAGCCAATGTCATCGTAGCGGGCTCTGCGGTATTCTCCGGAGACGTGGAGAAGAATGTAACAGATTTTCTGGAGATTTTGAGGCAGTAATGAGAACTTTGATTGTAAGCGGGGGCAGAATCGGAAGCGATTTTGCCCTGTCCTTTTTGAAAAATGAGACTTTTGATACTGTGATCGGCGTGGACAATGGGCTACGCTTTTTGTATGACAACGGGATCAGGCCGACTCATGTGGTCGGGGATTTTGATACGGCGGATCCGAAGCTTGTGGATTATTATCGGGGCAGAAAGGAAATAGAGCTGCGGACCTACAACCCGATCAAAGATTCCACGGATACGCAGATCGCCATTGAGCTGGCTCTGGAGCTTCACAGCACAGAGATTGTGATTCTGGGCGGTACCGGAAGCCGCATCGATCATGTGCTGGGAAATATCCAGAGTATGATGCTTGCGAAAAAGGCGGGAGTTTCCTGCCAGATCGTGGATGAGAACAACCGCATCCGGCTGATCGACGGAGAGACCGTGCTTTCCAGGGAGGAACAGTATGGGAACTATGTATCCCTGATCCCTCTTACTACCGAGGTGACGGGCGTTGATCTGATCGGTTTTAAATATCCTTTGCGGGACTGGACGTTTACCAGCACAGGGAGCGCGGGCTTTGGAGTGAGCAATGAGATCGTGGAGGCAGAGGGAAGAATCAGGATAAAATCCGGGATCTTTGTGATGATCGAGGCGAAAGACTAAATGGAAACTGGTAGAAGTTTCAAAAAAATTTATAGAATCTTTATGTCTTTTTTTGTACCAAAACCATCCACAATTTTCCGGCGGTTTAAAAAAGCTTAGAATTTCTCTGAGGGACTACATTAAAAATTGTATACATTCGATAAAAAAGGCAAGAATATTGGCAGAAAGTGAAGAAAACGGGCAGGATTGACAAATGGAAGGCTTGCTGGCATAATACCGTTACAATCCACTGTTACAGTATAATTTAACCTTTAAGGAGTGTATGTAAATGCAGGAAAGAAAGATTAAACTGAATGCTGCCGAAGACGTAAAAGAGTTTGTGCGAAGCGCGAGCCAGTGTGACTTTGATGTGGATATATGCTACAACCGTGTGTTGATCGATGCAAAGTCTCTCCTGGGCGTAATGAGCATGGACCTGAACCGGGAACTGATTGTGAAATGTCATGGAGAGAGCGGAGAGTTTGACCGTGTACTGTCCAAGTTCGCGGTGGCGTAACCGGGAGAATTCAGAGAATAGAAGAATGGAAGCAAGAAACAGATAGGCGGAAAAGAGTCTGGTTTACCGGACTCTTTTTTCGTGCTACAATGATTTTATGGACGAGAAAAAAACAGAGATTCGGATCTCCGTGCGTGCGCTCGTAGAATTTATTCTGCGGGAGGGAGATCTGGACAACCGGGTGACAGGAAAGGCAGATCTTCTGGCGATGCAGGCCGGAGGACGCCTGCACAGAAAAATTCAGAGACGTATGGGGGCCGAGTACAAAGCTGAGGTTCCTTTAAAGATAACGGTTCCGATGGAGGGCTTTGACTGTCTGGTGGAGGGACGGGCCGACGGGATCTTCACAGAGGACGAGTTGGTCTATATCGATGAAATCAAAGGCGTATACCGGGATCTGAAGCTGATAGGAGAACCCCTGGGCGTACATCTGGCTCAGGCGTTGTGTTATGCCTATATCTATACCAGTCAAAACGGGCTTGAACGGATCGGGGTGCAGATGACGTATGGGAATCTGGAAACGGAGGAGCTTAAATTTTTCCGTGAAATCCGGGAGCGGGGGGAGCTTGAGGACTGGTTTTCGGGACTCATGAAGGAATATGAGAAATGGGCCCGGTTTCAGACGGAGTGGAAGGAGAGCCGGAAGGCAAGTATCCGTCCGCTGGAATTTCCCTTTCCCTACCGGGAGGGCCAGCGGGATCTGGCAGCCGGCGTATACCGGACGATAGCCCGGAAAAAGCGCCTGTTCATCCAGGCGCCCACCGGCGTAGGCAAGACGATGTCCACGGTGTTCCCGGCTGTGAAGGCGGTGGGGGAAGGTCTTGGAGATCGCATTTTTTACCTGACCGCAAAGACTGTGACGCGCACAGTCGCCGAGGAAGCCTTTGATATTCTCCGGCAGAACGGACTTCGGATGAAGACCGTGACGCTGACGGCCAAGGAGAAGCTCTGCATCTGCGAGGAAACCCAGTGCAATCCCGAAGCCTGTCTCTATGCAAAAGGGCATTTTGACCGGATCAACGAAGCCGTCTACGAGCTTTTGACGGAAGGACCGGACAGGCTGGACCGGGAGACGCTGCTTTCACAGGCTCATAAGCATCAGGTCTGTCCCTTTGAACTGAGCCTCGACACGGCTTCCTGGACGGACGCCGTGATCTGCGACTACAATTACGTCTTTGATCCGAATGTACGCCTGAAACGCTTTTTCGCGGAGGGAGTGAAAGGAGATTATCTCTTTCTCATCGACGAGGCCCACAATCTGGTGGAGCGGGGAAGGGAAATGTTCAGCGCCTCTCTCTGCAAGGAGGATTTTCTGGAACTGAAGCGAAAACTGAAGGGCAGATACAAGAAGGCTGAGCGTTGTCTGGAACGCTGCAACAAATATCTTCTGAGACTGAAAAAGGAATGTGAGACCTATCAGCTTCATGAGGATGTGGGCGCCTTCCAGCTTCAGCTTCTTTCCCTCTCCACAGAGCTTGACCGGATCCGTGAGGAAGGAGCCGAACCGGAGCTTTTGAAGGATGTTCTGGATTTCTGGTTCCAGGTTCGGGATTTTCTGAATACGGCCGACCGTCTGAATGATAATTATGTGATTTACAGTGAGATCGGAGAGGATGGCCGCTTTCGGCTGAAGCTTTACTGTGTGGAGATCGCGGAAAATCTGCGGGAGTGTCTCGACAAGGGGAGGGCGGCAGTGTTTTTTTCCGCCACCCTGCTTCCGATGCCCTATTATAAGCACCTGCTGGGCGACGAGAATGACTATGCAGTCTATGCCCGTTCCCCCTTTTCGCCGGAAAAGCGCCTTCTCCTGCTGTGCCAGGATGTGAGCAGCCGCTATACCAGAAGAAACCGGACGGAGTACGAACGGATCGCGGCCTGGCTGGCGGCTATGGCTGAGGGAAAGAAGGGGAATTATCTGGCCTTCTTTCCGTCCTACCGGATGATGCTGGACGTCTATGATATTTTCGAGGAGCAGTACGGCGGCAATGTGGAATGTGTGCTTCAGAGATCTGGCATGAAGGAGGAGGAGAGAGAGGCGTTTTTGGAACGGTTCCGGGAGCAGAGCGGAAGTTCCCTTCTGGGCTTTTGCGTACTGGGAGGCATTTTCTCTGAGGGGATCGATCTGAAGCATGAGGCGTTGATCGGGGCGGCTGTCGTCGGCACAGGACTTCCTCTGGTCTGCCATGAACGGGAGATCCTGCGGAACTATTATGAGGAGCGCCATATGGATGGTTTTGCCTATGCCTACCGTTATCCGGGCATGAACAAGGTACTTCAGGCCGCGGGGCGCGTGATTCGCACAGATGAAGATCAGGGAGTGATTTTGCTTCTTGACGACCGGTTTCAGGGAAGCGATTACCGGAGGCTGTTTCCGTTGGAATGGGAAGGCTTTCAGGTATGCCGGCTGCCGGACGCAGAGAAACGAATTAAGAAATTTTGGCAAGAGCATTGCTCAGAATGAGGAAACGTATGCAGAGAAAAAGATTATGGATAAGCTGTATCGTGGCGGTGTTCATCCTTCTGGCCGCAGCCTGCCTGTACCATTTCCGCTATCTGGTGCTGGGACCAAGCAGCGCGCCTGTCCGGGCCAAGGAAAATGAGGATTTTCAGATCGCGGATATTAGGAGCAGCGTTGACCGGGATGGAGACGGCATAGACGATCAGACGGACATCCTTGAGGGCGCAAGGGATTATATCGCCACACGCCCCATTTATAAAAGCAAGTACTATGACACAGGCTATCCTGACGATGGCTTTGGCGTCTGCACGGACGTAGTGGCGAATGCCCTGCGGAGCGCGGGATATGATTTGCAGGAGCTGGTGGATCAGGATATTTTGGAGAATCCCCAGGACTATGAGATCGAGAAGCCGGATGCGAACATCGATTTTCGCCGGGTAAGGAATCTGCGGGTATATTTCTCGCACACCGCGATCCCACTGACGACGGACATTTACGACATCGGCCAGTGGCAGGGCGGCGACATTGTAATTTTTGAGAAACACATCGGAATCGTGTCCGATAAACGAAACAATGATGGGGTGGCCTATGTGATTCACCACAGCGGCGGCCCTCAGGCCTCCTACGAGGAGGATATTTTGGAGAAAAGGGACGACATTGTGGGGCATTACCGGGTGAGCGAGTGAGACTCCGCCTCCCCTTTTGTCCCCACGGTATTTTTATGAGCAAGGCGCTTCCGGGACAGGAGCCAGAGAACCAGAAGCAGGGCCGTCAGAAGGGAGACGGCGTCTCCGACGCGGTAAAATCCGGGAAGCTCAAAGCGGACGGTGACAGTTCCCTCTGAAGCCTCCGGAAGCATGACGCGCAGGCGAAGCAGTTCGCCGGCATCGGTATCCAGTTCCTGTCCATTCTCGTCATAGGCATGGAAGCAGGGATAATTATTGAAAGGAAGATCCACATAGCTGTCTAAGCCGCCTTCTGCCTTGGAATAGGTGAAGGCGGCGTTCGTGCCTTCGCGGAAGGTATCGGTGACGGTGACGCCTTCTGAGGGAAGGAATACAGCCTCCCTTTCCAGCAGGGCTTCGTCCAGGAAGGAGATGTCGTCCGGATTCATCACATAGAGGGAATCTGTGTCCATGACATGATCCAACTGGTTGTCCCAGGATACGAAGATCTCCGCCTCATCTGCATAATTGCTGAAATACATACCGGAGGAATACACGGAAAGTCCGGCGCAGAGCAGGAATAAAAGCTTCTGATGCTCAGAGGATTGGATGAGGCCGCAGATTCCCACGGCCGCCGTCACGCAGAGAAAGGCAGTGGCAAACGGAAGGAAGCGGAACGGGAATTGAATATTTCCGGCCAGCCGGTCTATGACACTGTTGGACTGAAGAAGTTCCCAGGGAAAGTAGACCGACGAGGCGTAGAGGGAAAAACCGCCCAGCGCAAGGCACCATTTTCCGAGCTTCAGCGGAAGATCCTGAGATTTCCGTGAGAAGCAGACAAAGAGAAAGATCAAAGAGCCAAGCAGGAGAACGAGGCCTACGGAGAAGGGCATCTCCCCGCTGACGCTTCCGATATGGAAGGCGTCTCCGGAAGGATTGTTCACTCCGGTGTCAAAAAGCTGAAGGGCATAGAGAGCCTGGCTGTTCAGATCCCGCACTTCACCCAGGGCGGAGACCGGATAGCGCATCATGTCAAGCAGGGGCAGGATGAACCACAGATTCAGAAGCACCGTGGCACCGGCTGCCAGAAAGAGACGTAAAAGGCGCTTCGGCTCTCTGAGATGACGGATATGGCACAGGGCAAAAACGACGGAAAAGGCGATGGCCAGCTCTGTCGTGATCAGGTGAGACTGGAGCAGAGCAGTAAAGGCCAGTGCAGCGGTGAGCCATTTCCGGGACTCGCCGAGAAAGAGCTGGTACATACCGAGCATCAGAAGCGGCAGGAAAATAGAGGCCATCATTTCGCCGATAGCCGCTCTTGTGTAGAGATTGATCAGCCGGTACTGGGCCAAGGTGTAGAGAAAGGCGGCTGTCAGACCGATTTTGCGGGAATGGCACAGGCGGGAGAAGGAGTAATATCCGATCCCGGCTGCGGCAAAATTGCAGGCGACAAGCAGCAGCTTATAACAGCCAATCGGAGACATCCCCAGAAGGCTGAACAGGGCAAAAGGATAGAGAAGGAGCTCCGGGTAAAAGACAGACTCCATGTAGGTAAAGCCCTGGTACATCTGGCTGTGGATACGGACCGGAAACTGTCCCTCCAGCAGACCTTCCGCCACGTTAAAGAGCCGGGAATAGTGGAAATAGATGTCATGTCCGTCCAGCAGTCCGGGAACGGAGAGAGGAGCGGACGACCACAGGGCCGCAAAGGCAAGCAGGATCAAGGTCTCAGGGCGCAGTTTTCTTCTGGAACGGACGAAGAAAAGGAGAGCCGAGAGAAGGAGAAGCAGAGCCGCGCAGATATAAGGATCCCGGTACAGACCGCTCTCCGACAGCAGGTAAATGCTGTGAAATTCCATGGGCTGCGCTGCGTGTACCCGGAACTGCACGTAGCGGCCGGATTCCTCTATCTGGCAGGTCAGAGTGACCGTCGTATCCCCGGATGCGGGAATCTGCGCGGAAGCCAGCACCTGTCCGGCAGTGTTGTCAGAATTTACATAGGTCGGATCAAAGAGTTCTACACTGCTCCCCTCCTCCTCTGACACAACAGAGAGAGTAATCTGATAGGTACCCTGCTTCAGATAACAGAGATCCGAGGTCAGCGTCACGCCGCTTCCCTCCTCGGAGACTGTGAGTATGCCGTCCTCCCTGCGCTCGACGCCTGCGGCATCTTCCGGGAAGCTCATGCTGTCCATAAGGAAGATGCGCTCCATGTAATCCTGAAAGGGAGAAGCCAGGATGAGAAATAATAAAAGAATGGTCAGAAGAAGCTGGCCTTTGCATTGCTTTATCAGATTCATATGTCTGCTCCTGTCTTAAAAATACTGAATAAACTGCCGTGCGGCGGGGCTTAGGGGAAGCTGCTCGCTGTGTACGATCATAAGCTGACGGGGCGGCAGCTCCTCGGCCAGCGTCAGCGGAAAGAGATCGGAGGAGTTCGCGGGCAGGCAGTAATCGGGGACGAAGGCGATTCCCAGACCGATAGAAGCCAGATCCAGCAGGAGATCGTTGCTGCTCAGCTCAATCTCCGGCACCAAATCAAGCTGATGCTGTAAAAAGAGGTTGTGCAGGTATTCGCTGGTGGTACTCTGGCGTGTCAGCATGAGAATCGGATAATTCAAAAGATCGCGGAAGGTCAGCTTTTGATGTTCCAGGTTGAAATAGCTTCGGCTGGCGATAAAGACATCCTGGAAACTGCGTACCTTTTTCATGTGCCCGGAATTTCCCAGGCGGGAGTTCGGGTAGTTTGTGAAAATCAGGTCCACCTGACCGTTCTCCAGCAGATCTACGCAGCCGATAGAAGTCTGGTTCGTGACCTTGATATGGATGCCTGGATATTCCTTGTGGAAGCGGCTCAGGTACGGAACCAGAAAATAGCGGCAGATGGTGTCGCTGGCGCCGATGCGGAGCTGGCCGCCGCCCAGGGAATCTGCTTCCATGAGCTGGTTCTCTCCCCGCATGATGAGATTGACCGCAGGTTCGATGTGGCGCATCAGGATTTCCCCCTCAGGGGTGAGCTGCACTTTCTTTGTGCTGCGGATAAAAAGCTCCTGCCCCAGCTTTTTTTCAAGCACCTTAATCGACTGACTGACTGCAGACTGGGAGATAAAAAGCTGCTTGGAAGCTTCGGAAAAGCTTAGGGAAAGGGCTACGTGATAAAAAACCTTGTAAAGTTCATAATTGATGTCCATACCGGACTCCTCCTTTTCAGTCAGTCTTTGCAGTCAGGCGCTTCTGCCGCAGGGACAGAATGACGAGTGCGATCAGAGCGCAGAGAGTCAGAAGGGAGACCGCGTCGCCTACATGCCAGAGTGCAGGTATCTCAAAGCTTACCGTTACGGTTCCGGAATCAGCTTCTTCCGGCAGCAGGACGCGCAGGCGGAGCATCTCGCCTGTTTTCGTTGCGAGCTCTTTTCCGTTCTCATCGAACGCGTGGTAGAAAGGATAATAATTTAGCGGGACGTCCACCCAGGACTCCCCTTCTGCATCTGATTTTTCCCAGGAAAAGGCGGCTTTTGTGCCGTCCCGGCTGACACTGCTTAAGGCGACGCCATCAGAAGCGGTAAAGATGATGCTCTGCGCGCGGATCCGCCGTTCGCTGACATAATCCCCGCTGTCGTTGATGAGATAGAGGGCATCGCTGTCCTCTGCGTGATCCATTTGCTCATTCCAGGAGACATAAACCTCTGCTTCGTTGGAAAAATTACTGAAATAACTTCCGGCAGACCAGGTCAGAAAGAAGAGGCAGCCAAAAAAGAGAAGCTGCCTTATCGGCCTTTCTCTGGAAAACCCATGCAGGGCGATGGCTGAAACGATACAGAGAAACAGCGTCGCAAACGGAAGAAAACGGGAAGCAAACTGAATCGTTCCAGCGACCTGGTTGATAATCCCGATTTTCTGCAGAGCTTCCCAGGGGAAATAGATGGTGGAGGCGTAGACGGACAGAGCGCCGAGGGTAAGGCACCAGAAACCAAGTCTTTTCTGTCGGACAGGAAGTTTCGTTTTTTTTCGGAAACAGAGCATGACAAAGAGCAGGCTTCCGGCCAGCAGAAGAAGTCCGATGGAATAGGGCATCTCTCCGGCGATGCTTCCGCGGCCCTCTGCTACGCCGGCCGGATTGTTCAGCGCGGTGTCAAAGAGCTGGATTGCATAGAGAGAATAGCCGGCCAGATTGCGGGAATCGCCAAGGAAAGCTACAGGAAGGCGCAGCATATAAAGCAGCGGGATCATATACCAGAGATTCAGAAGAACTGTAACGGATCCGGCGACGATAAGGTGCAGCAGGCGTCTTCCCTCTTTCAGGCGGCGAATACTGAAAAGCCCAAAAAGTACGGAAAAGCCTAAGGCCAGAATCGTAGAAATCATATGGGAGTGAAACAGGCCGGTAAAGGCAAGGCAGGCCGCGAACCAGCGCTTGGAATCACCGTAGAAAAGCTGGTACATACCAAGCAGCAAAAGTGGCAGAAAAACAGACGCCAGCACTTCACCTATCGCTGCGCGGGTATAGAGATTAATCAGACGGTAGGTGGAGAGTGTATAGAACACTGCAGTGACAAGGCCAATATTTCGGGAACGGCAGAGCCGGGAAAACGCATAGTAAGAAACGCCCGCCGTAGCCAGGTTGACGGACAGAAGCAGCAGCCGGTAGCAGCCAATGGGTGACAGACCAAGCCGTATGAGAAAAGCAAAGGGATACAGCAGCGTCTCTGGATAAAAGACAGGACTCATGTAGCCAAACCCCTGAAACATACCGGTGTGAATGCGTACAGGCAAGGAACCGGAGTACAGATCCTCTGAGAGAGCAAAGAGTCTGCCGTAATGAAAATACATGTCGTGGCCTTTTGGGAGCCACGGAAAGCACAGCGGCATCGAGGACCAGACAGCGGCAAAGGACAGGAGCAGCAGAACCTCCGGACGGATTCTGCGCCTGCTTCGGTACAGGAGGAGCAGTCCGGAGCACAGCAGAAGAAGACAGGCGTAAATCAGAGGATCCTGGTAAAGACCGGTTTCAGAGAGCAGATAGATTCCCTGAAATTCCAGCGCTGAGCTGCTTTGAACCAGGAAGCGGACGCAGGACACGTAATCTTCGATGGTAAAAGACAGCGTGATCAGATTTTCTTCGGGAGAGACCAGACTTTCTGCAAGCACATGCCCTGCAGTGTTATCCTCCTGAAGGGAAAGAGCGTCGACGACTTCCACGGAATTATCCTCCGCGGCTGTTACGATCGAAAAAGTCACCTGATAGGAACCTTTTTTCAGGTAATACGGGTCGCTTTCCAGAGTCAGCTTTCCGGCTCCTTCCGGAATGTACAGATCTTCTCCCGTCTCGCCTGCGATTCCCGCGGACGCTTCGGGGTAATTCATATCTGCCGCTGTAAGACGGCGTTCTGTATAATCCTGGAACGGCATAATGAGAATCGCAATGAACAGCAGCAGTGTGCCCAGAAGCTGTCCCTTGCAGGTGCGAATCAGATTCATAACAGCGACTCCTCCATGTTGATAATTTGCAGCTTTTTGGCTATTATAGCATATCTGGACAAGAGATAAAAGCTATTAGATATGATTATAAGTAATTTTAAATCTATTAATTATACTTATAGAAGTTTTTATGCTATGATAGAGGCAAGAAGTGTTTCATCAAATGTTATATTATGGTATAATAAAATTCATCAATTAAGTGTAAAAACGTAAAGTAATCGGAAGCCAGAGAATGCAGGAGGTCTTATATGGGAGAGGTACGAAGAATCTATGTGGAAAAGAAGGAAGCCTTTGCGGTAAAGGCACGGGAGCTTCAGGAGGAAATCCGGAGTTATCTGGGCATCGAGGGCGTGACGGGCGTGCGCGTGCTGATGCGCTACGACGTGGAGAATATTTCGGACGAGGTGTATGAACGCGCCTGCCGTACCGTATTTTCCGAGCCTCCGGTGGATCTGCTCTATGAGGAGAACTTTGAGACGGCGCCGGGAGCGCGTGTATTCAGCGTGGAGTATCTGCCGGGACAGTTCGACCAGAGAGCGGACTCGGCGGTGCAGTGCGTCCGTTTTCTGAGAGAGGACGAGGAACCGGTGATCCGTACGGCGACTACCTATGTGATCGAGGGAAATATTTCTGATGAAGAGCTTGCTTCGATCAAAAGCTTCTGCATCAATCCTGTGGATTCCCGGCAGTCTGACGAGGAAAAGCCGGAGACGCTGGTGACGGTATTCGACGAGCCTGCGGATGTAAAAATCTTTGACGGCTTTTGTGAAATGGACGAGGCCGCTTTAAAGGAGCTGTACGCTTCCCTGAATCTGGCCATGACCTTCCGTGATTTTCTGCACATTCAGAACTATTTCCGGGGAGAGGAGAAGCGGGATCCGTCCATGACCGAGATCCGGGTGCTGGACACCTACTGGTCGGATCACTGCCGCCATACTACCTTCTCCACGGAGCTTACGGATGTGAGCTTTGGGGAGGGATACTACCGGAAGCCCATTGAGGAGACTTATCAGCAGTATCTTGCCGATCGGGCTGAGATCTTCAAAGGACGCAAGGATAAGTTTGTCTGCCTGATGGACCTGGCGCTCATGGCTATGCGCAAGCTGAAGGCGGAGGGAAAGCTTGAGGACCAGGAGGAATCCGAGGAAATCAACGCCTGCTCTATCGTGGTGCCCGTGGAAGTGGACGGGCAGACCGAGGAATGGCTGGTGAATTTTAAAAACGAAACGCACAATCATCCGACGGAGATCGAGCCCTTCGGAGGGGCTGCGACCTGCCTGGGCGGCGCGATCCGCGATCCGCTGTCGGGAAGAACTTATGTATATCAGGCCATGCGTGTGACCGGAGCTGCCGATCCTACAGTGTCCGTGAAGGAAACCATGAAGGGCAAGCTGCCCCAGAAGAAGCTGGTGCGTGGAGCGGCTTTAGGGTACAGCTCCTACGGAAACCAGATTGGTCTGGCCACGGGTTACGTAAAGGAGATCTATCATCCCGATTACGTGGCGAAGCGTATGGAGATCGGAGCTGTCATGGGAGCGGCTCCCCGCCGCGATGTGATTCGGGAATCTTCCGATCCGGGAGATCTGATTATTTTGCTTGGCGGCCGGACAGGGCGCGACGGCTGCGGCGGCGCGACCGGTTCCTCCAAGGTACACACGGAGGCTTCCATCGAGACCTGCGGTGCGGAGGTGCAGAAGGGAAACGCGCCTACAGAGCGAAAGATTCAGAGATTGTTCCGCCGTCCGGAGGTTACCCGTCTCATTAAGAAGTGCAACGATTTTGGCGCCGGCGGCGTATCGGTGGCTATCGGCGAGCTGGCTGCGGGACTGCGGGTAAACCTGGATCTGGTTCCGAAGAAGTACGCGGGCCTGGACGGAACGGAGATCGCGATCTCCGAGTCTCAGGAGCGTATGGCGGTCGTCGTGGACAAGAAGGATGAAGCGGCTTTCCTGGCTTACGCGGCGGAGGAAAACCTGGAGGCGACGACGGTGGCCGTGGTAACGGAGAGTCCGAGGCTTGTGCTTCTCTGGAGGGGAAAGGAGATCGTCAATATCTCCAGAGCCTTCCTGGATACGAACGGAGCGCACCAGGAGACGACCGTGGCCGTGGATCTGCCCGATGAGAATCAGAAATATTTTGTGAGAAATGATGTGGATGACGTCCGCGGAAAGTGGATGGATACGCTGAAAGATCTGAATGTCTGCTCCCAGAAGGGACTTGTGGAGATGTTTGACAGCTCCATCGGAGCAGGCAGCGTGCTGATGCCCTATGGCGGCAAATATCAGCTTACCGAGACCCAGGCTATGGTGGCGAAGCTTCCGGTGCTGAAGGGAAAGACCGACACGGTAACGATGATGAGTTATGGCTTTGATCCGTATCTGTCAAGCTGGAGCCCCTATCACGGAGCCGTCTACGCGGTGATCGAGTCTGTAGCCAGAATCGTGGCTTCCGGCGGAGACTACCGGAAGATCCGGTTCACCTTCCAGGAATATTTCCGGCGCATGACAGAAGATCCGCACCGTTGGAGTCAGCCTTTCGCGGCGCTTCTCGGAGCCTACAGCGCGCAGCTTGGCTTCGGCCTGCCCTCCATCGGAGGAAAGGACAGTATGTCGGGAACCTTCAACGACATTGATGTTCCGCCGACGCTGGTTTCCTTTGCCGTGGACATCGGAAGCTATCGGAATATTATCACGCCGGAGCTTAAGAAGGCAGGAAATAAGCTGGTGCTGCTTCGCATCGACCGGGATGCTTATGATCTGCCGGATTACGGACAGATTAAAGATCTGTATGGAAAATTCTTTGAGGATGTAAAGGCGGGACGTATCATTTCCGCTTACGCTCTGGACGGCTCCGGTCTGGCGGCGGCTGTCAGCAAGATGTCCTTTGGAAATAAGCTTGGCGTTAAGATTGAGCATAATGTGGATCCGAGAGATCTGTTTACCGCAGGCTTCGGAAATATTGTGGCCGAGGTTCCCGACGGACGGGTGGGTGAGCTGGCCATTACCTACACGCTGATCGGTGAAGTGACGGAAAGCGGCATTTCCTACGGCAATATGCGGATGGATACAGAAGAAGCCCTTTCTGCCTGGGAGGAGCCGTTGGAGAAGGTATTCCCGACGGTGGCCGTTCCGGGTGCGGAAAGCCTGGAAAGCCCGCTGTACCATGCGGATAAGGTCTATGTATGCCGCCATAAGACGGCCAGACCGACCGTGTTTATTCCGGTATTTCCGGGTACGAACTGCGAATATGACAGCGCGAAAGCTTTTGAGCGCGCGGGCGCTGATGTGGTGACAAAGGTATTCCGGAACCTGACGGCTTCCGACATCCGGGAGTCCGTGGAGGTCTTTGAAAAGGCCATCAGCCAGGCTCAGATCATCATGTTCCCCGGCGGCTTTTCTGCAGGCGACGAACCGGATGGTTCCGCAAAATTCTTTGCGACAGCCTTCCAGAACGCCCGGATCAAGGAAGCGGTTATGAAGCTTCTGAACGAGTGCGACGGTCTGGCTCTTGGAATCTGCAACGGTTTCCAGGCTTTGATTAAGCTTGGTCTGGTACCCTACGGCGAGATCGTGGGACAGACGGAAGATTCCCCGACTCTGACCTTCAACACCATCAACCGCCATGTGTCAAAGATGGTTTATACAAAGGTAATGACGGACAAGTCTCCGTGGCTTGCTCTGGCTGAAACAGGCAAGACCTACGTCAATCCGGCTTCTCACGGAGAAGGCCGCTTTGTGGCAAGCAAAGAATGGATTGACAGGCTTTTTGCGAACGGACAGGTAGCTACCCAGTATGTGACGCCGGAGGGTGAGGCCAGCATGGACGAGTACTGGAATGTGAACGGCTCCTATGCGGCCATTGAGGGAATCACAAGCCCGGACGGCAGAGTACTCGGAAAGATGGCGCACAGTGAGCGCCGGGACGAGGCAGTGGCGATCAATATCTACGGAGAGCAGGATATGAAGATCTTTGAGTCCGGCGTAGCCTATTTCAAATAAAAATCAAAAGAATATCTGTAAAACATACATGGTGCAGGAGGATTCCGCATTCGGTCTGAAAAGACTGGATGCGGATACTCTTGTCGGAGGACAAAAGATGAAGCTTCTGAAGCTGGCTGACAGGACGGTATCCGTTCTGGGATTGCTGCTGTTTGGAACGCTGACGGGCGTCAGCCTGTTTACAACTGTATATTTTCGGACCACCTATGAGGAGGTCCCTTACCAGGCCGGGGATATTTTTCCGATGGTTCTGGCAGTCTGCGCGCTGCTTGTCTGGCTGATGTATGGCGTATCCGCCTGGATTTTGAAAAAAGAAGAAGGCCAGGAAAAACGGATTCGGATTCTGTTGGCGGCGGTGCTTCTGTATGCCCTCGCATTTACGGTCTGGTGGGTTTTCGCCGCGAAGTGTATTCCGGTAGGGGATCAGGCTTCCGTCTGCAAGGCGGCGGAGGGCTTCCAAAACGGAGATTACTCGATGCTGACCATGGATTCCTATGAGCGGTATCTGTATATTCATCCTCATCAGCTTGGGCTTACGGCTCTGATTGAGTTTATCTTTGCCGTCTTTGGAAATGGAAATCAGATAGCCTTTCAGTTGGCCAACTGTCTGGGCGTGCTGGTCTGCCTGTACAGCGGCTATCGGATCACAAGGCTTTTGACCGAGGACAGGAGAGCCTGGATCTTTTATCTTCTGCTGGCCGCGGCCTACTTTCCTCTGTTTTTCTATGTAACCTTTGTCTATGGAGAGATTCCTTCCCTGGCCTGTTCTCTGGCTGCGGTCTGGTGCTTCCTGGAATACCGGAAGCATGGAGGAGCGGCTTGGTTCGCGGGCTGCTGTCTTGGCTGCGCGCTGGCCTGCCTGATTCGCAACAACAGCCTGATCCTGTTGGTGGCCTTTGTGCTGGTACTGCTTGTATCGGCGGCGGGGGAGAGAAAGCTTCGCCCAGTGGCGGCAGCCGTTCTTCTGGTCGCCGTGTTCTTTGGCGCCCGCTTCTGTTTGCATACCGTGTATGAGCAGAGATCCGGAGAGAACATCAATACGGGAGCGCCGATGATTCTCTATGTAGCCATGGGAATGCAGGAGGGAGAAAGCGCTCCCGGCTGGTCCAATGGCTACATCCTCCATAATTACTGGGGAGAATCAGAATTTGACGCTGAGGCGTCCACGGCCATGGCCGTTCAGGACATAGAGACATCCCTGGAAGAATTTGCGGAAGATCCGCCTTACGCGTTTCGTTTTTATCTGGAAAAGTTTACAAGTCAGTGGAATGATCCCACATACCAGTGCTTTGTGATGACGTATACGAACGGTTCCGCGCGCGGTCCCGTGGCGAACAGCATGTACGATGGAAAGCTTCATGCGCTGATGATCTGGTTTATGAATGAGTACCAGAGTCTCGTTTTTGCGGGAGCGTTTCTGTGGCTGCTGTTTGGGTTCTGGAAGAAGAAAGGGCTGGAAGCTCAGATACTTCTGATAACGGTCATCGGAGGCTTTCTGTTTCATATGATCTGGGAGGCAAAGGGACGCTATATTCTTCCCTATTTTGTGATGATGCTCCCGATGGCGGCCGCAGGACTGGCCGAGCTTTCCCTGCGCGTGCGAAACCTGTTCGCGGCGCGTGCATAAGTCATTTTAAATTACACATAATAGTTTCAACACTATTTATGGAGGTAATGAAAATGACAAGATTGGACTGCACCGTGACAAGCTGCCTGTACAATAAGGAACACTGCTGCTGCAAGGACAATATCGAGGTGGGAGGCGTATCGGGCGGATTCAGGAACAGCGCGCAGGAGGCGCCTTCCGGGGAAAATCACGCCCGCCATTCCAGGGATACCTGCTGCGTCAGCTTTCGGGAACGGGGAGAGGGCGGCGTGCGAAGCTCCGTAGACATCCCTACAAAGAATACGGACGTGGCCTGCCGCGTGATGGAATGCACCTTCAACGCAGGCTGCCACTGCCAGGCAAAGCATATTGGCATCGCGGGAGGAGCAGCCTGCGACTGTGATGATACGGAGTGTACTACATTCCGGTGTAAGTGCGACTGAGAGCCTAGGATACCATTCCTCCCAGGGTGCCGCCCGCCATACAGAGAATCAGCGTGGTGACAAAGTTTGAGGAGGTTCCGGAAAAGCCCTGGCCTACAGCCAGAGAGATGATGGCCAGCACGGCGAAATAGAGCAGGCCAAAGGCCCCGCCCCAGATAAATTTTCTGGTTTTCATCATCTTCCCTTCCAGAAAACCGCCGAGAAAGCAGGCGATGACATAGATAGCGATGATGCCGACATTCACGATGGATTCCGCAAGCTGCAGCTTATACAGCAGAAAGGCAAGCAGAAGGAGCAGAAGCCCTGTGACGATATAAGCGGCAAGCAATGCTTTGACCATCCGCACGGCGGCGTCCTGACAGGCTTTTCCTTTTTCCATAACGATTCCTCCCGGATCTCAATCTGATTATGATGCAGTGACGATGCTGATAGTTACTGTTCACTCTACTATATGAAGACGTACGGAAAAAAATACTTTTAAATCCGACCTTGGTATGGTATAATACCGACAGACGTACGAAACTCGGTTAGATTAAGGAGGGAAGTTATAATGAAGCACATCAAGACATTGAACACACAGATTCTGCAGAACACTGTGAAGAAGGGCGGATGTGGAGAGTGCCAGACATCTTGCCAGTCTGCATGCAAGACATCCTGTACCGTTGGTAATCAGACGTGTGAGCAGCACAAATAAAAGTCAATCTGCCGGAGCCGGGAGGAGCCTGGCTCCGGCTTACTGCTTTTATTTCATAGGAAAGACCGTGTTACGTTAATGTGTGAAAGCAAAGTAGAAAAAGGTCTTTCCTATGAAATAAAATGCACTTCGTGCAAGGATGCGCAGCTCGCGGAGAGGAAATTGCTGCTTTGCAGCCCGCTCGCGCGCGGAGAATTTCGCGAGCGAAATTCTTTTTTATGGGAAATATATGCGCGATGCACAGGGATGTCTCAAGAGCCGTCGGATGGGCGGTTTTTGAGACATCCTTGTTCTGCGCGGTTTTACATAGTAAGGAGCTTTAGATATGATTCATCGCTATTATAATAACGGTTATTATATTGTACTGGACGTGAACAGCGGAGCTGTTCATGTGGTGGACGAGGCGGCTTATGAGGTGATTGGCCTCTATGAGAACTGTACGCCGGAAGAAATTGTGGAGCGCTTAAAGGACAGGTGGCCGGAAGATGAGCTTCGGGAGATCCTGGAGGATGTGGAAACTTTAAAACAGCAGGGAACACTGTTTACGGAAGATACCTACAAGGACAGAGTGATTGATTTCAAAAAGCGTTCTACGGTCGTCAAGGCTTTGTGCCTGCATATCGCGCACGACTGCAACCTGGCCTGCCGCTACTGTTTTGCGGAGGAGGGCGAGTACCACGGGCGCCGGGCGCTGATGAGCTATGAGGTAGGCCGTCAGGCTCTCGATTTCCTGATTGCCAATTCAGGAAACCGTAAGAACCTGGAAGTAGACTTTTTCGGCGGAGAGCCTCTGATGAACTGGCAGGTAGTAAAGGACCTGGTAGCTTATGGACGTGAGCAGGAAAAAATTCACGACAAGAAGTTTCGCTTTACGCTGACTACTAACGGCATTCTTCTGAATGACGAGGTGCAGGAATTCGTCAACCGGGAGATGAGCAACGTAGTCTTGAGTATTGACGGACGCAAAGAAGTCAACGACAAGATGCGTCCCTTTCGGAATGGACGTGGAAGCTATGATCTGATTGTGCCGAAGTTTCAGAAGCTGGCGGAAAGCAGGAATCAGAACAATTACTATGTGCGCGGAACCTTTACCCGCAATAATCTGGATTTTTCCGAGGATGTCCTTCATCTGGCGGACCTGGGCTTCAAGCAGATCTCAGTGGAGCCTGTGGTGGCTGCTCCTGAGGAGCCATACGCCCTGCGCGAGGAAGACATTCCGGTTCTCTGCGAGCAGTATGACAGGCTGGCCGCCGAGATGGTTCGCCGCCATGGAAAGGAAAATGATTTTAACTTTTTCCACTTTATGATTGATCTGACCGGAGGTCCCTGCGTCTACAAGCGGCTGTCGGGCTGCGGATCAGGAACCGAGTATCTGGCAGTGACGCCCTGGGGAGATCTCTACCCCTGTCATCAGTTTGTGGGAAATGAAAAGTTTTTAATGGGAAATGTCTTTGAGGGCGTGACCAACACGGAGCTTCGGGACGAGTTTAAGTGCTGCAATGTATACGCGAAGGAAAAATGTCAGAAGTGCTTTGCGAAGTTCTACTGCAGCGGCGGCTGCGCGGCCAACTCCTACAATTTCCACGGTTCCATCAACGATGCCTATGACATCGGCTGCGAGCTTCAGAAAAAGCGTGTGGAGTGCGCGATCATGATTAAGGCTGCCACGGCAGAGGCGCAGGAATAGTATTTATGAAAGAAAAATGGGTGGAAGCGCCAAAGATTCAGGGAAATCAGGAGCTGGCGCAGAAATTTTCGGTAAGTCCCATGGCCATGAGGCTGATACGCAGCCGCGCGGGAGAAAGCGAGGAAGAAGTACGGGAGTATCTTTGCGGAAGCATAGAAGAACTTTCCGACGCCTGCCAGATGAAGGGAATGAGGGAGGCCGTCTCGCTTCTGCGGGAAAAGATCCGGGAAGGAGCCCGTATACGGATTATCGGGGATTACGACATTGATGGAGTCAACGCTACGCACATTCTGATAACGGCGCTCAGGCGAGCAGGGGCCGATGCGGATACGGTGATTCCGGATCGGCTCAAAGATGGATACGGAATCAATGAACACCTGATCGGAAATGCAAAGGAGGCAGGCATCGATACGATCGTCACCTGCGACAACGGCATCGCGGCGGCTCAGGAGATCGCCTATGCGAAAGGGCTGGGCATGACTGTAATCGTCACCGATCATCATGATATACCCTACCGGGAGGAAGCGGATGGAAGCCGCACGACGATTCTTCCTCCGGCGGATGTGATCGTGAATCCGAAGCAGGCGGACTGTCCCTATCCGTTTAAAAAGCTCTGCGGGGCTGCGGTGGCCTGGCGTCTGGCCGAGGCCCTTTACCGGGAGGAGGGAATCCCGCGGGAAGAATTCCTCGATCTGGCAGAGTTCGCGGCGGTGGCTACGATAGGAGACATCGTAGACTTGACGGGAGAGAACCGGATTATTGCAAAATACGGAATGAAACGGCTGGAACAGACAAAAAATCCTGGATACCGGGCTTTGCTGGCCGTGAATGGTCTTCTGGACAAAAAACTTACCGCTTATCACATCAGTTTCGTCATCGGTCCCTGTATCAATGCCAGCGGACGCCTGGACACAGCCAGACGGGCCTTGCGGCTTCTGGGCGCGGAGACGGAGGCAGAAGCGGAAGAACTGGCCGGAGACCTTAAGGCATTGAATGACAGCCGCAAGGACCTGACGGTGAAAGGGACGGAAAAGGCCATTCAGTTAATTGAAACTACGGATTTAAAGCAGGACCGGGTACTGGTTGTCTACCTTCCGGACTGCCATGAAAGTCTTGCGGGAATCATTGCCGGGCGTATCCGGGAACGGTATTTCAGGCCCTGCTTTGTGCTGACGGATGGAGAGGAAGGCGTCAAGGGTTCCGGGCGTTCCATTCCGGGCTACCATATGTTTGAGGAGATGACGCGTATCCGGGAGCTGTTCACGAAATTCGGCGGTCATCCGATGGCGGCGGGCTGTTCCCTGAAGCCGGAAAATGTGGAGCCGTTCCGGAAAGCTATCAATGAAAACTGCCGTTTAAGCGCCGAAGATCTTCTGCCGATGATCAGCTATGACGCAGTTTTGCCGATCTGTTACGCGGGGGAGCAGATCATCCGGGAGTTGGAGCTTCTGGAACCCTTCGGCAAGGGAAACGAAAAGCCCCTGTTTGCTGCGGCGGATCTGAGCGTGAAAAGCGCCCGCATCATCGGGAAAAACCAAAATGTGCTGAAGACGGTCCTGGAAGGACCGGATGGGACAAGGCTTGACGCCATAAGCTTCGGAGATGTGCAGGGGAATCTGGAATATATTGAAGCAAAAGAAAAAATCTGCATCCTCTATTACCCTGAGATAAACGAATATCAGGGAAGACGAAGCGTACAGCTTGTGGTGGAGAGTTTTCGGTAAAATATAAGAGGTGGTTCTGGGGAGGTTCCTCAGAGCTGCCTCTTTTTATCCATAATTGACAAGGGCATACTCAGTCAGAGTGGCTTTTGCCTGACCTATAGCGGTTAAAGCAAATACCTGGACACAAGTCTTTTTATCAGTCTGGTGTCCAGAATGGTTTTTTCTGTTTCAAAGGTCAGGATCAGCCGCTCTCCGGGAAAAATGCCGTTATCTTCATAGGCCAGAATTTTTTTGACTGCATTCTGCGCATAGCCGGGATCGTCCATTCTGCCGTCATGCTCCCAGTAAATCTCGGATCCAGACTTTTTTGACAGAAAAGTAAAATCAGGATGGACTGTCCCGAAGCCCTTCAGATGCAAGGGACGCTCGTATTTATAGGGAATCCCGTTCTGATGAAAATAATCTGCTAATATCTTTTCGGATTTTGAACGAACTCTCTCCCCTCTTTCAGTCAAAATAACGGGAATATCTTCCCGAAATTCCTTTTGGATATAATCCTTTTCTTCCCATGCGGCCAATCGCTGAGCCCAGGTTGGCTCCGCCGGCTGAATCAGCTTTTGTTTTTCGGGGTTCTCTTTCAGGTAAATTTGTTCCAGCTCCTCGTCTTCATATTCTCTTGTGAGTATCCGAAGCTGTGAGAGTCTTCTCTGAACAAGCTTTAAGACTTTTTCGTCATAGGATTTTTGAGCAAGTTCACGAATCAGCCCTTCTTTGTTTTTGGGAATATAGGTTCCATTCCTTCGTCCGCCCGGCGTGCAATGATAATATTGAGTCCATTTTCCGCTGGAAGATATACGCAGCCTACCCTGCGGGACATCTTTTAATTGTTCGGTTGTCTTTTGAAGTATATGCTCTAGTCTGGCCTGCTCCTGGAGCAGCATTTCTTTTAATGTTGTCATATAATACCTCCTTTTTAACAAGAATTGTTGAATTTCCAGTCTCCTACGGATACAAATCCGAAATTCGGTCTAAACATCCGTAGAAAATCGTCGGAGTCTACGGATGCAAATCCGGGCATCCAGTGGAAACATCGGTAGGAAATCGCCGGAATCTACGGATGCAAATCCGGAAACCTGACAAATCATCTGTAGAGAACCGCCAGAATCTACGGATACAGATTTGGAATCTCGTCGAACTATCCGTAGAACCTGTTTTTTGTGTTGTATAAGTGGAATACTGGCTGCTGAAGGTAGGAGACAGCCGCAGATTTGTTTGAAAGTCCCTGGAAATGGATGCTTCCGGACTGAAAAAAAGTTGACATAATTTATTATACGTCACTTTTCCGAGAAAGTCCATCGCTATTCGATTCGACGCAGCAGGAGTGACGTCGGAGAGAGACGATGGGGTTGGCCGCAGACTGGATCGCTTGGACTGTTGTCCTTCGCCCGCCCCGTGTTTTACGCAAAATCTTGTCAAATACGCCCTTTCATGCTATAATGTGCGCGTATGCAATGAGCCGTGCGGGGGCGTGACGGCTTATTTGGCGGGGAAAAGTTACAAAACCTTAGAAAAGGGGAATGATAGATGATGAAGAAGCTTGAAGATTATGTAAGAAGCATCCCGGATTTTCCGGAGGAAGGAATCATTTTCAGAGACATCACCTCAGTGCTGCAGGACGCAGACGGTCTGCAGCTTGCGATTGATTCCATGCAGGATTTGCTGAAAGACGTGGATTTTGACGTGGTGGTGGGTACGGAGTCCAGAGGTTTTGTTCTGGGAACCCCGATTGCCTACAATCTGCATAAGCCCTTTGTGCTGGTGCGTAAGCAGGGAAAGCTGCCCTGCGAGACCGTGTCGAAGGAGTATGATCTTGAGTACGGCAGCGCCGTAATTGAGATGCACAAGGATTCCATCAAGCCGGGACAGAAGGTTGTGCTGGTGGACGATCTGATCGCGACGGGAGGAACGATTCAGGCAGCAGCGGAGCTGGTGGAGGAGCTTGGCGGAGAAGTGGTAAAGATTATTTTCCTGATGGAGCTGGCAGGGCTGAAGGGGCGGGAGCGTCTGAAAAAGTACGACGTGGCCTCTGTGATCTGCTATGAGGGAAAATAGACGATAGAGAGATTTACGTATGCGGCGCTTTGCGGACAGAGGGGAACGAAAAGCCGACGATGAAGCAAAAGGCAGGTGTTGACAATGGCAGATATGAAGATTGGCGTAAAAAACCGGGATATGGAAGTAAATCGGGATGACGAGAACGTAAAGGCCATGCAGGACTTTACGAGTCCGGATGTGCTTTACAAGGAGCTGATCAACAGTGTGCTTAAGTATCATCCGTCTACCGACATCAGCATGATTGAGAAGGCTTACCGGATCGCTTCTGAGGCCCATCAGGGGCAGATGCGCAAATCAGGCGAGCCGTATATCATTCATCCGCTCTGTGTGGCGATCATTCTGGCGGATCTGGAGCTTGACAAAGAGACGATAGTTGCGGGACTTCTGCATGACGCGGTGGAAGATACCGTGATGACGACGGACGAGATCGCTCAGGAGTTTGGCGACGAGGTGGCGCTTCTGGTGGACGGCGTCACAAAGCTGGGCCAGTTGTCCTATTCGGCGGATAAGATAGAGATCCAGGCGGAGAATCTGCGAAAGATGTTCCTTGCCATGGCGAAGGACATCCGCGTAATTCTGATTAAGCTGGCCGACCGCCTTCACAATATGCGTACCCTTCAGTACATGAAGCCGGAGAAGCAGAAGGAGAAGGCCAGGGAGACCATGGACATCTACGCGCCGATTGCGCAGAGGCTTGGTATCTCCAAAGTGAAAAATGAGCTGGATGATTTGTCTCTGAAGTATCTGGAACCGGAGGTTTACTATGACCTGAAGGAACAGATTTCAGAGAAGCGCAGCGTCCGGGAGGCCTTCGTTCAGAGTATTGTGGACGAGGTCAAGAAGCACATGGAAAATGCGGGAATTGAGGCCCATGTGGACGGACGTGTAAAGCACTTTTTCAGCATCTATAAGAAAATGGTAAACCAGCATAAGACGCTGGATCAGATATACGATCTGTTCGCGGTCCGCATCATCGTGGAGACGGTCAAGGACTGTTACGCGGCCCTGGGCGTGATCCATGAGATGTATAAGCCGATTCCGGGACGTTTTAAGGACTATATCGCGATGCCGAAGGCAAATATGTATCAGTCCCTTCATACGACGCTGATAGGTCCCAACGGCCAGCCTTTTGAGATTCAGATCCGGACTTATGAAATGCACAAGACCGCGGAATACGGTATCGCGGCTCACTGGAAATATAAGGAGAGCAGCGACGGCAAGAAGCCCGTGGATCAGCAGGAAGCAGAGAAGATGACCTGGCTGCGTCAGATTCTGGAATGGCAGCGGGATATGTCTGACAACAGAGAGTTCATGAATCTGCTGAAAAGCGATTTGGACCTGTTTTCCGAAAGCGTCTACTGCTTTACGCCGACGGGAGATGTGAAGACGCTTCCCAGCGGTTCTACCCCCATCGATTTCGCCTACAGCGTACACAGCGCCGTGGGCAACAGGATGATTGGCGCCAGGGTGAATGGAAAGCTGGTGACGATCGACTATAAGATTCAAAACGGCGATCGGATTGAAATCATTACTTCTCAGAATTCCAGAGGACCGAGCCGTGACTGGCTGAATGTGGTAAAGAGTACCCAGGCCAAGAACAAGATCAATCAGTGGTTCAAGAACCAGTTTAAGGAAGAAAATATATTAAAGGGCAAGGAGATGCTTGCGCAGTACTGCAAGCTGAAATCCATAAATATGCCCAGCGTCCTAAAGCCTGAGTATCAGAACGCGGTAATGCGTAAATATGGCTTTAAGGACTGGGATTCCGTGCTTGCGGCCATCGGTCATGGAGGCCTGAAGGAAGGTCAGGTCATCAACAAGATGGTGGAGGAGTACGAGAAGATCCACAAGAAAGAGATCACCGACGAAAAGGTTATGGAGGCGGTGACGGAGAATAAGAACAACAAGCTCAAGCTTGCCAAGTCCAAGAGCGGTATCGTTGTAAAGGGACTGACGGATGTGTCCGTGCGGTTTTCCAAGTGCTGCAACCCGGTTCCCGGCGACGAGATCGTAGGCTTTGTGACAAGGGGACGGGGCGTGTCCATTCACCGTACCGACTGCATCAATGTGATCAATCTGCAGGAGTCAGAGCGGCAAAGGCTCATCGACGCGGAGTGGCAGGATGTGGGCCAGTCGTCCTCCAAGGAAAAGTACGCCACGGAGATCAAGATTTATGCCAATAACCGCACTGGTCTTCTGGTGGATATTTCCCGTATTTTCACAGAGCGGGGCATCGATATGACGAGCATGAACGTGAGGACCAGCAAGCAGGGAACCGCGACGATCTCCATCACCTTCGACATTGGAGGCAAAGAGGAGCTGCAGAGGATTGCGGAAAAGCTGTATCAGGTGGAGAGCGTACTGGATGTGGAGCGCGCCACAGGCTGACCGTGAGGCTGCGCGTTCTGTGAGGCGAGAAAAAGGCATACCCGGCGCGGCGGCAGGAGGTTGATATGAAAGTAGAGAGTATGGTTTTGGGCGCGGTGGCGACCAACTGCTATTTTTTGATAAATGAAGAAACGAAGGAGACCATCGTTGTGGATCCGGCTGACAGTCCGGATGTGATCCTGAAAAAAGCCGCGGACGAGGGGCTTGCGTTGAAAGCTGTGTTCCTGACTCACGGCCACGGCGATCACATCATGGCTGTACAGGCGCTGCGGGAAAGAACGGGAATCCCGGTCTATGCCTGCAAAGCGGAGGAGGAGCTTTTGGCGGATCCGAACCGGAATCTGTCCGCGGCTCTCTTTGGAAAGCCGGTTTCTCTGAAGGCAGATATGCTGATAGAGGATGGGAAAGAGCTTCTTGTGGCCGGAATGAAGTTCCAGATGCTTGCCACGCCGGGACATACGCCGGGCGGCTGCTGCTATTACAATGAGGAGGCGGGTGTTCTGCTTTCCGGCGACACATTGTTCTGCGGCTCTGTGGGCCGGACGGATTTTCCGGGCGGAAGCATGGGAACGCTGGTGCGCTCCATAGAGGAAAAGCTGATGACGCTTCCTGATGAAACCAGGGTTTATCCGGGCCACCAGGAGGAGACGACCATCGGCGCGGAGCGACGCTATAATCCATACTTAAGAGGCGTTTGATATGATTGAGGTTAAGATAAATGACGAGAGCTTCGCGTACGACATCCATTCCCTGATTCAGGCGTTCTATCCGGGAGTGGAGGTGCAAGTCCGTCAGAAGGACACATTTACAGAAGACACGCCCCTGAAAATGGAGGCGTCTGTGGATGATAAGGAAATCAGCTTTTCCCTCTGGGAAGACGGGGCCTTTCAGCGGAAAGGCCATATTTATGTACAGGATGCGGACAGAAAGGCAGTCAAAAATCAGCTTAAGAAGCTGCTGTACCGGGAGCTGTGCGCTTTTACCGGGAAGACGCTGCCCTGGGGGACGCTGACAGGGATCCGCCCCGTAAAGATTCCGATGGCGATGCTGGAGGAGGGCAAATCAAATCTTGAGATCGCCCGCTATATGTGGGAGACCTACGACTGCAGCAAGGAAAAGGCTGCCCTCGCTATCTCCATTGCAAACCAGGAGAGGGAGGTCTTAAAGGGACTCGATTACGAAAACGGATACAGCCTCTATGTGGGGATTCCCTTCTGTCCAAGCATCTGTCTGTACTGTTCTTTTTCCTCCTCCCCCATCAAGCTCTGGGAAAAGCGGATTGAGGACTATCTGGAAGCCCTCTTTTTGGAGCTTGCTTTTCTGGGAAGGGCTTATGCGGGACGAAAGCTGAATACTGTGTATGTGGGCGGCGGCACGCCTACGACGCTGAACGCTTCTCAGCTTGACAGGCTGCTGTCCTGCATTGAGGAAAATTTTGATCTTCGTTATCTGCGGGAGCTGACCGTGGAAGCCGGACGTCCCGACAGTGTAACGCCTGAAAAGCTGCGCGCCCTGAAGGCGCACCGGGTGACGAGGATTTCTGTGAATCCTCAGACGATGAATCAGAAAACCCTGGATCTGATAGGAAGAAAGCATACGACGGAACAGACGAAGGAAGCCTTTCACATGGCAAGAGAGGAAGGCTTTGACAATATCAATATGGACCTGATCGTAGGACTGCCGGGCGAGGGGATCGAGGACGTGCGCCACACAATGGAGGAGCTGCGTCTTCTTGATCCGGACAGCATCACCGTCCATTCTCTGGCGGTCAAGAGAGCTGCGAGGCTGAAGCTTTTTCGGGATACCTACGAAGAAATGGGATTCCAGAACAGCCAGGAGATCATGGATCTCACTTACCGGTACTGTGTGGAGCAGGGCGCTTATCCCTATTACCTGTACCGTCAGAAAAATATGGCAGGCAACTTTGAAAATGTGGGCTACGCCAAGGTTGACAAAGCGGGAATTTACAATATACTGATTATGGAAGAAAAACAGACGATTCTGGCTGCAGGAGCAGGAGGATCTTCCAAATTTGTCTTTGCCGCCGATCACATTGAGCGTGTGGAGAACGTCAAGGATGTGACGCAGTATATCGGCCGTATCGACGAGATGATCGGGCGCAAACGAAGCTTTATGGAAGCCCATGGTCTTTGGAAAGAGAGTTAGAGGCAGGAATGGACAAAGCGACACCCCTTTCCTTTTTTGAGGAGGATATTACAGAAGAAATCAATCATGGAATCCGGGTAAGCAACCTGGCTTATTATGTGGCGAAAAGTCTGGGACTTTATGAAAACCAATGTCATGCCCTGGCCGTGGCGGGCATGGTCCATGATATAGGAAAGCTGCGGGTGTCCGCCTATCTGTATGGACGTCATGAGGACACACTGAAGATAGAGGAAATGAAATACGTGCGGATGCACCCAAGACTGGGCTACGAGCTGTTGATGCGCCATGACTATTCAGATTTTATCGTGGAAAGCATTTTGTATCACCATGAGAATTACGACGGCTCAGGATACCCGGAGAACCTGGCAGGACCGCAGATTCCCCTGGGAGCGAGAATCCTGAGAGTCTGCGACGTGTATGCGGCCCTGACGTCGGATCGCCCTTACCGAAAGGCATTTGATCCGGAGACAGCCGTGGAACTGATGATTGAGGAAGTAAAAAATTTTGATATGAAAGTATTTCTGGCCTTCCAGAGAACGATTCACGAGGAGGAACTTCAGCAGAAATGGGAGATTCCGCATATGAAGGTTAGGATTACAGAGGAGGAGACGATATGATTACACAGGCTCCAAGAGGAGTGGAAGACTGGTACGGCGAGCGGATGTACAGGCGCGCCTGGGTGGAACGTCAGGCGAGAGAACTGGCCCGCACCTACAATATGACAGAGATCATTACGCCGATGTTTGAGCATACGGTCCTGTTTCAGAGAGGCGTAGGCGAGACCACGGACGTGGTTCAGAAGGAGATGTATACCTTCACGGACAAAGGAGACAGAAGCATTACGCTGAAGCCGGAAGGCACGGCGGGAACCATGCGCGCTTATCTGGAGCATAATATGTACGCCAATCCGGCGCCTACGAAGCTTTACTACGTGACGCAGGCGTTCCGGTATGAGAAGCCCCAGAGTGGGCGTCTCCGCCAGCATCACCAGTTCGGCGTGGAGTTTGTGGGCTCTAAGAGTCCTCTGGCGGAAGTGGAAGTGATTTCCCTGGCAGCTGCCCTTATCCGGAAGCTGGGACTGAAAGATATAAAGCTTCATATCAACAGCATCGGCTGTCCGAACTGCAAGAAGGATTACAATGACGCCCTGCTTGCCTATCTGAGAAAGCATGAGGAACACTTATGCCCTACTTGCCGGGAAAGGATGCAGAAGAATCCCATGCGCGTCATCGACTGCAAGGTTCCGGAGTGTAAGGAGATTATCAAGGACGCGCCCCGGACCATCGATTATTTGGACGAGGAGTGCCGCACGCATTTCGAGGAGCTTCAGAAGCTTCTGACCGAGCTGGAGATACCGTTTGAGGTGGATACGGGAATTGTCCGCGGTCTGGACTATTATACGAAGACTGTGTTTGAGTTTGTGAACTCCGAAGGCTTCACCCTCTGCGGAGGAGGACGTTACGACGGGCTGATCCATGAGATCGACGAGAAGCACGACATTCCCTCCGTGGGCTTTGGTATGGGAATCGAAAGAATTCTCTATTTCCTGGAAAAAGAGGGAGTAGAGCTTCCTGCTATGGAGACGCCGGATCTCTATGTGGGAATCCTGGGCGCCGACGCAAGAGCGAAAGCGTATAAGCTGGTAAATGAGATCCGCGGTCACGGCCTGATCGTGGAGACGGATTACATGGACAGAAGCGTCAAGGCGCAGATGAAGTATGCCAATAAGATTGGAGCCAAGAAGGTTGTGATTATCGGCGCGGACGAGCTTGAAAAAGGAACCGTCCAGGTAAAAGATATGGCGACCGGAGAGCAGACGGAGGCCAGACTTTCAGAGCTTGCGAGCCTGTTCTGATGTCTGTGGTGTCCGTGTCAGATAGAATTAGGAGGAGAAAAGAGATGTTTCAGTCAAGAACACATACCTGCAATGAGCTTCGGCTCTCGGACGCAGGAAAGACCGTGACCATCGTAGGATGGTATGAGAACCTGCGTAAAGTCAGCAAGAACCTGGGATTTCTGATTCTGCGCGATTTTTATGGAACCACCCAGGCCGTTATTGAAACGGAAGAAATGATGGCGAGGCTGTCAGGCGTAAATACAGAATCCACGCTGTCTATCACAGGCGTGGTGCGCGAGCGTTCCAGCAAGAATCCGGCTCTGCCTACCGGAGTGATCGAGGTAGTTCCCACCGACATCCAGGTGCTTGGACGCTGCCGTTACAATGAGCTGCCTTTTGAGATCAACCGCTCCAAGGAAGCGGACGAGAACACGAGATTGAAATACCGTTATCTGGATCTGCGGAATCCTGCGGTTAAGGATCGCATCATCCTGCGCTGCAACGTGGTGGCGGAGCTTCGCAGGAGTATGACGGAGCATGGCTTCCTGGAGATTACCACACCGATTCTGACCTGTTCCTCTCCGGAGGGCGCGAGAGATTATCTGGTACCGTCCAGAAATCATCCGGGCAAGTTTTACGCTCTGCCCCAGGCGCCGCAGCAGTTTAAGCAGCTTTTGATGACGTCAGGTTTTGACCGTTATTTCCAGATTGCTCCCTGCTTCCGCGACGAGGATGCGAGAGCGGACCGTTCTCCGGGAGAGTTTTATCAGCTTGATATGGAGATGGCGTTCGCAAGCCAGGAGGATGTCTTTGCAGTTCTGGAGGACGTGCTTCCCCCGATCTTTGCGAAATATGGCGTCTATAAGACGGCGTCCAGTGCGCCCTTTAAGCGTATCTCTTATCATGACGCTATGGAGATTTACGGCTCCGACAAGCCGGATCTGAGAATTGACCTGACGCTTCAGGATGCCACGAAGGTCATGGAAGGCTGCGGTTTCGGCCCGTTTGAGGGACAGACGGTCAAGGCTGTGGTATTCAGTGATTTTAAGGCAACCCGCAAAGTGATTGACAAGATCTGCGCCGACGTGGAGGTGCAGACCGGAAATAAAGCCTTCTGGTTCCGTCTCGATGAAAACGGCGAGCTGGTGGGCGGTATCTCGAAATTCCTGGCGGATCGGAAGGAAGCTGTGATCGAAGCTCTGTCCTTGAAGCCCGGTGATTTTGTAGGACTGGCAGCAGGAAAGAAGCTGGCTGCGCAGAAGACAGCAGGCGTGCTTCGCAAGGTCCTTGGCAATACGGTGGAAGGCCATATGAACAAGGAGTGCTATGAGTTCTGCTGGATCGTAGACTTCCCGATGTATGAGATCGGAGAGGAGTCCGGTCAGCTTGAGTTCTGCCACAATCCGTTCTCGATGCCCCAGGGAGGCATGAAGGATCTGCTGGAAAAGGATCCGCTGGACATCTACGCATATCAGTACGATCTGGTCTGCAACGGCGTAGAGCTGTCCTCCGGAGCTGTTCGTAACCACGATCCGGAGATTATGGTGAAGGCTTTTGAGATCGTAGGACTGGGCGAGGAGGATGTGAAGGCTAAGTTCCCCGCCATGTACAACGCATTCTGCTATGGAGCTCCGCCTCACGCAGGCATCGCTCCGGGCGTGGACCGTATGGTTATGCTCATCGCAGGCGAGGAGAGCATTCGTGAGATCATCCCGTTCCCGATGAACAAGACGGCTCAGGATGTCATGATGGGCGCTCCGGCGGAGGTAGATCCCCAGCAGCTCAAAGACGTGCATATTCAGGTAGTCATGCCGCAGGCCAATAGCTGACACTGATTCAGAAAAAATATCGCCCCATCATCAGCTTCGATGATGGGGCGATACTTTAATCCAATCGCTCGCCGCAATTATGACAGATGCTCTGCGACGCCCAACGAAAATTCAACAACTTTTTACAGTGCGGACATCGTAAGAAGATGAACCCAAAAACAAGATCACCGATCAAAAGAAACGTCGCGCCGGCAATGATTTCCCGCCGGACAAAGGCTAAGGCGGGAATATTGGATAAGAGGCATAGGCCTATTCCCACGACGGCAATTCCGTTGAGTATATTTCTGCATTTCCTTGGCTTCATTTCAACCTCCAGCGCAATACGGATTCTATGTTCTTTTCTCTGTTTGCCCTTATCAATTAAGGTACCCTTGTCAATTTAGAATAGAATACACTGGTATTGTTAAAAATAGCGTGGCGGCAATGTAAAATATTTGTAAATAAGGCTTTGTTTTAAACCTGTTCCAGCCATTGTTTGATAAAGTAAAGGGCGCTGCCGATGGCAGGAGCCAGAGGACCATGCTGTCCTGCGGCCATTACTTTTTGAAGTAATCAGCCCCGGCCTACGGATAAAAAGCCAGAAATCGCGGATAGTATCCGTAGAAATGAGCTTTAGTCTACGGATAAAAAAGCCGGAAATCGCGTGTTGCATCCGTAGAAATCGACACCAGCCTACGGATAGAAAACCGAAAATCCCAGATTGTATCCGTAGAAATCGACACCAGCCTACGGATAAAAAGCCGGAAATCCCCGATAGCATCCGTAGAAATAGGCCTTAGTCTACGGATAAAAAAGCCGGAAATCGCGTGTTGCATCCGTAGAAATGGGCCTTAGTCTACGGATAGAAAGCCGAAAATCCCCGATAGTATCCGTAGTCCACTGGAAATGGAATGGCTTAAGCTTCTATTTTGCAGAAGGATAGGCGGAACCACCAATAAAAAAAGTATACTTTGTATACTGACACTATGCCTTCAGCAGAGAAAACATCTCCGGATACAAAGCGTTCATCTCCTCCAGGAAAGCAAAAGACAGCCATCGCCGCCCAAGGTCAGAATGATATGCGCGCAGCCGCACTTTTTGAAGCCGTTGAATGCTCTGTATATCATAAGCTGACAGGCCTCTCCAATTCCCTATTGCATTGGTATTGGAGGGGCCTGTAAAATATAATAATAAAGATATTTTACGGCCAATTACAGAGTAAGGAGAGATTCTATGTTGTATTATCTCGGAATCGATAACGGAGGGACGGCTACCAAAGCGGCTGTCTTTGATGAAAACGGACGGGAGCTTGCCTGCGCCGGAACGGATACGGTCATGCTGGTTCCTGAGCCTGGATTTACGGAACGTGATATGGAGGAAATGTGGGAAGCCAACTGCCGGGTGATCCGCGAGGCGCTTGAAAAGGCGGGAGTCTCCGGGAAGGAGATTGCCTGCGTGGCAGTCTGCGGACACGGCAAAGGGCTGTATCTTTGGGGAAAGGACGGAAAACCTGTCCGGAACGGAATTATTTCTACAGATAACCGTGCCTTGAGCTATCCGCAGAAATGGAAGCAGGACGGAACGGAAGAAAAGGTGTTTGCGCGCTCCTGTCAGCATATCCTGAGCAGCCAGCCAGTCTCTCTGCTTGCCTGGCTGAAGGATCATGAGCCGGAGACACTGGAAAGAACCCGCTGGATCTTTGCCTGCAAGGATTATGTCAGGTTCCGGCTGACCGGAGAGGCCTATGGAGAGCGTACGGATTATTCCGGCTGCAATCTGGTCAATCTTCATACGGGGGAGTATGACGAGGAGCTTTTGGCGCTGTTCGGCCTTTCCGAATGCAGGGACAAGCTGCCGCCGCTCAGGCTTTCGACGGATGTCTGCGGCCATGTCACCAGGGAGGCAGCAGAAAGGACCGGGCTGAAAGAGGGAACCCCCGTGGCCGGAGGAGCCTTTGATATTGACGCCTGCGCGCTGGCTGTGGGAATCACCGATGAGGAGCATCTGTGCATGATTGCAGGGACCTGGAGCATCAATGAGTATATTGCCAGAGAACCAGTGCTGGACGGAAGCGTCATGATGAATTCTTTTTACTGTCTGCCAGGTTATTATCTGGTGGAGGAGTGCAGTCCCACGTCGGCGGGCAACAACGAGTGGTTTGTGAAGACACTGCTGCCGGAGCTGCGTGAGGAATGCAGTAAGACAGGGAAAAGCATCTATGAATTGCTGAACGCCTGGGTGGAGGAGATTCCTGCGGAAGAACCCTGTCCTGTTTATCTGCCCTTTTTAATGGGAAGCAACGTGCATCCAAAGGCCGGCGGCAGCTTTGTGGGAATCAGTAACTATCATACCAGGAAGCACCTGCTGCGGAGTGTTTATGAGGGGGTAACCTTCTCGCACCGCTATCATCTGGAAAAGCTTCTGAAGACCAGAAAGGATGCGCCCAGGTCCATCCGGCTGGCGGGAGGGGCGGCCCGCTCCGCCGTGTGGACGCAGATGTTCGCGGATGTGATGAAGCTTCCAGTGGAATGCGTCGACGTTCGGGAGACGGGCGCCGCCGGCTGTGCCGTGATCTGTGCGGCGGCCTGCGGCGGTTCCGCGAATGTGGAGGAGGCCGTGAAGCGGATGTGCCGGGTGAAACCTCCGGTCTTTCCTGATCCGGCGAAGGCGGCAGTCTATGACAGGAAATACGAACGCTACTGCAGGACCATCGAGGCGCTTGATAAGGTGTGGGACGCTTACCCTTAAGTTTACAAGGAATATTTGACGAATACCCGTCTATGTGCTAAACTATAGGGCGAAATCAGGATAATAAGGAAAGCGGGAGAGTGCGCGCCGCAGGGCGCGAAAAAGGGAATCAGGTGAAAAACCTGAGCGATCCGGTCACTGTAAGCAGGAGATTCTGTCCGGGAGGCCATTGCGTGAAGTGCGTGAGAAGGCGGATGGAAGGAAGGCGTCGGTATGAGAAGCGACATCGCCGGAAGCTGCGAGCCAGGAAACCTGCTCTTTTGCTCTGTCTGGACAGGCTTCCGAGAAAAGCGGTTCCAAGGATGATTGTAGGGAGGGATCTGTCTTGTACAGCTCCCTCTTTTTATGCCGTACCTGTACAGGCGGACATCCGACAGGCAGAGGACAGGGAAGGAACGAGTATGTCAGAACAATTTTCAAGGACGGAGCTTCTTCTGGGAAAAGAAGCGATGGAAATTCTGAAGCGATCGAGAGTGGCGGTCTTTGGCATCGGCGGCGTAGGCGGCTATGTGGTGGAGGCGCTGGCCAGGAGCGGCGTGGGAGCCTTTGATTTGACGGATAAGGACAGGGTATGCCTGTCGAATCTGAACCGCCAGATTATCGCAACTCATAAGACTATCGGGAGATATAAGACAGAGGTAATGCGGGAGCGGATCCTGGACATCAATCCGGAGGCAAAGGTATACACTCACGAGTGTTTTTTCCTGCCGGATACGAAGGAACAGTTTGATTTTTCCGAATATACCTATGTGGTGGATGCTGTGGATACCGTGACCGCCAAACTTTTGCTGGCGGAGCTGTCCAAGGAGGCGGGGGTTCCGATCATCAGCAGCATGGGAGCCGGAAATAAGCTGAATCCTTTTCTGTTTGAGACTGCGGATATATATGAGACATCCGTCTGTCCGCTGGCCCGTGTTATGCGGCGTGAGCTGAAAAAGAGAGGTATTGAGCATTTGAAGGTGGTATATTCCAAGGAGAAGCCGATCCGGCCTTTGGAAGAAACTTCAGCTCCGGGCTCCACGGCCTTTGTGCCGTCGGTGGCCGGACTTCTGATAGCCAGCGAAGTCATCCGGGACTTGACAAAAGATGCCGGAAGATAAAGGGAGAATGGAAAAATGAAAGGGAAATTGTATGGAATCGGCGTGGGACCGGGAGATCCGGAACTTCTTACGCTGAAAGCAAAGAGGATTCTGGACGCGGCGGATGTGATCGCGGTTCCGGTAAAAGAAAAGGGAGAGAAAAGCACGGCGCTGGAGATTATCCGCCCGGTTACGGAACTGGAAGGAAAAGAAATTCTGGAAGTGGTGTTCCGCATGGCGAGGGATGAAGGAGAGCGCAGGCGCTGCCGGGAGGCCGCCGCGGACCAGCTTGCAAAGCTTTTGGACCAGGGAAGGAACGTGGCGATGATCACTCTCGGCGACGTAGCGGTCTACAGTACCTATATGTATGTGAACCAATATGTGGCGGAGCGCGGCTATGAGACGGAGCTGATTCCGGGCATTCCTTCTTTCTGCAGCGGAGCTTCGGCGGCGGGACTGCCGCTCATGGAGGGAAATGAGTCGCTGGTAATCGTGCCTTCCGTGCGGGAGAGCGAAGCTCTGGAAAGGGCGATCGCGGATTTTGACAATGTAGTGGTGATGAAGGCCGGCGGCAGCATCGGACGCATCGGAGAACTGCTTGACAAATATGAATGTCCCAGGGAATGCGCGTGTGTTTTGAGTTGTGTAGGGATGGAGGATGAATATATCGGACCTCTTAATCCGGAACGGGAGTACAGCTATTTTACAACCGTATTGATCAAGAAAAAGGGAAAGTGAATTTCCGCAGAGCGGAAAGAGAGGAGTCGGAAGTATGGTATCGTTTATTGGAGCAGGACCGGGAGATCCGGAGCTTTTGACGATTAAAGGAAAGAAACTGATTGACAGCGCGGATGTAATCATTTATGCGGGTTCTCTGGTGAACCCACAGGTTCTGGCGGACGCAAAGCCGGACGCAGTTATCTACAACAGCGCGGGCATGACGCTGGAAGAAGTGCTGGACGTTATGAAAGATGCGGAAAGCAAGGGGCTGAAAACAGTCCGGGTACACACGGGAGATCCGGCGGTATTTGGCGCCCACAGGGAGCAGATGGATGCTCTGGAGCGTATGGGAATCGAGTATGAGGTGATTCCGGGCGTCAGCTCTTTTCTTGCGACGGCAGCCGTTCTCAAAAAAGAATATACCCTTCCGGGCGTCAGCCAGACCGTGATCCTTACGAGGATGGAGGGCCGCACGCCTATGCCGGAGGGAGAGAAGCTTGCAGATTTGGCGAAGCATCATGCGACTATGATCATTTTCCTGAGCATCGGCATGATCGAGGAGCTGGCGGAAACTCTGCGAAAGGAATACCGTCCGGATACGCCGGTGGCTGTGGTGTATAAGGCTACCTGGGAGGATCAGAAGATTGTACGCGGTACACTTCGGGACATCGCGGAGAAGGTACGGGAGGCCGGGATCCGAAAGACGGCCCTGACCGTAGTCGGAGATTTTCTGGGTGATGAGTATGAGCTGTCGAAGCTTTATGATAAGACTTTCACACATGAGTTCAGAAAGGGAGTAGAAAAGGCATGAGCATCCGGCTTGTCAGCATCAGTCATAAAACGGCGCCCCTGGAGATCCGGGAGCTTTTTGCCTTTACGGGAGAGCAGCAGCAGGAACTGATGCGCGCGCTGATCTCAGAGGGCGGAGCGGCGGAATGCGTAGTCATATCCACCTGCAACCGGACAGAGGTCTATACTTATTATTCGGATCAGGAGAATCAGAGAAAGAATCTGTTTACCCTTCAGCAGCAGCTTATTCTGCGGGAGGCCGGAGCCTCAGGGGATCCGAACGTGGCGGATTATCTGCGTTTTTATCAGGAGGAAAAGGCGGTCTGTCATCTGTTTTCCGTGGCGGCGGGGCTGGATTCCATGGTGGTCGGAGAGGATCAGATTCTTGGCCAGGTGAAGAAAGCGCAGGAGCAGGCCCAGGAGGCGGGAACTGCCGGAAAGTATCTGAATACGCTGTTCCGTTATGCCATCACCTGTTCCAAAAAAATCAAGACAGAGACGGATCTCTCAAAGACGGCAGTCTCTACCGCTACGCTGGCGGTCAAGGCGGCGGACGAGGCCCTTGGCGGCCTTGAGGGGAAGCGCGTGATGGTTATCGGCGGCACGGGCCAGATCGGGGGGATTGTGCTGAAGAATCTTTACAGCATGAAAGGGCTTCACATCTACAGCACGATTCGGAATGTAACCCTGACTCACGACGCCCATATCAAGAGTGAATCCAATACGCTGATTGACTACAAGGACAGGTATGAATATCTGGATGATATGGACGTGGTAATCAGCGCTACAGCAAGTCCCCACTATACCCTGACCTGCGCGAAGGTAAAGGAGAGACTGAAAACAGACAAGCCAAGAGTCTTTGTGGATCTGGCGGTTCCCGTGGACATTGAGGAGAGCATCGCCGGACTCCCCAGGACCTTCTTTTACAATATGGATGATTTTGAGGAGCTTGCAAGAGCCAACAACCAGGCAAAAAAGCAGGCGGTCCGTCAGGCCGGAGAGATCCTGGACGAGTATGAGGAAGACTTTATGCGCTGGATGATTTTCCAGCAGGCCGTGCCTCAGATTCAGGAGACAAAGGCATGGCTTGAGGAGGAGGCCGAACGCAAAGGGCTGGACAGAGCCATAGACAAGCTGTTTTACCGGATTCGGGAAAACGCGGCCCCTGAGGAGCTGCGGGCATTTTTCCGCTGTATCCGGCCTTAGAGGAAGAAACCTGTAGTGGATGTCATCGGAATCGCTTCAGACGAAGCGGGCGGAACAAAAGGAGAAAAAATGGGAAAATTATACGTAGTGGGCTTTGGCCCAGGCGGCTATGAGCATATGACCGCCAAATGTATCGACGTGATCGAGAAGGCGGATATTGTCACAGGATATACGACTTATGTGGAAATGCTGAAGGAGTTCTTCCCGGACAAAAAGTATCTGGCGACTCCGATGATGCAGGAGGTGAAACGCTGCCGCATGGCGGTGGAGGAGGCCATGAAGGATCAGACGGTGGCGATGGTAAGCTCCGGCGACAGCGGCATATACGGCATGGCCGGCATCATCTACCAGGTGGCTGAGGAAATGAACGCGGATATAGAGATTGAGACGGTTCCGGGAGTGACGGCGGCCAGCGCGGCAGCGTCTGTCCTGGGCGCCCCTCTGATGCATGATTTCGCGGTGATCAGTCTGAGCGATCTGATGACGCCGCTTGATCTGATTATGAAGCGGATTGACTGCGCGGGACAGGGAGATCTGATCGTCTGCCTTTACAATCCAAAGAGTAAGAAGCGGACGGGTTATGTGGAGCAGGCAGCCGACATCCTGATGAAATACAGAGATAAGGATACGCCGGCAGGCATCGTGCGCCATGCAGGACGCAAGGGCGAGAGCAGCCGGATCACGACGCTGGAAAAGTTAAAGGATGAGGAAATCGATATGTTCAGCGTCGTACTGATCGGAAATTCGCAGACCTATGTAAGCGGAGGGCGCATGATCACGCCGAGAGGCTATCGCCTGGGATGAGGGAGGAAAGATGAAAATTCGGATAGGAACCAGAAAAAGCAGGTTGGCCCTGATTCAGACGGATCTGGTGCGGCTGCGGATAGAAGCGGCATTTCCCGAAGTCGAGGTGGAGATCGTGGAAATGTCCACAAAGGGAGACGAGCTTCTGGACCGTTCCCTGACTTCCTTTGGCGGGAAGGGAGTCTTTACCAGAGAGCTTGAGGAGGCGCTCCTGGAGGAGAAAATTGATCTGGCCGTACACAGCGCCAAGGATATGCCGATGGAATTTCCGGAGGGCCTGTATATCGGGGCGGTACTTCCCAGGGCGGATGTCCGGGATGTGCTGGTGACCAGAAGCGGCGTCCGTGCGGCAGATCTGGCGCCGGGCAGCATTGTGGGAACCAGCTCCCTGCGCCGGGAACTTCAGATAAAGGAACTCAATCCCATGGTGCAGATAAAGCTCCTGCGCGGCAATGTACAGACCAGGATACGGAAGCTTAAAGAGGGCGGGTATGACGCGATTCTTCTGGCTGCCGCAGGCCTTGAGCGCCTGGGAATCACAGAGGAAGAAGGAATCTGCCTGGAATACCTGGATCCGGAGGAATTTCTTCCGGCCGCCGGACAGGGAATTCTGGCGGTGGAGGCTAAGGAAGGCCGCCTGACGGAGATCCTTTCGGCCATCCATTGCCCGGAGGCGGCTCTTGAGCTGGAAGCAGAGAGAAGTTTTCTGAAGGCCATCGGCGGAAGCTGCAATGCTCCGGCCGCCGGTCTGTGCAGACTGGAAGAAGGAAGGCTTCATATGAAGGTCCTCTACGCGCCGGAGGGAACGAAACTTCGCCGGGCGGAAGAAAGCGATGAACCTGCGGCGGCCAGACGGCTTGGGGAAACCCTGGCCCGGAAAGTGAAACGGGGAAAGGTCTGGCTTCTGGGCGCAGGCCCAGGGGATATGGGGCTTTTGACGGAGAAGGCCCTTGCGGCTGTCCGTGCGGCGGACGTTCTCGTCTATGACAATCTGGCTTCCGCCGCCGTCTTAAACGAAGCGAGGCGGGACGCGGAGCTTATCTATGCGGGAAAGCGGGCAGACAGGCATCATCTTCGCCAGGAGGAGACGAATGCTTTGCTGGTGGAAAAGGCCCTGGAAGGAAAGAACGTGGCCCGTGTAAAGGGAGGCGATCCCTTTATCTTCGGACGGGGCGGCGAAGAAGCCCAGGAGCTTTTAAAGGCTGGCGTGGAGTTTGAGATCATTCCGGGGGTATCGTCCTCCTACGCGGCTCCGGCCTATGCGGGCATTCCCGTGACGCACAGGGATTACGCTTCCTCCTTTCATGTGATCACAGGTCATGAGAGCGCGTCGAAAGAGGGAACAGTCCTCGATTACGCTACCCTTGCCCGCGAGGAGGGAACTCTGGTGTTCCTGATGGGACTTCGGGGACTGCCCCGCATTGCTTCAGAGCTTATGAAAAACGGAAAAGATCCGAAGACGCCCGCGGCGGTGATTCAGGAAGGAACCACAGCCCGTCAGAGAACGGTATTCGGAACGCTTCAAAATATCGCGGACAGGGCGAAGGAGGCGGGCATTCAGACGCCGGCGATTACCCTGATAGGCGGCGTGGCAGCTCTGGGAGAGCAGCTTTCCTGGCGGGGAAAGGGAGCTTTGTCCGGCGTGCGGGTGCTGCTCACAGGCACGCCGTCCATGTGTGAGAAGCAGAAGCGTGTGCTGGAGGAGGATGGGGCAGAAGTGATTCCCTTCAGCCTGATCGATACCAGGGAACTTGAGGAGCCTGTGTTTCTTCAGGCCATGGAGGAGCTTTCTTCTTATACCTGGCTGGTCTTTACCAGCAGCAACGGTGTGGAGTTGTTTTTGAAGGCGCTGAAGAAGGAGAGAAAGGATATTCGGAAGCTTTCCGGGCTTCGCTTTGCTGTGATCGGAGAGGGAACGAAGATGGCTTTGGAGAATGCCGGCATCTATGCGGATTTTGTGCCGTCCCGGTATTCCAGCGAGGATATGGCAAGGGAATGGATTCCAGAGCTGACGCCTTCAGACCGGGTGCTTCTTCTGCGTGCCAGGGAAGCTTCGCAGAAGCTTCCTGAGGCTCTGGGGGAGGCAGGCATTCCCTGTACGGACGCGCCTCTCTATGAAACGGTGCGGGATGAGCGCAAGGCGGAAGAATTGAACCGCCTGCTGGCGGATGTGGATTATGTGACCTTTGCCAGCGCTTCGGCGGTGAAGGCTTTTGCCGCGTTTGTTCCTGAGCCGGAAAAGCTTCCGGCAAAGGCTGTCTGCATCGGACCGGTGACGGAAAAGGCTGCCGCGAAGGCCGGGATTCCCGTCTATGCCAGCGCGGTTGTCTATACGGCGGAGGGAATACGGGACGTACTGAGGAAGGACCGGAAATATGGAAGGATATAACAACGAGGAGGGCTTTCTTCACGGCGGCGATCTGGAAGGGATGGCCAGGAAGATTGGACGGAAGCCCTCGGAGCTTTTGGATTTTTCTGCGAACATCAATCCTCTTGGGATGCCTCCCGGCGTCCGGGAAGCCGTTGTGGAAAGTCTGGATGCCTCGCTGGCTTACCCGGATCCCTTCTGCAGAAGGCTAAGAGCGGCTCTGGCGGACCATACAGGCTGGAAGGAGGAGTACATTCTGTGCGGGAACGGGGGCGCAGATTTGATATACCGATTGGTATACGCCCTGCGTCCGAAAAAGGCTCTTGTGACGGCGCCGGCTTTCGCCGAGTATGAGGAAGCCCTGGCGCAGACAGGGACGGAGATTCTGTTTCATGAGCTGGGCGCGGAGTTTGCTGTGACGGAAGACTTTCTCTCCAGGCTGGAATCGGAGCTTGATCTGGTCTTTCTCTGTAATCCAAACAATCCCACAGGGCTTTTGACGGAAAAAAGGCTGGTGCGGGAGCTTCTTTTAAGAGCGAAAGAGCTTGGCATCCGGGTATGTCTGGATGAGTGCTTTCTGGATTTTGTGCGGGACAGTCAGGCGTATTCAGCTGAGGAGTTTTTGGAGGAATATCCGAATCTGCTGATTCTGAAGTCTTTTACAAAGCTTTACGCGATTCCGGGACTGCGGCTTGGCTATGTGCTTTCGTCAGACCGGGAGCTTCTTAGGAGGATGCAGAAAGCCGGGCAGCCCTGGGCGGTGTCGGAGCCGGCTCAGGCAGCGGGAATCGCGGCGCTCAAGGCAGAGGGCTTTCAGAAAGATACGATTTCGCTCGTGGAGGCGGAGCGTGCGTTTTTAAAAAAGGCTCTGGAAGGGCTGGGCCTGCGGGTTCTGGACGGAAAGGCCAATTATCTGTGCTTTCGCGCGGCGGGGGACGCCTCGCTGGCGCAGAGGCTTCTTGGGGAAGGAATTTTGCTCCGCTCCTGCGGAAATTACCGGGGAATGGGGCAGGACTGGTACCGGACGGCGGTCCGTACCAGAAAGGAAAATGAGAGACTTTTGGAGGCGCTTGGAAAGGTGTGCGTGAAACATGAGTGAAAAGAAAAAAAAGGCCAGGGTTATCATGGTGCAGGGGACCATGTCCAATGCGGGAAAAAGCTTTCTGGTGGCGGGGCTTTGCCGTGTATTTTGGCAGGACGGATACCGGGCGGCTCCTTTTAAATCCCAGAATATGGCCCTCAATTCCTATATCACGAAGGATGGACTGGAGATCGGCCGCGCTCAGGCCATGCAGGCGGAGGCTGCCGGAATCGAGCCGACGGTGGAGATGAATCCGATTCTTTTGAAGCCTACCAGCAATGTGGGAAGTCAGGTCATCGTAAACGGCGAGGTCCTCGGCAATATGAAAGCCATGGATTACTACGCAAAGAAAAAGCAGTTCATTCCTGCGATCGAAAAGGCTTTCGATAAGCTGTCCCAGGAATACGACGTCATTGTCATTGAAGGGGCGGGAAGCCCTGCGGAGATCAACCTGAAGGAGAATGACATCGTCAATATGGGAATGGCCCGGATTGCGAAGGCGCCTGTGCTGCTCTGCGGCGACATCGACAGAGGCGGCGTATTCGCTTCTCTGTACGGCACGGTGAAGCTTCTCACGGAGGAGGAGCAGGCCATGATCAAAGGGCTGGTGATCAATAAATTCCGGGGAGATGTGGAAATCCTGAAGCCTGGTCTTCAGATGATTGAGGAAAAGACCGGGATTCCAGTGGTTGGCGTCGTTCCCATGACGCCGCTGGACATTGACGATGAAGACAGCCTTTCCGATCGCCTGACGCATACGGCGAAAAAGGGAGGCATGGATCTGGCGGTTATCCGTCTGCCCCATATTTCCAATTTTACGGATTTCAATGTGTTTGAGCGCATGGACGGCGTATCGCTGCGGTATGTGGGCAATACGGAGGAACTTGGAACTCCGGATCTGATTTTCCTGCCCGGCACCAAAAACACCATGGACGATCTGGCATGGCTCAGGGAATCCGGTATGGAGACAGCCATCCTGCGCTGTTCTGAGCAGCAGATTCCTGTGGTGGGAATCTGCGGCGGCTATCAGATGCTTGGCGAAATCCTGGAAGATCCGGAGGGCGTGGAGCATGGAGGGACCATGCGCGGTATGGGGCTTCTCCACACAAGGACCGTATTTTCGGAGGCAAAGACAAGGACTCAAACAGTAGGGCGTATTGCAGACGATACTGTCTGGGGAGAGTTTTCCGGATGCAAGGTTCAGGGCTATGAGATTCATATGGGAAGGACCGAAAAGACCGGGGACTGCAGGGAGACGGTTTATCTGGAGGACGGCCGTCTTGACGGACTTTCCAATCCGGAGGGGACGGTATTCGGCACCTATCTTCACGGCATTTTCGATTATGGAGATCTGGCAGCCATGACCGTCAGCCGTCTGATGAGACGAAAGGGGCTGGATCCGAAGAACTGGCATTTTGATCCGGAGGAGCATAAGAGACAGGAGTACGATAAGCTGGCGGATCTGGTAAGGAACTCGTTGGATATGAACAGGATCTATGAGATATTAGAGGCAGGGATAAGATGTTAGAGAAGATTGAAATCGTAAAACCCATGGAAATCGAAAAACGGAGCATGGAGATCATTGCAAAGGAACTGGGCGGAAGAACCTGGCCGGAGCCGGAATTTTCCGTGGTCAAGCGCTGTATTCACACGTCGGCGGACTTTGATTACGCGGATAATCTCTGTTTTTCCGAGGGGGCGGTGCAAAAAGGCATCGACGCCCTGAATGCCGGCGCTTCCATCGTGACGGACACGAATATGGCGGCTTCCGGAATTAATAAAAAGCGTATGACTGAGTGCGGCGGCACGGTCTATTGCTTTATGAACAGGCCGGATGTGGCAGAGGAAGCGCGTGAGCGCGGCTGCACCCGTGCCGCAGTCTGCATGGAAAAGGCAGCGGAGCTTAAAGGACCGTTGATTATCGCGGTAGGAAACGCGCCGACGGCTTTAATTCGCCTCTATGAGCTGATTCAGGAAGAACGGATACGTCCGGCGCTGATCATCGGAGCTCCTGTGGGCTTCGTGAACGTGGTGGAAGCCAAAGAGCTGATTATGACGGCAGGCGTACCCTATATTGTTCCCCGCGGACGAAAGGGAGGCAGCAATATCGCGGCGGCTATCTGCAATGCGATGCTGTATCAGGGCGGAAGGTAGCGCCGGCGTGAGCAGTCCCCATTGGCGAAGCTGATTTTCGCAGGGCTGCAAATCGCAACTGTGAAGGTGCGGAGCAGTTACCCTTGTCAATTAGGGGTACAGAAAAGGATAAAAGAAAGGATGGCGGCAAAGGTGAAACTGGAGGAATATATCGCACAGATAAAGCCCTATAACAAGGAGGCGGAGGAAGCGGCCTGGAAGTATTGGGACTCCCTTTGCAAACCCTTACGCGGTATGGGAATGCTGGAGGAGATGGTTGTACAGCTTGCTGGAATCTACGGAACGGAAAAGGTAGAGGATCCGAATCCGGTCGTAGTTATTATGGGAGCGGACAACGGCGTGGTGGCTGAGGGCGTAAGCCAGACGGGCAGCGAGGTCACGGCTCAGGTCCTTGAAAATATGGGAGAGCGGATTTCTTCCGTCTGCATTCTGGCCCGCCAGGAGGGAATCGAGGTGATTCCCGTAAATATCGGAATGCTGACGGACGGGAAGCATCCCCGGATCTGGAACCGGGCGGTCCGCTATGGAACCGGAAACATTGCAAAGGAACCGGCCATGAGCCGGGAGGAGGCCAAGCGGGCGATTCAGACCGGAATCGAGACCGTGAAGGAGCTGTACGGACAGGGGTATCGTATGATTATCACCGGAGAGATGGGAATCGGCAACACAACGCCCAGCTCCGCCATGGCTTCCGTTCTCCTTTCCAGAGATCCGGCGGAGGTGACCGGACGGGGAGCAGGGCTTTCGACTGCCGGACTGGAACATAAGATTGAGGTAATCCGCCAGGCGATAGCCGTGAATAAGCCGGATAAGGATGACATTCTGGACGTTCTTTCCAAGGTCGGCAGTCTGGACATCGCAGGAATGCTTGGCTGCTATCTCGGCGGCGCGATTGTAGGCGTGCCGGTTCTGATTGACGGCTTTATTTCTTCGGTAGCGGCTTACTGCGCGGTAAAGCTGGCCCCGGCCTGCAGGCCGTATCTGGTGGCGACCCACTGCTCCGCCGAGCCTGCCGGAAAGATGATGCTGGAAGCGCTTGGCATGGAAGTGCCCATTCACGCAGGAATGCACCTGGGCGAAGGAACAGGCGCCGTGACCGCTTACAGTCTCTACAAATATGCGCTCGCCCTCTATCATGGCCTTCCCAGCTTTGCGGAAGGAAATGTGGAGGAATATACCCATCAGGTGTAAGCTTTTTGTATCCTGTGTCCGTCCCTTCGTGTGCATCCATATGTCCGTGACGGACAGCTTCCCTGTCCGCCCCGGAGCATACGTCTGCCACAAAGAGGCCGTACACATGGATGACAAAAAGCTCTGCGGAGATTGCGGGCGGAGGACGGGAAGTAAAGGGGGATCTGGATGCTGGATCAGTACGTTTATAAAAATCATAAAAGGCTTCGTATGGGCTACACGACTGGTTCCTGCGCGGCTGCGGCCGCTAAGGCCGCAGCCTGGATGCTGCTTGGCGGAACGCTGGTTTCTGAGGTGAAGCTTATGACGCCGAAGGGGATTGAGTTAAGCCTTGAGGTGCTGGATTCGAAGATAGGGCCGGAGGCTGCGTCCTGTGCGATCCGCAAGGACGCGGGGGACGATCCGGATGTGACGGATGGGCTGAAAATCTATGCCTCTGTACGAAAGACGGAGGAGCCGGGCGTGCGGATTGACGGCGGCGAGGGCGTTGGACGCGTGACGCGCGCCGGACTGGAACAGCCTGTGGGAGCGGCGGCTATCAATAAAGTCCCGCGGCAGATGATCCGGGAGGGCGTAGAGAAGATCTGCAGGCAACTGGGCTGGGACGGCGGTATGGCTGTGACGATCTCGATTCCGGGCGGCGAGGAACTGGCAGCGAAAACCTTTAATCCCCGGCTCGGTATCGTGGGCGGCATTTCGGTTCTGGGGACCAGCGGTATCGTGGAGCCCATGAGCGAGGAGGCTCTGATTCAGACCATCCGGGTGGATATACGGATGCAGCTCGCCCAGGGACGCAGGTATCTGGTGCTTGTGCCTGGCAATTATGGGCTGGATTATCTGAATGCCTATCACCCGGAATTGCTGAAAAATTCAGTGAAATACAGCAATTTTCTGGGCGACGCCATTGATGCGGCTGTGGAATTCGGGGCCAGGGGAATCCTGCTGGCCGGTCATATTGGAAAGCTGGTCAAGCTGGCCGGTGGTATTATGAATACCCACTCACGCAATGCGGACAGCCGCATGGAGATTTTGACGGCTCACGCGGCGGTTCTGGGAGCGGATCGCAGAACGGCGGAGGCTTTGATGAACTGCGTTACGACGGATGAGGCGTTGGAAATTCTGGACAGGCAGGGACTTCTTCCGGGCGTTATGGAACGTCTGGTGGAACGCATGGAGTTTTACGTGGATCACAGAAGCGGGCACAGCCTGGAAAGGGGAATCCTTGTCTTTTCCCAGACGAAGGGAACCCTGGGGAAAAGTAAAGGTGCGGACAGACTGCTGGAACAGCTAGGCAGGGAGCTGGGATAGGACGGAAAGGAGCGCGGACATTTGAAGTATGCGGTGATTGCTTTTACCAGAGCGGGCAGCCGGTATGCGGTACGCATTTCGGAAGCGATGCGGGAACGGGGAGCTGACTGCGAGGCTTTTGGAAAAGGAAAGGAAGCGGAAGCCTGGGGCGTCCATCCGGTGCAGGAAAGCCTTCGGAATTGGACGGAAAAAGAATTCCGGGAATGCGACGGACTTATCTTCGTGGGAGCGGCAGGCATCGCAGTACGCGCCATCGCGCCCTTTGTACAGAGCAAAGCTTCGGATCCGGCCGTGCTTTGCATGGATGAGCAGGGACATTTTGTGATCTCTTTGCTGTCCGGACATCTGGGCGGAGCCAATGAACTGACACGGGAGATTGCTCTGCTGTGCGGGGCGGTGCCGGTGATCACGACGGCTACAGACGCGGGAGGCCGCTTCTCCGTCGATGATTTTGCCCGCAGGGGAAATCTGTATCTGGACAGCCTGAAGCTGGCGAAGGAGATCGCGGCAGATGTGCTGGAACAGCGCGCCATTGGCCTGTATAGTGATTTTGAGCTTTGCGGCCCCATTCCTCCGGAATTGTCCTGTCAGAAGCGGGACGGGATTGGCATCAGTATTTCGCTGGATGAGACCTATGATCCCTTTCCCAGAACCCTTCATCTGGTGCCGCGGATCGCGGCGCTTGGGATCGGCTGTAAAAAGGGAACGCCTGCGGAGCGGATCGAAGGGCTTGTGAGAAAGGTGTTTCAGGAAAATCAGCTTTCCCTGCACAGCATAGGAAAAGTGGCCTCCATAGATTTAAAGAAAAAGGAGCCGGGGCTTTTGGAGTTCTGCAGGAAGTGGCAGCTTCCTCTTGTGACTTATACGGCGGAGGAGCTTTCTCAGGTGGAAGGGGAAGAAAAGTTTACGGAGTCGGAATTTGTAAAGCAGACCGTGGGAGTGGGAAATGTCTGTGAGCGAAGCGCATTGAAGGCAGCAGGCAGAAAAAAGCTTTTGCAGGGAAAGGTTGCGGAAGGCGGCGTGACAGTCGCAGTGGCCTTGCAGGAGTATAAAGTATATTTTACATGAGAATTGGAAGTGTCAGTTCATAGGCGGCTGTTGGACGGATTATCAGAATAGAAAGCGGAAGGTAGAAAAATGAAGCAGGCAGTTGTTTTTGCAGGGACAATAGAAGGAAGGCTTCTCAGTGAGTGGCTGGCGTCAGAAGGAGTGGATACCCTGGTCAGTGTGGCGACTGAATACGGACGGCAGCTCCTTGAGCCGCAGACAGGGCTTGAAGTGCGCCAGGGAAGGCTTTCCACGGAGGAGATGCAGGAGCTTTTTGAGAAAGAGGGAAGGCCGCTCGTTCTGGATGTGACGCATCCATACGCGTCCGTGGCTTCTGAGAATATTCATGCGGCCTGTGAAAAGACGGGCTGCCGCTATCTGCGTCTGATCCGTCCTTCGGTTTCTGTACAAGAGCGGGAGGCTGATCGGGGTGATCTGGTTGTCATGGACAGCGTGGAGGAAGCGGTAGACTGGCTGTCCGGAACGACAGGCAGGATTCTCACGACGACAGGCAGCAAGGAGCTTTCCAAGTTTACGAAGCTTCCGGGATACCAGGAAAGGGTTTATGCAAGGGTACTGTCCACGCCGGAGGTGGTACGCCAGTGTACGGAACTCGGCTTTACGGGTCAGCATCTGATCTGTATGCAGGGACCGTTTTCCAGGGAATTGAATCTCGCGATGCTGCGCCAGATTGGGGCCTCCTATCTGGTGACAAAGGAATCCGGCCGTGCCGGAGGCTTTCCGGAAAAGCTTTTGGCGGCTCAGGAAGCCGGCGCCAAACTTGTTTTGATCGGACGGCCGCCGGAGCAGGAAGGGCTTTCCATAGAGGAGGGCGTCCGGTTTCTGATGAAGTATTTTTCTCTGGGAGAACCAGAGTTTTTGCAGGCAGGGGAGAAGTCTCTGCCCGCCCGCAGGGCGAGTCTTGTGGGAATTGGCATGGGGACGCCGGAAACTATGACGAAGGAGGCGGAGGATGCCTTCCGGGAAGCGGATTGTATCCTGGGCTCCGGCCGTATGCTGGATACCTTCCGGGGCTGGGGAAAGCCTCTGTGCGACGCCTACGATCCGGGAAAGATGCTCGCTTTTGTAAAGGAGCATCCGCAGTACCGCAAGATCGCTGTGGCATTGTCCGGCGACGTGGGCTTCTACAGCGGAGCCAAAAGGCTGACGGCGGCCTTTGAGGAGGAAGAAATAGAGACAAGGCTGATTCCGGGCGTTTCCTCTGTGGCCTATTTCTGCAGCCGCCTGAAAATCTCCTGGGAGGACGTAAAGCTTACGAGCATCCACGGACGAAGGAAGAATCTGATCGGGGCTGTCCGGGAGAACCGGCGGACTTTTACGCTTCTTGGAGGAAAGGCTCCGATGAAGCTTCTTTGTGAGGAGCTTTTGGAGTATGGGCTGCCGGAAGTTACGCTGTATGTGGGGGAAAGGCTTCACTATCCGGACGAGCGTATCACAAAGGGAAGTCCTGCGGAGCTGAAAGGTAAGACCTTTGACGGACTCTGTGTGGCGCTGATTGAAAATCCCGGCTATCATGACGGGGTACGGTCCTGTATCCCGGACGAGGAATTCCTGCGGGGCAGCGCGCCCATGACAAAGAGCGAGGTCCGCAGCCTTTCTGTGGCAAAGCTTGGCCTGTCCAGAGATTCGGTGGCCTGGGACGTGGGCGCCGGCACGGGTTCCGTCACGATAGAGATGGCTCTGGCTGCCTCGGAAGGGCAGGTCTTCGCTGTCGAAAAAAAGCCGGAGGCAGCGGCTCTGATTCGGGAAAACTGCCGCAGATTCGGCACGCCCAACGTGCAGGTGACGGAAGGGACGGCGCCGGAGGCATTAAAGGATCTGCCTGCGCCTACACATGTGTTTATCGGCGGATCGTCAGGAAATTTGCGGGAAATTCTGGAACTTTTACTGGAAAAGAATCCAAAGGTGCGGCTGGTGATAAACGCGATTACGCTGGAAACGGTCGGCGAGGCAAATGCCTGCCTGAAAGAGCTGCCCTTTACGGATGTTGAGATCACGCAGATTCAGGCGGCAAAGTCGAAAAAGGTGGGTTCCTACCAGATGATGCTGGGGCAGAATCCGGTCTATATCTTTGCGTGTACGGGAAAGGGGGAGGCTTACAGGTGAAGCTGCCAAGAGTGATGCTTTCCGCTCCTGCAAGCGGCAGCGGAAAGACGCTGATCACCTGCGGGATTTTGCAGGCTTTTGTAAACCGGGGATACAAGACGGCCTCCTTTAAATGTGGGCCTGATTATATTGATCCCATGTTTCACAGCCGCGTGATTGGTACGGAGTCAGGAAATCTGGATACTTTTTTTACGGATTACAAGACGACACGGTATCTGTTCGGACACATTGCTTCGGAGGCGGAGATCTCAGTCATTGAAGGCGTCATGGGCTATTATGATGGCCTTGGCGGAATTTCAGAGAGGGCAAGCTCTGCGGATGTGGCGGCAGCTCTGGAAGCGCCGGTGGTGCTGGTGGTAAACTGCCGGGGCATGAGTATTTCCGTGCTTGCGCTTATCAAAGGATTTCTGGAGTTTGAGCGTCCAAGGCGTATTCAGGGCGTGATCTTAAACCAGCTTCCGGCTGGGCTGTATCAGGACCTGAAGGACGAGATCGAGTCGCGGATTCCGGTCAGAGTGCTGGGCTATGTGCCAAAGACCGAGGAGCTTGCTCTGGAAAGCCGCCATCTGGGGCTTGTGCTGCCCGACGAAGTGGAAAAGCTGAAGGAAAAGCTGAACCGGCTGGCGTCGCTTTTAGAGGAGACGGTGGATCTGGACGCGCTTATGGCCATGGCCTATGAAGCGCCGGAGCTTGCTTTTGAAACTCCAAAGCTTCCGAAGCTTTCCGGAACGAGTACGGTCAGAATCGGAGTGGCCAGGGACGAAGCCTTCTGCTTTACCTATCGGGATAATCTTCATATGCTGGAACAAATGGGAGCCGAGCTTGTGCCATTTTCCCCTCTTTCGGATCAAAACCTTCCTGAAGGGATTCAGGGCTTGATCTTAAGCGGAGGTTATCCGGAGCTTCATGCGGCGAGACTGTCTGAAAATCAGTCCATGCGGGAGGAGATTCGCCGGGCGGTGACCGGAGGGATTCCCTGTATCGCCGAGTGCGGCGGCTTTTTGTATCTGCACAGATCGCTGGAGGGCGAGGATGGGAAAACATATCCGATGGCGGGAGTGTTTGACGCGGCTGCCTACCGGACCGGAAAGCTGTCGAGATTTGGCTATATTACGCTGACGGCCAGACAGTCCCAGCTTCTTCTGCCGGAAGGCGGCCAGATCCGGGGACATGAATTTCACTATTGGGAAAGTGAGAGCTGCGGGGCTTCCATGCGGGCGAAGAAGCCTTTGCGGAAGCGGAGCTGGGACTGCGTGCATGGCAGCGATACTCTGTATGCAGGCTTTCCCCATCTGTTTTTCTGGTCTAATCCGGAGGCAGCCTGGAATTTTCTTAAAAAATGCGGGGAGTGGATATGCTGATACTGATCACCGGGGGCAGCGGCAGCGGCAAGTCGGAATATGCGGAAAACACGGCCAAGGCTTTGGCTGAAAAGGAAGGTCTGCCCCTTTATTATATCGCCACAATGAAGCCCTTCGGCGAAGAAGGGCACAGGCGCGTGGAGCGTCATCACAGACTGCGGGAAGGAAAAGGCTTTGAGACAGTCGAATGTTATGTGGATCTGAAAAATCAGGAGCTTCCCGGCAGGGGCGTGGCGCTTCTGGAGTGTGTCTCGAATCTGACTGCGAATGAAATGTTTGAGCCGGAGGGGAGCGGGGAGGATACGGAAAACGCTGTCTTTGCCGGTGTGCAGGCGCTTATCCGGCGCAGCGTTCATCTGGTTGTGGTGACGAACGATGTCTTTTCCGACGGAATCACATATGATGAAGTAACAAGGCTGTATCAGGAACGGCTGGGGCGTATCAACCGGAGACTGGCATCTCTTGCGGACCAGGTGACCGAGGTGATATGCGGGATTCCTCTGCAGCTTAAGGAAAAAGGAAGTATGGTATGAAACGGCTATGGAACAGCTTTAAAATCGCATTTGCAATGTACTCAAAGATTCCCATGCCAAAGGCGGACTGGGAAAAGGAAAATATGCGCTATATGATGTGCTTTTTTCCTCTGATTGGCATTGTCATCGGGGCAGTGATGACAGGCTGGAGCTATGCGGCCGACTGGCTGCAGGCGGGAGAGAATCTAAGGGGAGCCGTCTACGTGCTGATTCCTGTGGCGGTGACAGGCGGGATTCACCTGGACGGCCTTTTGGATACGGCGGATGCTCTGTCTTCTTATCAGCCCCGCGAGCGAAAGCTTGAGATTCTCAAGGATTCCCATGCAGGCGCTTTTGCAGTGATCGCTGCCTGCTGCTATTTCCTGACGTCTTTCGGGATATGGAGCGAGCTTGACAGACATCAGGTTCTTGTGCTTGCAGGGGGCTTTGTGCTTTCACGCGCCATGAGCGGGCTTGCGGTAGCATCCTTCCCCTGCGCGAAGACAACGGGAACTCTTGCCATGTTTTCCGACGCGCTTCAGGAACGGGTGGTGATGTTCTGCCTGTATGTGCTTTTGTTCCTGGCGGCAGGAACCATGTGTGTTCTGGATCCGAAGCTTGGCACGGCGGCTGTGGTAGGCGGCTGGCTTATGTTTTTCCTGTATTTTCGGATGTCCATGAAACAGTTCGGCGGAATCACCGGAGATCTGGCAGGCTTTTTCGTGCAGATGTGCGAACTGGTCATGGCGGTCTGCGTCTGGATAGCCGCGAGACTGTAGACGAGAGAGACTTACTGTGCCTTGGGAGGAAGACGATATGATACTGGTGGTTGGAGGAGCGTTTCAGGGAAAAAAGGAATACGCAAAAAAAATGTTTTCCCTGACGGATGCGGATTTTGTGGATGGAGTAGTCTGCGGCAGCGAAGAACTGTATCAGGCAAAGGCTGTCACGCATTTTCATGAATATGTGCGCCGCTGCCTGAAGGACGGCAAAGATGTGAGCGGACTTGCGAAGGAGCTTATGCGGCGCAGTCCAAAGCTTATCATCCTTGCAAATGAGCTGGGAAGCGGCGTGGTTCCTGTGGACGCCTTTGACCGGAACTGGCGGGAGGCTACGGGACGTATCTGCTGCGATCTTGCCGCCGGAGCGGATCAGGTGCATCGGGTAATCTGCGGAATCGGGACGGTGATCAAAGGTGGTTGAGCTTTTTCTGATCCGTCATGGGAAAACTTACGGCAATACGCTGGGACGTTACATTGGAACTACGGACGAAGAACTCTGCGCGGAAGGCCGGGAGGCTCTTGTCCGGACGGATATGGGGAGGACGATACTGACAAAGCCCCTGGATGCCGTCTATGTAAGCCCTATGAAGCGCTGCGTACAGACAGCCGGGCTCTTGTTTCCGGACTGTCGTCCGATTTTTTGTCCGGAGCTTCGGGAATGCGATTTCGGAGAATTTGAAAACAAGAACTACCGGGAGCTTTCAGGAAATGCAGCCTATCAGGCATGGATTGACAGCGGCGGAACGCTGCCCTTTCCGGGCGGAGAGAGCCGGGAGGAATTTGAAAGCCGCTGTCTTTTAGGATTTGGGAAGGTTTTGGAGGACATCCGGGAGCGCTGCGGCAGTCAGAAGATGCGGCATAGAGCGGCGGAGACGAAAAATCAGGTCTCCGGGGCGGATATTTGCTTCCGAGCGGCGCTGGTCGTACATGGCGGGACTATTATGAGCATTCTGTCTGCCTATGCTTTTCCGCCGGAGGATTTTTACCACTGGCAGATAAAAAATGCAGAGGGCTTTCGGGCGCTCTGGGACGAGACGGACAAAGGAGGGATTTGCCTGTATGAAATTTCACATATTGGCTCTGATTCTGGGGATTCTGCTTGACCTGGCTTTCGGAGATCCCAGGTTCCTGTACCATCCGATCCGCCTGATAGGCAATTTGATTGCATGGGCTGAGAAGCCGTTTCGGTCTGTGTTTCCCAAAAGCGAGAGAGGCGAGCTGATCGCAGGTGTTTTTTTTGCAGTGTTTGTGATCTGCGTGTCTTCGGCAGTTCCGGCGCTCCTTCTCTTTCTGGCTTTTCGGATCTCGGTCTATGCGGCTTTCGCGCTGGAGGTGTTCTGGAGCTTTCAGATTCTGGCGGCCAAATCTCTGAAGGCGGAAAGCATGAAAGTATACGACGCCTTAAGAGAGGGAGATCTGGAAAAGGCCCGGAAGGCAGTCTCCATGATTGTGGGGCGGGATACAGAGGAACTTACGGAAGAAGGCGTCGCGAAGGCGGCTGTGGAAACCGTGGCGGAAAATTCCTCTGACGGCGTGGTGGCGCCTCTGATCTTTCTGGCCATTGGAGGACCGGTGCTGGGCTTTTTTTACAAAGCTGTCAATACCCTGGATTCCATGGTGGGCTACAAGAACGATAAATATTTATATTTCGGGCGATTTTCTGCAAAGCTGGATGACGTGCTGAATTTTATTCCTTCCAGGTTAAGCGGCCTCCTTTTGGTGGCGGCGAGCCCGTTTGCCGGACTTGACATCCGGGGAGCATGGCGGATCTTCAGACGGGACAGAAGGAACCATGCCAGCCCCAATTCCGCCCAGACTGAGGCGGCGGCAGCGGGCGCCCTGGGCGTTCAGCTCGCGGGAGACGCGTATTATTTCGGAAAGCTTTATAGAAAGCCTACGATCGGAGATCCGGGGCGTCCCGTGGAATACGAGGATATTCGCCGGGTAAACCGTCTGATGTATGCGGCTGTCGGTCTGGCTTTGGCGCTTTTGCTGCTCGCGGCTGCGCTCCTGGAACTTTGCGTTTAGATTTTTGATAGGAGCAATCTGGTGATATGTCAAGATGATTTTTGAAAAGATTTCGATATGTTTTTCACAAAAAAAGGGTAACTTTAATAAACCTATGCGAAAACACAGGTTAAAAACAGTTATTCATTTGATGTATCCAGCGATACGCCGGAGTACAGTTGGTTTCCGGCCAGCAATCCATAAACCAAACGAACGAATTTACGTGAAGTCAGCGCGAGTGCTCTTTTGTGTTGATGTTTCGGAACTTCGTTGTACTTCTTTCGATAGTACGCTCCGTACTCAACATTATGTTTTCTCATACTGTTGGCGGCTTCGCCTAGATAGTATCTGAGATAACGGTTGCCAGCTTTGCTCATTGGAGTATCTTCTCCATCGAAATCACCTGATTGGTTTGACTTCCACATGAGCCCGGCATACTTAGCAAGAGCATCAGATGAATGGAAAGCAGAAATGTCGCCTATTTCAGCTACAATGCCACCTGCAAAGACAGGGCCAATGCCATCTATGGATTGAAGAATAATAAAAGCATTAGGATTTAATCCTCTGATTTCTCTTTCGATGGCAGTATCTATAAGCTTGATTTCTTTCTTAAAAGTTTCAATACAGTTGAAAGAGCTGGCAATGGATACATTTAATGGTTCATAAAGAGCTTTATCTAAGCGATAAGAATCTCTGGCCGCTTTCCTGAGTAATTCTGCAGTCTTGCTAATGTCTTTGATACGATTGCGACTTTTCCTTGCGAGAAAACTTATGAGATCTTCCTCGGATGAATCAATAATCTCCTCAGGAGATAAGTATTCTGTCAATACACTGGAAGAGGTTGCTCCGTAAATATCGCAGAAAGGCTGGTCATCACCTTCTAACATCTGTAGTTCACTGAACTTCAGATACAGGTTAGAGACCAGGTAGGTTTTCTCTCTGGTCATGCATTCAACAAGATGCAGACGATGCCTTGTGAGGCGTTTCAGAGCCAAGAACTGGCTTCCACGCCATGGCTCAGTTTCGATATTTCCTGCACGTGCATAATCAGCAATAACAAAGGCATCAATGGGATCAGACTTACCTAATCCGATATAAGACTTTTTGTAATTAGCTGTGCACTTGGGATTGAGCACAAAAACATAAGGTTTGAAATGCATCAGTTCCTCGCAGGAAGAGAGAAAATTTGCAATGTGAATGCTGTAAACAGAGGTAGATTCTAAAGCAGCAACAATCGTATTAAGTTCAGGGTGTTGTTTTAGACACTCAAGTATCTTCTCAGCTAATTCCTCAGCACCAGGCTGATTGTTAGCAAAAGAAGAGTTTATGTATTTATTTTTGTAAAAATCCAAAGCACAAACATAGTTGGATTTTGAGCTGACGTCAATACCGACGTAAAGCGTAGATAATGGGTTAATCTTTAACATGATATCACCCGCCTTTCCGATTAAGTATTCTTGGAACCTGAAGTAAAAGGTTTATCCTGGGAATCATATGCTGACCGAAACCTCGCGTAATAAGCATGCACCCTGGCAGCTCTTTTGCTGGTGCTGTACGCCAGGGGATGAAACATCTGTGTAAGCGGAATGTGACATATGATTCAGGCTGCAAGCTCCATAAGCAGGCACCGGAGACCGGGCTGAAAGGATGAAAAGCAGTGCCTCTAGACATCAGACTCTGCTGATATCATACCACAGAATAACCTATGAAACTAATAACCAATGTAGATGAGATGGAAAGGGTTTATCTCAGGTGTCTCAGATCATCTATAAATCTATAGAAAGGATAAGTGCATAACCATCATTTCTACCGGTTATACACTTATTATACGAGGATGAGAAGATATGAAGAAAACGTGTATACACATTTACTGCGGTGATGGCAAGGGGAAATCCACAGCGGTCATGGGACTGGCTCTCAGGGCGGCCGGAAGCGGCAAAAAGGTGGTTCTTACGCAGTTTTTGAAAGATGGAACATCCTCGGAGCTTAAGATTTTAAGGGAACTGCCGCAGGTGAGCGTACTCACCTGCGAGAAACAGTTCGGCTTTTTCTGGAATATGAGTGAGGAGCAGAAAGAAGAAGCCAGAGCCGCTTACCAGGAACTGTTTGACCGGGCGGTTCAGATGGCCTCGGAGGAACAAGCGTTTCTCCTGGTTATGGATGAGTTTATGGCGGCGTATAATCATGGAATGATCGATCAGGCGAAGGCTCTTGCGTTTTTGCAGGAAAAACCGGAAGGGCTGGAGGTAGCCCTGACCGGACGGGATCCTGCGCCGGAGCTTCTTGCCCTGGCTGATTATGTATCGGAGATTCGCAAAATCAAACATCCCTTTGATGAGGGATTGAATGCGCGGAAGGGGATAGAGATGTAAATAGGAACTTGAAAATATATCCTTTTTATGGTAATATAATCCTGTGCTGTTCAGCATGTTTCACGGTACTTCACCGGAAATTTCCCGATAGCTTATATTTAAAGAAAGGATTCTATTGCCTATGGAACATGATTCAGATGGTTTTGTGCGGGCTGCGGAGTGGGAAAACTATCCACAGACAAAAGAAGAAACATTGGAGAGATTGAGGCAATCGCCCAAGCTCTACAGAAGATACCAGATGATGAGCAGCGACTGGAAGGAGCGTTTTTTAGACTTTTGTCAGGGAAAGAAATCCCTTCCCCTCACTTATGATCCGTTTTTTAAATATATGTTCGATCCAGAGATTCATGGAGACAGGCTTTCCCGTTTGGTATCTAGTCTGCTTGGATTTGAGGTGAGAGTTCTTCGCGCTCTATCAAGTGAGGATAGATTGATAAGCGGGGAAAGCTATCTGATTATGGATCTGTTAGTGGAATCTTCAGATGGTTCTTTGATTAACGTGGAAATACAGAAACAGGGATATGCTTTTCCGGCTGAACGCATTTCCTGTTACTCCGCGGATCTGGTTATGCGTCAGTATATGAGGGCGAAAGCCAATGGGGAACGCAAAAAATTTTCTTACACGGATATAAAGAAGGTCTATGTGATTGTTCTGTTTGAAGAAAGTCCTTCCGTATTTCACCAATTTGATAAAACCTATCGTCACTATGGGAAGACAGTTTTTGATTCAGGCCTGAATATGGAACTCTTGCAGGAATTTTGCCTGATAAGCCTTGACGTATTCAGAAAAATTCCGTATTCTGAAAGAGAAAGAAGCGATCAGCAGGCATGGCTTTCTCTTTTTACTACGGAAAACCTGGAAGATGCACAGCGGCTGATTCGGGATTATCCTTGGCTGGAAGAAATCTACAGGGAAATAGCCATGTTGCGCCGTAAACCGGAGGAGGTGCTTGGAATGTGGTCAGATGCGCTGCGGATTTTGGATGAAAATTCGATGAAATTTTATGTGGAGCAGTTGGAGGAGAAGGTAAGAATAATAGAGGCAAAGGTAACGGAAAAGGTAACGGCAGAAGTGACGGCGGAAGTCACAGCGCAAAAGGATAAAGAAATACAAAAGATAAGACAGGAAAAGGATGCAGAGATTGAAGCTCTTAAAAGACAGATAGAGGAGTTGAAAAGGAAGTAAGAGCAATTCTTCCTGCTGTCCTTAGTTGAGGACCGTGAGCTAAACTATGTACATCCTTTATTAGACCTCCTGCGTTATTTTATTTGTGGTTTGCAGAACTGCATTTATCATAACGCAGGAGGTTTTGCTTTTGATGAACAATTTTATCTGTTTACAAGATTTGAATTTGTTATTGCGTGCTAATGTTATCCACAACTGACATCGTACACAGCCATTTGGCAGGACTGCGTACGGCTAGGGCAGTCGTAAGCAGTATGACGCAGACGATAAGACCGAGAGGAAAAACCGGGAGGCGCCAGGGAATTCCCCAAAAGTTCGTGATCAGGCTGGAAAAGATCATCCAGTGAAGGGGAAGCCCCAAAACGCAGCCCCAGAATATACCGCTTAACGCGTAGGTTCCTGCTTCGGCCAGAAGCATTTTGACAAGCTGGCGTCCGCTCATGCCGGCAGCTCTCATGATGCCGTATGGACGAAGTTTTGCAGAGACGCCCATATGGATGGTGTTCATAATGTGGAACACGGTAATGGCCGTAATAATCGAGAGAAAGCCGTACACAAGGACGGCGAAGGCACGGTACAGATTTCTCTGCTGCTGCACCATGAGCAGATGGTCGGAAAACTGAACGCCTCCGTCAAACAAAGCTTCTATGGAGGCCACATCTGCCTCTGAAGCACCCTCATGGAACTGTACGTCGATGATCGTGTATCCCGTTTCTCCGGTCAGCTCCGTAAAGGTAGCCTCCGAACAGAGAAAGGTCTCTTTTCCTTCCTCCCGTGCGAGAGGGCTGTCGGAGAGAATGCCTGCCACAGTTACGGTATAGGTTTCTCCGCTGACAGAGAGAATGATCGCATCGCCAAGGGCTATGTCGCTTCCTGTATTGGCGACATACAGGATCTGACCGGGCTTTTCGGCGGCATCTTCGATAGAACCTGCGATCAGAGAATCCTCGGCCCAGCGGAACTGGTTTTCCTCATAGGAAATCAGGTTGCTGCTGTAAGTGATTCCTCCTGCTTCTGCCGGAACATCATAGGCGAACATCCGGCCATAGGCGCGTTTTACCGCTTTGGAGGCAGAAACACTGTCAAAGAGTTCCGGGGAGATGGAACAGGTGTTGGTTTCGCTTGCAATGGACAGTTCCGGCGTCCAGGCTTTCAGCATCATGGCATTTTCCATAAAGCTTACGAGGGTGGAAAAGGCCAGAAACAGACAGATACAGACGGCGAAAGCTCCCGTCATTAGGATATAATTCTTTTTGCCGGCTACAGCGTGGTGGATGCCAAGAGCCGTCTCAATGCGGAAGAACCGTGTGTCCGCGTTCCGCCGGAAGGAAGCGGGCTGATGTGTGTTTCCGGAAGCGGCTTCCAGAGGCGAAGCCTTGGCGGCCAGTCTGGCAGGAGAGCGGACGGCCAAAAGGACGGTGGCAAGTCCAAGCAGAATGCCGGAGAAGATACCGGGAAGGCTTATGCCAAAGAGGGGCATATAGGCAAACCATTGAGGGCTGATCACCCGCATAGCGGCGCAGAGAGCCCAGACGGCCAGAACCGAGAGAAGGATTCCCACAGGCATCGCTAAGCGGCACCAGTACAGAGCCTCCCTTCGGACAAAGCGGAGAATCTGTTTTCTGGACGCGCCCAGACAGCGCAGAAGGCCGAAAAATTCCGTTCTTCTGGCTATGCTGCTGTTCAGGCTGCTGGAAATCATCAGAACGCAGGTCAGCATGACAAGCAGGGAGAGGAGGAGCGCGATCTGGTAGATCTGAGAGATTGAGGTTCCCGGAAGCTGTCCTTCGATGCTCAGGAGACTCTCATGAGCGAAAAGCTGCTCGTCTGAAATTCCATTTCTTGCCTGAATATCCGCGATGACGTCGGGAATCCGGCAGAGAAGGGAAAAGCGCAGGACAAAAGCCTGTTCTGCCGGTTCCTGGCCGGACAGGAGAAAAGACATTCCCTCTCCGGATAAGACTATGTTCTGTTCCGTGCCGGGAGTCAGGCGGGATAGTCCGCCTGTCTCCAGGATCCCCGTGACAGTGAAAGACAAAGAGCTTCCGTCCGGCCGTGAAAGGACGGCTGTGTCGCCCGGTTCCAGAGAAAGGCTTTCCGCAAGCGCCGGAGACAGAGCCAGCTCAGAAAAAGTCTGCGGGTAGGTACCTTCCGACAGACGGCAAAGATAGAGGTCACGAAAGACCTCCTCGTTCTGTCCGCTGACGGCTGTGTCGAGGCCGTTCAGCATATATCCGGCGTCCACCGGAAGAACGCTGTGCCATCCGGAAGTCTTTACTTCAGGGCGGGCGGCGATCAGGGAAGCGGTATCCGCATCAACGCCGGAAAGCTGATAATGCCAGTTGCCGCTTTCCTGCATTTCCTTTTGCAGCGCTCCCTGCAGATACATATCGGCAAGGCCGAACATGACGGATACAAGAAAAACGGCAAGAATGATGCAGATACGGGTCATGCGGCTCTGTCTGCTGTGAATCCGTGCGGACAGGGGAATGAGATCAAGATAGTGTTTCATTGACGTTCCCTCCTAAATCTGTGAGTACACCGTCCGACACCTGGAATACCCGGTCTGCAGAGGCGGTCAGATTCCGATTGTGGGTGATCATCAAAATCGTCTGCCGGTAGCGGCGGGAGGCGCGGGTAAGCAGAGAAATCACGTCCTGACTGTTTTTGCTGTCCAGATTTCCCGTGGGCTCGTCGGCCAGAATCAGCTTTGGCTTTGTGATAAGGGCGCGGCCTATGGCGACACGCTGCTGCTGGCCGCCGGAAAGCTGATTCGGCAGATGCTTCCTGCGGTCGGCGAGATTCAGGAGTTCCAGAATTTCTTAGACTTCTGAAGATTTTGGCTTCCGGTAATCAAGAAGCAGAGGGAAAATGATGTTTTGTTCCACATTCAGTTCGGATACAAGCTGAAAGGACTGAAAGACGAAGCCGATGCTGCGCCGCCGGAATATGGTACGTTCTTCCTCTTTCATAGAAAGGAGATTTCTGCCGTCTATGAGTATCTCTCCGGATGTAGGAGCGTCCAGGGCTCCGATGCAGTTGAGAAGCGTACTCTTTCCGGAACCTGACTCTCCGATGACGGCGGCAAACTCCCCCTTTTCCAGGGAAAAAGATACGTTTTTCAGGGCGTCTACCCTGGATTCCCCTTCTCCATAGGTTTTACACAGATTTTCTACTCTTAATATTTCCATTTACACAGTACCTCCATGAATTTTTGCGGAAAGCATCCATACCTTCAGTATGCTCTCTGGATAAAGGGTAGCACAGAAAGCTTACAGCCAGATGAATATCCGGCTTACGGTTTTGTAAGGAAGGAAAGTGTAAATGCGGTTCCTTTTCCCGGCGCGCTCTGTACAGAGATAAGCCCGCCCTGTCCTTCTATGATGGATTTTGCGAGAGGAAGCCCCAGTCCCACGCCTTCTTTGTCGAGCGAATGGCTGCTCCGGTAAAACCGCTTGAAAATATGGTGGAGATCCTCAGGCGCAATGCCGCTGCCGTCGTCTTGGATGACAAGCTTTGTCATAGCGGGCGTCCGTTCCCAGAAAATGCGGATGATTCCCCCGGTTTCGGTGTGGTCGAGGGCGTTTTTCAGAATGTTTCCTATAGCCTGGACAGTCCAGACAGGATCACAGTCCAGGAGCATATCGGAGTCTCCTTCTGTGAGGAGCTTCTTCCCTTCCAGCCGCGCCCGTTCTGTAAGATCGGCCATAGAACGGGCGACCAAATCGGCAATACGGAGGCTGTTTTTCTCAAAGATGATGTTCCCCGCGTCAAGGCGGGCGATCTGCAGCATGGATAAAATAAGCCGTTCCATGCGGTTCAGGGTTGCCCCGATCTTTGCGGAAAACGTCCTTACGGTCTGGATATTGTCCGGTTCGTCGGACAGTATCTCCTGATACATCATAAGCGCGGCCAGCGGCGTTTTAAGCTGATGGGAAATATCTGAGATGGTATTTTTCAGAAAAGTTTTGGAGCGGGCTTCCGCCTCATTCTTGGACTGCAGGATTGTGGCGAGCTGTTCCACGGCGGAAAAGAGCCGGAAAAGCTCTCCCTCCTGATTCTGAGGCAGATGGAGGGAAAAATCCCCGTCTGTATAATCACGCACGATCCGCTCCGCATCCAGGTACAGCCCTCTGCGCCTGGAAAAAAAGAGAAAGGCTGCAAGAAAAAGAAGAAGTATCATGCAGACGGAAACAAGTGTCCAGAGAAGGAGACTGTCCGGGAGAAAATGGTTTAGATAAGGAAAAAACCAGGAGGCGGAGGATTCTCCGATTCCAATTTTGTTAAGAAGGGCTGTCCCCTCCGGAGTGCTGGAGGAGCTGGTCAGCGCGTCTGCGACGACCGTCTCGGATACGCCCTGTTTTAGCAGTGCGGAGGCGAGGGCCTGGTCATGGGCCAGGTAGATGTTCTTTGCCGTATTCGTCTGATACAGGCAGAAACATCCTCCAAAACAAAAAAGCAGAAGGGAAAATAAGAGAAGGAAGAGGCAGTATCGGCGGATCTGCCTGTCCTGAAAGAAATTCATGATCGCTCCTCCTTCCACTGGTATCCAAAACCTCTTACTGTGACAAGATGAACAGGATTTGACGGATCGGCTTCTACCTTTTCGCGAAGCCGGCGCACGTAGACGGACAGGGTATTGTCGTCCACGAAATGTCCGCCCTCGTCCCAGAGTTCGCTCAAAATGACGTCTCTCGTAACGACATGGCCTGCGCTGCGTACCAGCAGACAGAGAAGGCGGTATTCTGCTGCGGTCAGTTCCAGAGGCTTTCCGTCCAGAAACGCCCGGCTTCCCAGAACATCAATCGTAAGGCTGCCGCTGGAAAGGAAGGCAGGCGTATTCTGACGCGCCTCCCCGGCTCTGCGAAGCAAGGCCCGGATGCGGGAGCATAGCTCGCCGAGACGGAAGGGCTTGGTGACATAATCGTCTCCGCCGCAGTCCAGACCGCGGATAATGCTGACCTCCTCGTCCGAGGCAGTCAGAAAGATTACAGGAATCCGGCTTCCGTTTTTCCGCACCTGTTCACAGACTTCAAAACCTGTGCCATCCGGCAGGGTAACGTCCAGAATCAGGAGATCGTAGGCGTCGATTTTTGACAGGCGGCTCATGCAGTCGCGGACAGTTCTGACCACCTCCGTCTCGAAGCCGTTTTTTCGCAAAGAATAGGTTAATCCGTCGATCAGACTTAAATCGTCTTCCAGCAGCAGTAATCGGTTCACAAGCGTTTCCTCCGGTATTGTTATGATTTTGCAAAGCGCGGCATATATAAGGGGAGAATACGGCCTTATGGATGAGAGATGCCGTTAAAGGTTATTATATCAGTTTTCCGGGAGTTTTACCTTACAATACTGTAAGATTGACAGCAAGGAGATTTGAAAAAGACTTGGAAAAGAGAGATTTGCAGGCTGAATCGACAGGGACATCATACAGAAAAAAACAGCAGAAAAGACCCGGCTGAATATGTTCGGCCGGGTCTTTTGTCTTAAAGAGTCTGTTCTGTTCGGGCGATGATGTCGTCCTGTGTCTGGCGGGATAGTACGTTGAAAAAAGCGCTGTAGCCCGCTACCCGAACGATTAGATCCCTGTGCTTTTCGGGATGCGCCTGGGCGTCCAGTAAAGTTTCCCGTGATACCACGTTGTACTGTACATGATACCCGTGCAGCCTGTTGAAGAAAGTCCGAAGCAGGAGAATTAATTTTTCCTTATTCTCATCTTTGGAAAGGAGCTGGGGCGTAACCTTCTGATTCAGAAGAACTCCGCCTGTGATTTCCTTTGTGTTGAGTTTTGATACGGATTTGAATACCGCTGTGGGCCCACATTTATCCATAGAATGGCTTGGAGAACATCCCTCCGCCAGCGGCTCGCCTGCATGGCGGCCATCGGGCGTCGCCAGAGTTCCGCGTCCCTGTCCCACGTTTGCAGAGATAGAGGAGGTCCCCGCGTAGCGGATACCGCCGATAGGTCCTCTGCCGAATCGGGTATTCGGATATTTTCGGATCTCATCAATGTAGATCTGATAAGCGTCTACGACAAGCTGATCTACATAATCGTCGTCATTTCCGTATTTGGGGGCGTCTTCCTGAAGAAGGCTTCGGATACGTTCACCATCCTCTCCCTTAAAATCAGACATCAGCGCGTCCCAAAGCTGCGTAGGAGTAAGTTTTTTCTCTTCAAATACAAGCTTTTTAACAGCAGCCAGGGAATCTGCCAGATTGGCGATTCCTACCTGAAGGCCGCTGATAAAATCGTAGATCGCGCCGCCTTCCTTCAGCGTCAGACCTCTGCCAATGCAGTCGTCGCAGAGGGCGGAACATAAAACGTCCGGAACATCCTCTTCCAATACCATGTCGCAGGCGTTTTCGATAATGACGCTTTGCTTTGTAAATTCCTTGATAATTTTATCCCAGGCAGCTTCCACCTGCTTAAAGTCCGTCATATCCTTGAAATGGCCCACGCCCTCCATAAGCCTTGTACCGGACGCCGGATCGACGCCGTCGTTTAAGGCGATTAGGAAAGATTTCGGGAAGTTCAGGAAGCTCATTCCTGTGCAGCGGTAGCCCCATTTTCCCGGAACAGCTGTTTCCACGCAGCCTATAGCGCTGTAGTTGTAAGCGTCCTCCTCTTTGACTCCGCGGGCGATGAATGAAGGAATAATAATTTCATCGTTGTTAAACGCCGGCATTCCGAAGCCGAGCTTTACCACCTCGATGGCTTCGTTCATAAAACGATCGTCGAGACCGGAATGATAGCGGACAGTCAGATTGGGCTGGGGAAGCCTCGTCTGTGCGACGCTTCTGAGAATCAGATAGGTCAGCGGGTTGACAGCGTCTTTTTTGTCAGGCGTCTGACCGCCTACCGTGACGTTCTGATACAGGGGTGAGCCAGCGGAAAACTGCGTGTGGCTCCAGCTTCGTATTTTGTTGATGGTGAAGGTTTTCAGCCACAGGTTGGTTAAAAGCTCGCAGGCGCTTTCTTCCGTGATAGCTCCTTTTTCCAGATCCGCCTTGTAATAGGGATACAGATATTGATCCATGCGTCCGTAGGAAAGAGAGTGTCCGTTGGATTCGATCTGCAGAATCAGGTGAATCAGCCACATGGACTGGACGGCCTCATAGAAGGAATCGGCCTTTTCATAAGGCACTTTTCTCATGATTCTTGCCAGTTCCAGAAGCTCTGCGGATCTTTGAGGAGCTGCAGACGCGGCCTTTTCTTCTGCAAGCCCGGCGTATCTGAGAGCGAATTTTCTGATGGCTTGGATTACAATTTTGATCGCTTCATAGAAATAGTATTTTTTGAGCTGCTTATAATCTGTCAGATCAAGCTTCGCCTCGGCTTCGTCTGTGCGTCGTTCAAAATCCTTCAGTCCCTTTGCCATAACCGCGGCGTAGTCTACTGCGATATGCGCGTCGCCGGAGGTGATGTTTCCCTCAGCTTTGATGATGCCCAGATCGTAATACACCCTGCTTTCCGGAGGGAGAGCGGCGAGTCCCTTGTCCTTTGTGGTGTTGTGTTCCCAGTAGGGAGCCAGAGCCCGCAGCGTTTCCTTGGTTTCCTCTGTGATATAGAAGACATCCCCATCGCGTTTTTCAAATTCATCAAGCTCAGCGATTACCCAATCCATTGCATATTCCGGGAAAATGGGTGCGGAACGGTTGCTGGAGGCCTGGTTTCCCGCCAGCAGGGAGTCGTCTTCGATGTAAATAGTCATATGCTCAAGAATATTTTCCAGCATATAAGCGCGCTTCAGAATTGTTGGTTTATCTGCATGAAGCTTGTAGCTTTCCGTAGTCAGAACAGCCCGCTCCGCACAGACGTAAGGACGTGCGTTTAACAGTTCTTCCCGAAAATGGTGCATCCGGGATGTCAATTTGCCAAAATAGTCTGCCATTCTTATTTCCTCCTGAATCCATAAGGTCTTGTTAACAGTAACGATTATCATTTTCTATATTATATAAAATATTGCTAAAGAAATCAATAATAATTTCGTATGAAAACAAAATAATTTCAAAAACATGTTTACATGTTTGCTTCAGCATGATAAAATACGACGAAAAAGGAGGAGGAACACAACGTGAAAAAAGGGCTTATCTTTAATATACAGAAATTCAGCATCAACGACGGGCCGGGGATTCGTTCGACCGTTTTTTTCTGCGGCTGTCCCTTGAGTTGCCGCTGGTGTTCAAATCCGGAATCTCAGAATCGATACCGGAAACAGGCATCCATGTCCGAGGATCCGAAGCTTTCCGGGAGATTGTGGACTGTGGAGGAGGTGCTGGAGGAACTGGAAAAGGATCGCTGCTTTTACGAGGAGTCGGGAGGAGGTATTACGCTGTCCGGAGGCGAGGTTCTTCAGCAGCATGCTTTTGCGGAGGAACTTTTGAAAGAAGCCCAGAGGCGCGGGCTTCACTGCGCCGTCGAGACGACCGGATACGCATCGCGAGAGATTTTCGCCGGATTTGTAGATCATGTGGATCTGCTGCTTTTTGACATGAAGCATTGGGACCGGGAAAAGCATTATGAGAAAACGGGAGTGTACAATGATCAGATTTTGGAGAATATGCGTTATGCGGTGAAGAAAGGAATTCCTGTGATTGCCCGAATCCCTGTGATACCGGGATTTAATAACGGTATTCTGGATGCGGAGCAGTTTTCCAGGCTCCTTCTGTCAATTGGAATCCGGGAGGTTCATCTGCTGCCCTTTCATCAATTCGGTGAAAAAAAATATGCAAGGCTTGGGGCGGATTATGAGATGGCGGGCTGCAGGCAGCTTCATCCGGAGGATTTGGAAGAATATCGTGATGTTTTTGCAGCGCATGGACTGGAATGCAGCTTTAGATGATGGAAAGGATGTTCCAAAGCCTTCGTATGGAGGCGGCTTTGGAACATCCTTTCTTCTTGAAATTCAGACGTTTGTGATTTCTACATGGATACCATGCGATTCCAGAATCCTTCGGTAGTCGTCGGAAAGACGGCTGTCTGTCACTACAGTATGGACGTCCTCGGATGAAAACAGTCTGGCTACGCTCTGGCGGCCGAACTTTTCCGAGGTAGTCAGCACGATGACCTGATCGGCGCGTTTGGCCAGTTCCTTTACAACGCAGCTTCGTGTGTGATTGACGTTTGTAAAGCCGTTTTCCTCTGTATAACCGTCTACGCCTACAAAAAGCTTGTTCACATGGTATTCCTGAGCGCAGAGCTGGGTGACGGGGCCGGTGGTAACCTCAGCCACCATATCATAGTCGCCGCCCAGAAGGATGACATGGGCTGTAGGTGCCTGATTCAGATAACGGGCGATATAGGCGGAATTGGTGATGATCGTCGCATCCTTTTGCCGCGCGGCTTCCAGAGCGAAAAGAGCGCAGGTGGAGCCGGATTCAATCATAATGGTTTCCATGGGGGTTATAAGTTCAACAGCCTTCTGGGCAATCGCTTTTTTTTCTGGATAGTGAATGGCCATACGGGAATTGATAGAGTCCGGAGAGGCCTTTGCGGCGTAGCCGTGCTGCCGTCTTAGAAGGCCCTGCTCCTCCAGATCCTCCAGATCCTTGCGGATTGTTACCATAGAAAGCTTTAAGGCTTCCGAAAGCTCCTGAACGCTTACTTTTTCTTTTTCGTTGATTATATTTAGTATCTGTAAATGCCGCTCTTTCATGGCGTATATCAGTCCTTTCCGTTTTTTCGCCTTAGCGCGAAGTTCAAGATAGACTGCGCGTCGGCGTTATCATCATTATATCTCAATAATTTCCAAAATTCCAGCAAAAATAAAGTTAACAAACGAAAGAAAATATATTGCGTTTAAAAATAAATAAATTACTATTGACAATATAAAAATTAACATATATAATTTAAAATATCACAAAACAAATTTCTTTTTTGGAGAAAAATATGTGCAAAAATTACAGAATTGGGATCGACGCGGGAGGCACAAAGGTTGCCTATGGCCTGTTTGACAGGGAGGGAAACCTGCTGGAGCGTTTTCAGCATCCATCGGATACGGAGGCGGACGGGCCAGCGTTTACTGAACAAATGGTGTCCGCGATTGAAAAGCTTTTGGAAAAGCATTCGTTGAAAACAGAGGATCTCGAAGGGATTGGAATTTGTATGCCCTCCTATATTCTGTTTGATACCGGTTATGTGTATCTGACGTCGGCATTGCCAAAGATTCGGGACTTCGGAATGAAGGCGTATCTGGAGGACCGTCTTCCTGGCGTAAAGTTCGTGCTGGATAACGACAGCAACGCGGCCGCCATAGCGGAATACCGGAAAGGAGCCGGAAGAGGGCTGCGGCATATGATGTATGTGGCTGTCAGCACAGGAATAGGAAGCGGAATCATTATAGATGGAAAGCTTTTCAGAGGAAGCTACGGTTGGGCAGGCGAGAACGGCCACATGCTTGCCACTCCGGATGAAGGCGTACTTTGCGGCTGCAGAAACAGGGGCTGCTTTATGTCGTACGCCAGCGGAAGATACGTGCCGCGTCATCTGAAGCTGCGGATGCTGGAGGGGAAAGAAAGCCTGCTGGAGGGAAAAGAAGATTTGAGCTGCGAGGATCTGCTTTTCGCCTATCGTCAGGGAGACGCTCTTGCGAAAGAAATGGTGGAGAGCATGGCGCACCACTTGGCTGTTTGCCTTTACAACTGCTATATGCTGCTGAACATCAATGTGTTTGTGTTTGGAGGAGGCCTCACAAATTTCGGAGAGGCCCTGTTTGGCAGGGTAAGGGAAGAGTTTGACCGGTATAATCAGATTCCCCTGCCAGTGGAATTTCGCTTTGCAGAGCTGAAAAAGGATTTTGGAATCATCGGCGCGGCGGAACTTGTATTGGATTGACGGTGGAACGCGCGGTTGAGAGGTACGGCGTTATGGAGAATGAGGAATTGCTTTTGTTTACAGGAGGTTATACGGAACCTATTTTGATGGGTTCGGGAGAGACGGTGCCGGGAAGCTGCAAAGGAATCGTCTGCTGGCGGTTTTGTCCGGATACAGGCAGGCTGGAATACCGGGGAGTGACGGAAGGCGTTTCCAATCCGTCCTGCGTGCTTGCGGATCCGCACGGACCTTATCTGTACTGCGTCAACGAACTGAAGCAATACGGCGGGATCGAAGGCTCCACAGTATCCGCCTTTGCGATAGAAGCAGACGAAGGGCGGCTGCGTCTGATTAACAGGCAGTTTACCTGCGGGGCTGATGCCTGTCATCTGAGCATGTCGCCGGATGGAAGGTATCTGCTGGCGGCGAATTATTCAGGAGGAAGCTTTTGTGTATTTCCTGTCAGAGAAGATCATGGGCTGGATACGGCTTCCTGCATTTTAAAGCATCATGGGAAGGGAGCAGATCCATGGCGCCAGGAGAAGGCGCATCCCCATCAGACGATTCTGTCGCCGGACGGACAGCTTGTATATGTATCAGATCTGGGTCTGGACAGGCTGGCCTGCTACGAGGCGGACTGGGAAAGAGGCTGGCTTCTTCCGGCGGAAGAAAAAGATATTAAGGGACTTCCGGGGCAGGGAACACGTCACGGAGTTTTTAACGGATCGGGAGACAGGCTGTACATAATGACCGAGATGTCCTGCGAGGTAAACGTATATCAGTATGACAGAGCCGCGTGCCGGGGCAAGCTTTTGCAGACCGTGCCGGCTCTTGGAGAAAAGCTTCCGGGGGACGGGGCTATGTGTCTGGGTTCAGGCATAAGGCTGCATCCTTCGGGAAGGTGGTTGTACTGCGCAGTCCGCGGAACGGATCACATTGCTGTATTTCGTATGGAACCGGACGGTGGTTTGAGTCTGATACAGACGGAGCCAAGCGGAGGGCGAACGCCGAGAGATTTTGTGATTTCGCCGGAGGGACGTTATCTGTTGGCGGGCAATCAGGATACGGATACGATCGGCGTGTTTAAAATCCACGAAGAGTCAGGCTGCATCGAAAAAATGTATATGCAGGAGGAAGCGTACTGTGTTACAAGCCTTTGCTTCTGGAAGCGACAAAAGCGTGCGGGAGAGAGCTGTTCATGAAGGAGAACGGAAAAGGAAATATAGTCCGTACTATATTGTGCACCTTCTGTCCGGTTTTATAGGTTGAGGACAGGAGCAATGTCCGTCATAATAAGCGAAAAGAAACAAACACAGAAAGCCGGACGATAAAGAAAATAATTAACAGGCGCGACCTGTCAGTTATAAAAAACAAATACAATGCAAGGAGGACACAAAACATGAAAAAGATGATCGCACTGCTGCTGGCGGCGGCAATGCTCAGCGGTCTGGCGGCCTGCGGAAACTCAGGCGCGGATACTGCTGAGGAGGCTACGGAAAGCACTGCTTCTACGGAAGAAGCGGAAGCTGCGGAGGATACGGCGACTGAAACCGAGACTTCAGCAGCTTCAGGAGAGGGCATTAAGGTAGGTTGGATTGTACAGGATATGGCCAATGAGTCTCAGTCCTATTCCTGCCGCATTGCGGAGGAACAGGCAGCAGAGCTTGGAATCGATTTTACCTATTATGATCAGGCCGGCGATGCGCAGAAGGCTACGGACGCTATCAGCACCTGCATCGCTCAGGGTATGGACGCCATTATTATCAATCCTGCGGATCCTCAGGCTGTTGTTCCGGCGTTGATGGAGGCGAAGGAGGCCGGCATCGTAGTAGGACTGTTTTCCTCTGATCTGGCGGAGGAGAGCCAGCAGTACAGAGATTTCTTCTGCGGAACGAACGATACCATGGCAGGCGAGCAGGCTGCCGAGGCGATCATCGCTCAGTTCCCGGACGGCTGCAATGTGGTGGAGATCGGCGGACAGTCAGGACATGACGCGCAGGTAAAGAGAAGCGACGGATTTGAAGCAGGTCTGGAGGGTTCCAATATCACGGTTCTGGATTCTCAGAACTGCGACGCGTGGGCTACTGAGGACGCTATGGCTATTATGGAAGATTTTATCGTGAAATACGGCGATCAGATCGATGCGGTATTCTGCCATTGGGATAACGGAGCGACAGGTGTTATCAACGCGCTGGCGAACGCAGGCAGGGAAGACGTGTATATCGTAGCGGTAGACGGCTGCTCAGCAGGCTATGATCAGGTGAAGGCAGGCACTCAGGCGGTATGTATCAGCCAGTCCTTCAGCAACATGGTTGCGCAGTCTCTGGAGTGCGCGATAGCTGCAGTGAACGGAGACAGCTATGAGGAGATCAACTGGATTCCGCTTGACACGGTAACGGCGGAGAACGTAGACAGCTTACCCTATCCGGAGTGGTAAAAAGGAAACGGCATGTAATTTTGGCTTGCTCTGGTTTGTGCCAGAGCAAGCTTTCTTTTAGGAGGAGGTACGGCTGGTGGAACAAAAAAAGGATTTGATATTAAAGATTAGCGGCGTGACAAAGCGTTTTCCGGGAGTACTGGCTTTGGATAACATATCGTTGGAAGTGCCTAAAGGCGTAGTATACGGAATCGTAGGCGAGAACGGGGCCGGAAAGTCCACGCTGATGAAGATTCTCTCCGGCGTATATGAAAAGGACGCGGGTACCATCGAGTTCGACGGAGAAGTTATTGAGCGTACGACGCCGATTCAAGCTCTGCACAGGGGACTGAGTATTATTTATCAGGAATTTAACCTGGTCAATACCATGACGGTCGGCGAAAATATTTTTCTGGGAAGATTTTCTGAAAATCACGGCATGCGGGGAACGCATAAAAAGGCCAGGGAACTTCTGGACAGTATCGGAAGCAAAATAGACACCTACGCTTTGGTAGGCGATCTGAGCGCATCGGAGATGCAGATGGTTGAAATCACCAAGGCTCTTTCCTTTGATTCCAAACTGATTATTATGGATGAACCCAGCAGCAGCCTTACGGCGGAGGAGTTAAAGAAGCTGGGTGAAATCATTTTCCAGCTTCGCGACCGGGGAATTTCTATTATTTATATCAGTCATAAGCTGGACGAAATATTTGAATACTGCGACATTGTCACAATCATGCGGGATGGATGTGTGATTGATACAAAGCCTATAGGAGAGTTGGATCGAAGCGAGATGATCGCGAAAATGGTGGGCAGAACTATTGAAAACGAATATCCGCCCCGCGCGCATTTTGTCGGGGAACCCCTTCTTGAGGTACGGAATTTGAATACAAGCAAGCTTCACAATATCAATTTTACTCTGCATAAGGGAGAGATTCTGGGACTCGTCGGTCTTGTGGGAGCGGGAAGAACGGAGATTATCCGTGCGATATACGGCGCTGACAAGGTCAAAAGCAAGGAGCTTATCATGGAAGGGAAACCGGTGACTGTGACGACGCCGAGGGATGCAAAAGCCCTTGGCATGGGACTCGTTCCGGAGGATCGGAAGCAGCAGGGCCTTATCTTGCGGTTCTCGGCAGGAGATAACATCACGATGGCTGCCTTGAGCAGAACGGCGAAACGGGGAATTTTGAACAGGAGAAAGGAAAAGGAGATAGCGAAGCGTCAGATAGAGAATCTTTTAATCAAGACTCCGGGAGCGGGAACTAAGGTGCTGAATTTGTCCGGAGGAAACCAGCAGAAATGTATCGTGGGACGCTGGCTGGAGCTGGATCCCAAGATTCTGATTCTGGACGAGCCGACGCGAGGCATCGATGTGGGAGCGAAATATGAAATCTATGTCCTGATGAATAAAATCGTGGAAGCAGGCGGAGCGATCATCATGATTTCCTCGGAGCTGCCGGAGGTGCTGAATATGAGCAACCGGGTACTGACGATTTGCGACGGCCGCATAACCGGAGAATTTTCTCCTGAGGAGGTGCCGGCGGACATTATTATGGACAGAGCTATCGGATGATGAGAGGTAATTGGGATGGAAAAGACATTTAATCTGAAAAGGGCTGCGCTTCAGAATCTGGTTCTCCTGGGAATCGTCGTGCTGTGTGTGGTGACGGCAATCGTGGAGCCCCTGTTTTTGACGCAAAGCAATTTTACGAATATTCTTAGGCAATTCGGCCCCTTAAGCTTTGTGGCCCTGGGGATGACTTATGTGATTATCGGAGGCTTTATCGATTTATCGGTGGTGGGAATTATCTCCTTGGTGGGAGTTGTCACGCTTTCTCTGATAGATCCGATCGGACAGGTCGGGGCTCTGCTCTGCGGACTTCTGCTGGGAACAGCGCTTGGCTTTCTGAATGGAATCGTCCTGGTGAAGTTCGGCGCTATGACTCAGGCGGAGGTTTTGTTTATCACTTATGGAATGAGCTCGATCTTTGGGGCTATTGCGTTAATCTATACAAATTCCGAGACGGAGCATATGTCCCGTCTGGCCAATCCGTATACGATCTTTACCTTTATCGGAAACGGAAAGATCGGCCCCTTCGCGGCCTCGGTGATACTTTTTGCCGCTGCGCTTGCCATGATAGAGTGGTTTTATCGGAAGACGCTCTGGGGAAGACAGATAGCCCTGATGGGTGGCAACAAGACGGCGGCTACGCTGTGCGGATACAATATGAAAAGGACGATGGTGCTGGTCTACACGATCTGTGGCCTGTTCTCGGCGATTGGCTCCATAGTGCTGATTTCCAGGGTTACCACGGCGTCGCCCGTGGCCGGAGCAGGTTATGAGACGGACGCGATCATGTCCGTGGTCGTAGGCGGTACGGCTCTGGCTGGGGGAACAGGAAGCGGCATCCGTACGGTTCTTGGAGTGCTGCTGATCATTCTGCTGTCCAACTGTATGAATCTTTTAGGAGTATCGACCTACGTACAGACAATTATGGATGGTGTGGTTCTTGTCATCGCCATTTGGCTTGACAACCGAAAAGAGCAGCAGATTCATTAAAGGAGGGCAGGAAAATGGATACAAAGAGTATTTTCATAAAAGCAAAGCAACTGTTATTAAAGCAGAAGGCGGTACTTGCGATTCTTGCCATGATCATTCTGATGCTGTTCTTTGACACCCAGTTTTTTACGGCCTATAACTGGATGAATATCTTTCGTTCTGCGACTGTGCAGGGAATCATCGCCATGGGCGTGACTATGACGGTACTTTGCGCGGCCTGTGATCTGTCGGTGGGCGGTACGATGTGTCTTTCCGGTGTCATCGCGATCATGATGATCAACGGGGGAGCGCCGATTCCCGTGGCTTGTATCTGCGCCCTTCTTTCCGGGGCGCTTGTGGGCGCGATAAACGGCTTTCTGGTGGTTCATCAGAGGACGGAACCCTTTATTATTACCCTGGGAATGGGAACCCTGCTGAAAGGAATCAGCCAGCTTCTTACGGACGCTCATCCCGTGGCGTGTACGAATATGAGCTTTATGCAGATTTCCAACACGAAGCTTTTCGGTCAGATACCGATCCTGATTCTGTATATGCTGATTATCTTCCTATTGTTTTTCTGGATTCTGAGATTCACAAACTATGGAAGAAACTGTTACGCGATCGGCGGAAACTATGAGGTAGCCAAGTATTCGGGAATCAATGTTCTGGCAATAAAATGGTCTGCCTTTGTGATCTCAGGTTTGGCGGCGGCCCTTGCAGGCATCCTGCTTTCTTCCAGAATGAATTCTGCTTCCTCAGTTTATGGAGACAATACGGGAATGCTGGTAAACTGCGGCGTGGTAATCGGAGGAACATCCTTTGCCGGAGGAGTAGGAGGAGCGGCGCAGAGCTTTATCGGAATCTTTGTACTTCAGCTGATGACAAACTGTATGGATTGTCTGGGAATAGGGGCGTACATACAGCAGCTTCTTCAGGGCGTGATTATCGTGCTGATATTGGGCTTCGACTGCTATGGCCGTCTGAGGAAACGCGAGCGCGTGTAAAGAAAGAGGGAATGGAACATGAGCGTCATATCAGAAAAATTCGGAATACTTAAGGACGGAAGAGAGGCCAGTTTGTATACCATTCAGAACAAAAGAGGGATGAAGGCTGTCCTGACTGATTTCGGAGCGATTCTGGTCAGCCTGTGGGTGCCGGATAAGCGAGGAGAGCTGACGGATGTGATTCTGGGCTTTGACGAGCTGGGAAAATATGAGGATAACTTTGATATGCAAGGGGCGACTGTGGGAAGGAACGTCAATCGCATCGAGCATGGAAGATTCCGGATTGACGGTACGGAGTACCAGCTTGCGGTCAACGAGAACGGCAACAATATCCATAGCAGCATGGATAAGGGCTTTCATAAGGTCCTTTGGAAGGCAGAGAGCTTTTCCGACGACAGCGTCTCTTTTTCCTATCACAGTCCCGATATGGAGAACGGCTTTCCGGGAAATCTTGAAGTGTCGCTGACCTATACCCTGACGGAGAGCGGAGCGCTGATTCTATCCTATTATGGGAAAAGTGATAAAAAGACGCTGGTAAATCTTACGAACCATTCGTACTTCAATCTTTCGGGCTATGCGTCGGGAGATATTCTGGATACTGTGGTATGGATTAACGCAGAACAGTTCACACCGGTAAAAAGCGGGACTATTCCTACGGGAGAGCTTTGGGACGTGTCCGGCACTCCGATGGATTTTCGCCTGCCAAAGCCTATCGCACAGGATATTCACGCGGATTTTGAACAGCTAAAGCTGGTGTACGGTTATGATCATAATTTTGTCATTCGAGGCTTTGAAAAGGGGCTGCGAAAGGCGGCCTCGGCTCAAAGCCCAAGAACAGGCATTAAGATGACAGTGTATACAGATCTGCCGGGACTCCAGTTTTATACGGGGAATACCACAAGGGATATTACGGGGAAAAGCGGGGCGCTGATCACGAAGCACAGCGGCTTCTGCATGGAATCTCATTATTATCCCAACAGTATCAATATTCCCTGGTTCCCGCAGCCTGTTTTGGAAAAAGGAGCGCTGTATAAGACCACGACGATCTATCAATTTTCTTAAGGAGGATGAGAAATGAGCATAGGGAAAAAGGTCAAAATTGTAACGATTGGGGGAGGCAGCAGCTATACGCCGGAGCTTATGGAGGGCTTCATCAAAAGATATGAGGAACTCCCCATAGAGGAGATCTGGCTTGTGGATGTGGAGAGAGGAAAAGAAAAGCTCCGTATTGTGGCGGATCTGGCCCAGAGAATGTGGGACGCGTCTCCCTATCAGGTAAAAGTGCGGACGACCCTTGACCGCCGCCAGGCTTTGCCGGGCGCCGACTTTGTGACGACGCAGTTTCGCGTAGGTCTTTTGGAGGCGCGGATCAAGGATGAACGGATTCCAGATCTTCATGGAATGCTGGGACAGGAGACAAACGGGGCCGGAGGCATCATGAAAGCTTTCCGTACAATCCCGGTTATCGGACAGATCATAGACGATATGAGAGAGTTTTGTCCCGACGCCTGGCTGATCAATTTTACGAATCCAAGCGGTATGGTGACGGAAGCCGCGATAAAAAAATTCGGTTGGAAGAAAACCATCGGCCTTTGCAACGTACCTACCATTGCTCAGATGAAGGAACCTGGAAATATCGGATATAAGAAAGAGGAACTGACCTACCAGTTTGCAGGTCTGAATCATTTTCACTGGCACAGAGCGTTCAACCGGAAGGGCGAGGAGGTTACGGAACAGATTCTTGAGCATGTAAACGAGAAGGAAGGCGGAACTCCGGTGAATATCTACCAGTCACCGTTTCCCAAGGAGCTGCTGGATTCCATGAAGCTGGTTCCCTGCGGCTATCACAGATATTATTATCTCGCAAAGGAGATGCTGGATCACAGCCTGGAAGAATTTCGGCAGGGGGGAACCAGAGCGGAGCAGATGTATCAGGTGGAGAAAGAGCTTTTCGAGCTATACGCCCGGCCGGAGCTGCATGAAAAGCCGGAGCAGCTCGAAAGACGCGGCGGCGCTTACTACAGCGACGCGGCCTGCGAGTGCATCAGCGCCATTTACAATGACAAGCAGCTTCGGATGGTGGTCAGCACAGAAAACAAGGGAGCGATTCCCTGTCTGCCTCCGGATTCCATTGTGGAAATCACCAGTCTCATTTCAGCCAGAGGAGCGGAGCCGCTGGCCTGGGGAAAGATGCGCCCGGCCCAGAGAGGCTGGCTTCAGCTTATGAAGGCGATGGAGGAATGCGTGATTGAGGCTGCCATTACAGGCGATTATGGGCTGGCTCTGGAAGCGTTTACCATGAATCCTCTGATAGAAAGCGGAAGCGAAGGAAAGCGGGTTCTTGATGAGCTGTTGGTCGCTCACGAGCGCTATCTGCCGCAGTTTCAGGAGAAGATTCGGGAATTGAAGGCTCAGGGTGTGGAGACGGACGACGAGGTAGTTAGAGATTTGATGAAAAGGGGCCTGTAGCATGGAGTATTATATAGGAATCGACATCGGAGGGACGAAGATTGCCTATGGTCTTTTTGACGCGGAGAGAAGGCTGCTGGTAAAAAAGCAGACGGCTTCCGATGATGGGAAGGATGGCGAGGCTTTTTTTGCACCCGTTTTAGACGTCATTGGGGAGCTTATGAGGGAGGCCAAAGAAAGAGGCGGCAGGACTGCGGGAATCGGAATCGGAATCACAGGCTTTGTGGACTTTGAAAACGGAGCTCTGACCAGGACGGCCAGCCTGCCAAGACTGAATCATTTTCCGGTGGCGGCATATCTCAAGAGCCGGCTGGGAGAACAGATTCCCATTGTGCTGGACAACGACTGTCATTGCGGAGCTCTGGCGGAGTACAGACACGGAGCCGGAAGGGGACACAGGAACATGCTGTACTGCCCTGTGAGCACAGGCATCTCCACGGGAATGATTCTTGATGGAAGGCTGTTTCGTGGAAGCAACGGGGCTTCCGGAGAGAGCGGCCACATGATAGCGGCCGTTCCGAAGGAGCTGGGGATGGAATGCAGCTGCGGAAATACAGGCTGCTTCAATTCTCTGAGCTCCGGAAAAGCGATACTCAGCTATGTAAGAAAATGGATCGAAGCGGGAGAGAACTCTGTTCTGCCCCGGCTCGCGGGCGGCATAGAGCATATTACAGCACGCCATATTAACGAGGCTTATGAAATGGGAGATGCCGTGGCCATGCGTGCCGTAGAGCAGATGGCTCATTATCTGGCGATCTGGATTTTTGACGTCTATATGCTGCTGAACGTGGACTGCATCGTCTTTGCCGGAGGACTGCTTGCCATGGGGGATAAGCTTTTCGGGCGGATCGAAAAGGAGTTTGAAAGATACCATACCAATGGCTTTCCGGTACGGTTTTATAAGACGGAGCTGGGAGCTGATTCGGGTTTGATTGGAGCAGTGGAGCTTTTGTTTGACGCTCCTGGCGGAAATGAAGACAGAGAATGAGAAGAAAGGACAGAGAAATTTCAGATTTTGATGAGATTATTGAGGTGATCAAAAAGTGTGACGTATGCAGAATCGCCCTGAACGACGACGGGTTTCCATACGTGGTTCCGCTGAATTTTGGATTGGACGTCCAGGACGGAAACGTCTTTCTCTATTTTCACTGCGCTACGAAGGGGACGAAGCTGGATCTGATAAGAAAAGACAACCGGGCGACCTTTGAGATGGACTGCGATCACAATTTCATTCTTTATGAGGAAAGAATGAGCTGTACTATGGGATATGCAAGCGTGATTGGACATGGGCTCATAGAGTTTGTTCCGGAAGAAGATAAGTTCAAGGCGTTGAAAATACTGATGAGGCATTATCACGCGGAGGATTTTCAGTTTAACACAAGCATGATAAAGGTAACGGAGGTACTGAAGCTGACAGTGACGGATATGATCGGAAAAAGGAGAAACAATGTGCATTAAGCTGATTGCATTTGATTTGGATGGCACATTTTTAAAAAATGATAAGACGATTTCCTCTAGAAATCTGGAATCCATATTCTGCGCGGCCAGACAAGGGGTCTGGATTGTTCCGGCCACGGGAAGAATCTTTGAGGGTATGCCGGAGGAGATCCGTTCGCTGCCCTTTGTCCGGTATGTGATAGCTATCAACGGAGCGGAGATTCGCGACGTCATGGAAAACAGGATTCTTCATCGTGCAGAGCTGACCAGAGAAGAGTCGGAGGCCGTGTTTCGGTATACGGAGAAGTTTCCTGCGATCTGCGGCTGCTATCAGGGAGGAAAGGGCTTTATGGAAACGGCGGAGTTTGAAAACATGGAGGCGTATTCGGCCGGTCCGAAGCTGCTGCAGACCATGGAGGGAATCTATCGCCCGATGAACAATATGAGAGAACGCATTTTTGAGAGCGAGCCCTGTCTGCAGAAAATACAGTTCTATTTTAAGGATTTGACAGAGCGGGATACGGCCTTGAAGGATTTGCCGAAAGCGTTCCCGGAGCTGGAGATTTCCGCGTCGCTTCCGAATAATATAGAGATCAATTCGGCAAAAGCCAATAAAGGGCTTGGGCTTAAGTTTCTGTGCGGACATCTGGGAATCAGCCCGGAGAATTGTATGGCCTTCGGAGATGGAACCAACGATCTTTCGATGCTTCAGACCGCGGGAAGGGGAGTAGCCATGGCGAACGCGGCTCCGGAGGTATTGGCTTTGGCAGCGTATCGTACGCTGTCAAACGAGGAGGACGGCGTCGCGGAGGAGATTGAAAGACTCCTGCGGGCCGGACAAGACGGGTAAGATATGCGAAAACGCCGTATGCGCGGGTATATAGAACCGCAGAAAAGGCTCTGGCTTTTTCTAAATCATGTTCATCCGAATATTTTTTGAAATGTTCCCAGCGAATTTCTGCGCTGGGAACATCTTTTATATATGGCCAGTTTCGATGATGTGTAAAAATGTATCATTCACATTGGTTTTGGAACTGCCGGTTCTCCCTGCAGAAGCCGGAAGGAGTCATCCCGGTTATAGACTTGAAGACGCGGGAAAAATATTTGGGCGATTCATAGCCTATGGCATAGGAAACTTCCTCTATGCTCTTTGAGGTGGTCACAAGCAGCATTTTGGCCGTGTCGATCCGCAGCCCGTTCAGATATTCAATGATCGTTTTACCGGTATCCTGTTTAAAATGCTTCATCAGATAGGATTTGCTGGAAAAGAACACGCTGGCCAGCTCATCCAGAGAGATTCGCTCCGTCATATGGATATGCAGATATTGAATAACGCGTTCTACGACGGAGGGTTCCGTCTCTTCGCCAAACAGCAGAATCTGCGTAAGCAGCGTTCGTGTAAGCAGAGAAAGCAGAGAGGAAGACGCGCTGGGCTTCTGATATTCTTCGTAAATACAACGAAAAAGAAATTCCAGCTTTCCGCTGTGATCCTGTACCTGAAGCGGCTTATCTAACGGTACGCAGGGGATGTCGAGCCAGAGACAGTACGCCTCGTTGTCTTCCGATGCCTCAAATTTGTCCTGATGCCAGCAGTTCACAGGATAAACGATAGTATCAAAGAAAATAAAGTTTTGTGTATTATCCAGAAGCTCTGTCTTTCCAAAGCCTTTTTTCCGATAGATTAATTCCATATAGGGGTGTCTGTGCAGGGAATAATCCCACAACGGAGAAAGGCCGTTGAACAGACTGCAGAATTTAATGCTCGGTCTGGAATACGAAATTTCATCAAGTATATTTGTATCCAAAGACATATGCGTTACATCCTTATAACTGTTGCTCAAAGAAACTGCAGATGGCGCTAAGGCTGCTTAGCGGACAAAATTCGTTGCGATGTGTTCCTCGTCCAGCTTGGGAAGACCAAAGGCTTCCTTTCCAAGCTGAATACTTTTCATAAGAAAAGCCATATTTTTGGCCAGAGCCCGCATAGTCTGCAGACCTTCACCGTCCTGCTGCGCCTCCCCCGGCAGTCTGCCGTGGATGCTGTTCCAGTATTGGCTTGAGGCTACAGGCATACCGGAGATGGTAAAGTATTTGTTCAGTTCGTCGAAGGTGGCTGACAGTCCGCCTCTTCTTGCGGCTACCACGCTTGCGCCCACCTTCATAGTCTTGTCGAAGGAGGTGCTGTAGAACAGACGGTCCAGGAACGAGATCAGGGTTCCGTTGGCGGAAGCGTAGTAAACCGGGCTTGCGATCACAAGACCGTCGCAGGCTTCAAATTTGGGAGCCGTCTCATTCACCAGGTCGTCAAAGGCGCAGGCGCCCTTCTTGTGACAGACGCCGCAGGCCACGCAGCCCCGGATGTCTTTGTTTCCGATGTGCAGCAGCTCGGTCTCAATCTGCTCCTGCTCGAATACCTTTTCCATTTCATGCAGCGCGATGTAGGTATTTCCCTCTTTGCGGGGACTGCCGTTGATCATTAAAACTTTCATTTCTGTTGCCTCCTTAAAATTTTAGGTAGTGTCAAATACTACCTATTTTTTTGTATCTAATTCCTTTAGAAACCTTGATTTTAAGGGAAATCTGAAATAAAAAGAGCATTGACCTCCCTTTTCTGGTATAATGTCTATCGCCAAACAAA
>DVLE01000085.1 GCA_018715645.1 Candidatus Merdisoma merdipullorum
CCCTAAAATAGAGAGTTAAGAAAAGGATGAGACGATTCCGCAGGGAATTCGGACTTAAAAAGCCCGAATTCTGCGGGAGCGTCTCATCCCTGTTTCTCAGGGATTAAAAATCGGTATTAACCGACACCCCCCTGCCGGAAACGCCTATATTCCTGCCGGCCTGGCGTCTTCGTCCGCCACCATATCATCCAGCGTTTCGTAATGTTCTATCACTTTCAAAAACTCGTCCATATCAAAGGCCTTAATATCAAGGCCCTCGTCAACCTTAATAAATCTTGCGTACCGTCTCGCGTCTTCATGAATCCTTGGGGCGACAAATATGGAAACGGTCTCCTCCTTTTTCTTTTTCGCCTCCGCCAGATGTCTGCATATGGGCAGCAGTTCATTGTGGACCTGCTGTCTTCCGCACATCAGCGTGACTTCTACCAGACAAGCGTTTACCGTATCCTGGCATACAATATCCGCCATTCCGCCCGCCGCGGTACAGGTAGGAAGTCCCTCGTCGTCGATGACATAATTGGGATTCACGTCCAGATTTTTCAGATTCTGCACCAACGCAATGCTTGTCAAAAATTCCAGCCTCGCAGGAGCCGATATAATTCTGAACACAGGATCCCTGCTCTCTTTCTTACTGCACACATTGCGCAGTTCCAGGAAAATGTCCTGCGGCGCGTAATTTTCCGCATATCTTTGCAGCGCGGCCTTTCTTATATCGTCCTCATCCGTATCCGCGGTTCTCTGAATATCCAGTATATGCTCGTCAATCTCTCCCATATACGCGAAGTACGCCCGCTTATCCGTGAATATCGTATATGTGGAATAATGCGCCAGAACATAATTGATCTTCTCAAGCTCCAGATTATTGAAGTCTATAAAACGGCCGTTTCCGCGCAGCGAAATAATACCTGTGCTGCGCATTTTCCGGATGTATTCGTCGACGGACTCCCCGGTAACCTTTTCCATCTTAATATACTTCTTATCTTCCTCCGTATAGCCCATGATTTTCAGGCATTCCTCATAAACGATTTCGTCCGTGTACTGTCCGAATTTATGAGCGTTTCTGAACTCCTTGATCTTCTGATACAGAGCGTCCGCATCGTTATCCGTCCAGCAAATGAAAAAACTGATTTCCTGCCTGAATATTCCTGTGCTTTCCGGATTCTCCTCTCTCAGCTTCCTGATGACCTGAAGAAGCAAAAGCAGCGGCACATTGTCATTCTTATTCCTGCGGTAGGGATTGCGAATCTGATATTTCATCATCGCGTTGAGAAATACATTCTGAATCTTCTGCTCGTTTACAGGCTGTTCATTCAACGCGTCGATCAGCATATGCCCGGTTTTTGAGATTTCAATTTTAGAACCCATCGCATAGCTGACAAAGCCAAACTCCATAGAAAGCTTATACCAGGTATCAAACCTGGAAGGCCAGCCCTTATCAAAGCCTGCTTCCTTATGCTGCTGCGGACTGCCGGCAATGATTTCGTCCAGTTGTTCCTCGTCAAACTGTTCGTCGTCGCTGGCATAGAGCTCTTTCAGGCCCGGAACCCTGCTTATGTAGTTCGGACGATAGAGCTTTTCTCTGATGACCTTTCTGACTACTTTATCAATCAGCTCATTTGTCAGTGTCATTCCCTCATACGGCAACAGACAGTTTAAAAAATCCGCTATCCTGTCCGGATTCCGCATAGTGGTTGAGAAAGATAGGGGCTTATACTTTTCCCTTGCCATAGTTCGTGACAAATACCTCCTTCGTATCTTCTTTGATCGTATTGTCGTTAAAACTGATATAATTGCTGTCTATATCATAGATCCGATACTTTTTGGCCCACTTGCTGAAGGTTACGTTTGTTTTTCCCTTATGTGTAATCAGATTCGTAATGCCGAATTTCACCCCTTTTTCATGAAGCCCATCCAGAAAGGCGCAAAGTTCCTTTTCCTTTTTCTCGTTCCACAATTTATTATATTCCGACATGGAGATCAGGTAGGGCGGATCGAGAAAGACATAGCTGTTTTCCGTAAAGGCTATCTGATTCAGGAACTTCTGGTAGTCGCAGCTGTAAAACACGATCTCCTTTCCTTCGACGAAAGAAAGATAATCGCACAGCGCTTTGTGCACATTTTTATTGAAATCCACATTTCCGACCGGAAGATTAAATTCTCCGGACGAATTAAAACGAATCATATGATTAAAGCCATAAATGAGCAGGATATACAGCTTTAATATATTTCTTTTATTCTGATTGAAATCCCTTCTCAGCCTCTCATAGCCCGCCTTGTTATAATGCGCATAATAGGTCTTCGGATATTGTTTCTTTAATTCATCTGACACAACGATATTCCTGTAAGAACAGGACAGACCGTAGTCGTCAATGATCCTGTACAGCTTTCTCAGCAGCAGTTCCTTTTTTCCTATATATTTCAGCAGTTCCTTGTGAAGCTTAATTACATACCGGTCCACGTCATTCAGGATATATCGTTTTCCCTGCGAATTTAAAAAGGAGCTTCCGCCCCCTACAAAGGGCTCGATATAGTCCTCGATGTCTTCCGGCATCAGCTTTCTAAGCTGCGGCATCAGTTTATATTTATCGCCTACATAAAAGAAGGGTGAGCGAATAATTTCCATATCAGGCGTCCCTTTCCCCTACCTCTGTAATAAACAAAAATTCTTTATGATCGGAAAATTCCGTTTTGCCTGCGTTAAAACACGGGTGCGCCTTTTCAAATATAAGCGTTCTGCCCCTCGTCTCCAGGATTTCTCTTATTTCTTCCAGCGTTATCTTATTCTGGGACGATGTGCTTTTGGAATGATAGGTATTGTTATAGGTTACGACAATATACTTCACATTCAGATGCTCCACCAAATCCCTGAACGCTTTCGGCGCCGCGTTTCTGCAGTACTCAGACATATTTTCCTCCGGCGGCTTCATGGCGGTTCCCACAAGCGGCGGCTTATCCCATTTTGTAATGGTTTCCATCACATGATAAAATCTTGAATACTGTCTGCTGTTGTACGGAGGATCTACAAAGGCAATATCCGCCTCCACTCTCTTTGCCAGTTCATTCGCGTCCTCTCTGTATATCGCGATGCCTTTTCCCTGCAAATCAATCGGTTCTATCAGTGAGAACGTAAAATCGCCCCTGATTTCCTTTCCCTTAATATACGCCTCGTAATGGCCTACCGTATTGGCGCTTTTATCAAACGAATAAAGAAGCGACGCCAGCAACATACAAAATTCCTTATCCGTTATCGCTCCCGCCTGCTTTTGAGTCTCTATATCCTCCCGTATATGGCCGATCAGCTTCGCGTCCTGCATCTTAAAATACTTATCGCCATAATTCTCCGACACATAATTGGACTCCAGCTTCGCTCTGTCAATCCCATTGTATGCCTTTGCCATGCGCTCCAGCTTTTCCCGATCGTATGCTTCCTGCAGAAAGAACGCCTTATAAATCACCTCATTGGAAAACAAGAAATCGTTGATAATAAAAGACTGATACATGTCTGTCACAGAAGCCGTAACCACGCCGGTCCCGCCAAATACGTCGAAAAAACTGCCGCAGTCCGCGCAATGCTCCTTTAACAGTTCCCTGATCCATTCCACAAGCTTATATTTGCTTCCGGTATATCTTCTATTGTTTATATTCAAGTTTTTCACCACTTTCCGCGTTCTCGTACAGGAAATAACCCTCAGCCTGCAAGGGATACATATGTTCCCGTAAACTGAGGGTTATTATATCATGTCCTGCGGACATGAACCCTCCGGGGGATGCACACGCCCCCGGATAGGAAACTGCCTCCCTTCGGTCGGCTCCGGGGCGGCGCGATATAATGTCTGACGACATTATATCACAAATCGGCTCTCTGTGCATTATATTTTTGGTTCCGAAAGCCTCCGCCCCAAATCAAGGAATCGAGTCGTTTTACTATGCAGAAGCAATGTATTTTTCCCAGCGTCGGAGTACGTCCTTCAACGGGACGTCCAAATAAGAGTATGCCTTCTCTTTTATCCAGTCGGGAATGCCGTAAGCAGCCTCTGCGATACTGCCGGTTATGGCAGCCAGCGTATCGCTGTCGCCGCCAAGGGAAATGGCATTGCGAATGGCGTCTTCAAAGTCTGTGCTTTCCAGAAATGCGATTATTGCCTGCGGCACGGTGCCCTGGCAGGTTTCGTCAAAACGATATGAGGGGCGAATCTCATCCAGCGTCCTGGACAAATCGTATCCGTACTCGTTTTCTAAATAATCTTTGATTCGTTTCCTGCACTCTGCCGGATTATCAGAAATGGGCGTTTCGTAATCCCCGCAGTATCCGCCAAAGTAGTAACGGCACAGGAAAATCGCATCTGCCGTCGCCAGCGCGCCTTTGATGCCCTCCGGATGGTTGTGCGTGACTTCGGCCGACAGTTTCACTTTGCCTCTGTCCGGCCACACTCCCGTTCTTGCGAAGAACCCGCAGTCCAGAGTCCAGGCGCAGGGAGACACCCGCATGGCAGAGCCGTTGCCAAAGCTGTCGTAGGGCTCCCGATCGTCAGAAAACAGCCAGGCTCCGAACCTTCCTCCATATCCGGAGTCCGGATACATCGGGCCATATTTTTTCATAGCGTCGATAAAGTCGTCCCTTTGTCCGCCGTTCATGACCGCTTCCGCAACCGCGCAGGTCATAACGGTATCGTCCGTAAAGAAACAGTCGTCGCGAAACAAAGGAAACTCTTTGGTTTTGATATTGTTCCATTCATAGACAGAACCTACGATGTCGCCTACTATCGCACCCATCATTTGCGTCCACCCCTTTTCTTCATATCTTTTCTGATTTCGTCCAGGCACTCTGTGGGAACGGAGCCGCATTTCCGGAAAGTGGCTACGGCCTTACTCATCATACGAAAGTTCAGTTCTGTTCCTTCCCCGTCCGGCACATAATCTACGGCACGGTCAGCGCCAACGCCGAATCGTCCGGCGGCCTCCACCGCATCGATATTGGCTCCAAGGAAAACAAATTCCCAGCCATAGCGTTCCTTTTGCCGCCGAACCATCTCTTTGACTTTCGCCGCAGAATATTCCCGGCTGGCATTCTCCTCACCGTCCGTGATAATCACAAACATCACTTTTTCCGCGCGGTAATCTTCCGCGGTATTTTTCTGAACCGCCGCGATTTTGTGAATCGTTTTTCCTATGGCGTCCAGCAAAGCTGTGGAACCGCCTACAAAATATTCTTTCCCCGTGATTGGCCTGACTGCGCGCAGATCGATGCGGTCATGAAGCAACTCATAGTGATTATCGAACAGCACGGTGGTAATGACACACTCCCCGTCCAGCTTACGCTGCTGCTCCAGCATAGCATTGTAACCGCCAATGGTATCCCTCTCAAGTCCGCTCATGGAACCGCTCTTATCCAGAATAAATACCAGTTCTGTTAAATTCTTTTTCATATTGGAAATCCCTCCTGCTTATTTAATGTATCTACAGGATACAACAGAAGGACTTCTTTTCGGTCGCTCCGAAAGCGACATCTCTCAGCCTGCTCCAAGGAGCGGCTGGTCATATTTGAACAAAACCTCATTGATTTCATAAATATCATACTTGCCGTTGACGATAAAAAACTCTACAATTACGTCAAATTTCTGACTGTGGGACAACGCATATCCCGCCCGTTCCAGCAAGTCATCCGTCTCGTCCAGGGTAAGCTCCAGAGCGACGGCCAGGGCCAGTATGGTCCTTTTTCCAGGCATATACCCCTTGCCGGTCCGGATCTTAGAAAACAGCTTTCTGTCGATATTGGCGCGTTTGTATACTTCCACATCTGTTTTGCCCTTGGCGTCAATCAGCCAAAGCAGCGTGGTGTTAAAGGGTTCGTCCAATTCCTCCACCAAAGCATCCAATCCCTTGGAAGCCGTTCCAGGCGCAGTTTGGGAAAAAGGCGGCGCCATCGCATCGTTCAGCGCCTTGTATTCAACTGCCAACAGCTTCCGGCGCTTCTCACTATGGTCGTCGATATAATTCTCATCAATATAGCTTTCTACCGCTCCCAACAGCTCTTTGCCGACTGCAAAG
>DVLE01000086.1 GCA_018715645.1 Candidatus Merdisoma merdipullorum
TTTGTTTGGCGATAGACATTATACCAGAAAAGGGAGGTCAATGCTCTTTTTATTTCAGATTTCCCTTAAAATCAAGGTTTCTAAAGGAATTAGATACAAAAAAATAGGTAGTATTTGACACTACCTAAAATAAAATGGAGGAATGGAAAATGAAAAATGTATCAAAGAAAATGGTTGGCGGCGGAGGCCCAGCAGATAGCGCTCGATCAGGCAGGAGGCGGCGAGATTGTGGAAAGTGAAGTCAGCAGAGAGGGCCTTGTGAACGAGTACAGCTATACGGTCGTAAACGGTGATCAGTGGTATCAGATAGAGATCAGCGGCTTCGGTAATATCGAAGAAATGGAGAGCGGACAGGGAGATTCCTGGAGATACTAAAACGGAATTCTTTTTTCCGCAGCTACAAGTTTCCGCCAGGTGCAAGCCACCTGGCGATTTTCGATACGAGGGGAGCGAAATCCTTTACATAGTGAAGGGCATTTCCTGATATTTCAGGAAAAATGTTTCGTCGTCGTATCGGTTTTCCTTCATTTTATATCCTTTCTGTTCCATACGCGTCCAAGAATGTCCTTCAGCACCAGAAGGGCGTCAAGGTCGTTGTAGCCGTATTCCTGTTTTAACTGTTTTAAAAGTTTCTGAAGCTCACGGCCATATTTCTCTACGTCCACAGTCTGCTGGTAGACGCCGAGAACAGGATATTTCTTACTCCAGGCTTTCGTCCAGTCGATTTTCTTCTGAGTTTCTTCACTTGTGTTTTCAATCACCCGCTCTATTTCCTTTACGTCGATGTCAAAATCGATAAGCTCATCCAGAGACAGGTGATACAGAACGGCCAGTCTCTTTGCCTGGCGGATGTCGGGAAGCGTCTCGTCAAGCTCCCATTTGGAGATGGTTTGCCGGCTGACGCCCAGCTTTCCCGCGACCTCCTCCTGGGAGAGACCGCTTTTTTTTCGTGCATTGTACAAATGATTTCCCAATGTCATATGTTTTTCCTCCATTTTCATCTTGACCGTATTGGCCTTTGGTACGCCGACGCTGATTTCAGTATAAGAGAAACAGAGAGAAACGTCTACCAGCAGGCGGAGACACCTGCGCCCGTTTTCCTGACATTTTCAGAAAATACCATGATTATACTTAAACTGGCCGTAGAGAATAAAGCCAAGGCCGACGACGGTTCCGGCCGCAATGATGGCATACAAGACTTCCGCATTGAAGAGTATCTGCAGAATGGCGGTAAGCGCCAGGGACAGCCCTATGATGATGGTTCCGGTTCCCACGGCTTTGCCGTAGGCAGGCACATCCTCCGGCAAGACCTTTCTGCGGTTATACCAGTGGATTGTGGAAATGTTTCCTTTGTAATTCACATAGCCCAGGAATACGAAAAGAATTCCCAGGATAAGCAGAGGGATATAGTCCATATATGTTCTCCTTATATGCCCTTGTCAGTTAAGGGGATGTCTGACAGGAAATGAGACGGAAGGGCTAAGCCAGATCGAGCCTCATAAATATGGTATTTTGTATATTCCGCAAAATTACTCCTCCTTTCGGATTTGACTTTGTTCGGCCAGATTGGAAAGAGAGTCGCCTGCTATACGGTATACGGTCCATTCCTTCATCGGCTCCGCGCCCAAAGACAGATAAAAATCGATGCTTGGCTGGTTCCAGTCAAGACACCACCATTCCAGGCGGCCGCAGCCCCGCTGCACCGCGATCTCAGCCAGTTCTTTGATAAAGTGAAGAATCAGGGCGGCGTCTTTCCTTTCGGCAAAGCGAAAGACAGGTTCTGCGTAGGGCATAGCTGTAAGTTTCCTTTCCTGAGGTCAGTGTGAAAAGACGGCCGGGTTTTTCGCACTGACATTACAGACATTGTAGTGTATTTCTGAAGGAAAAGCAATTTATTCTTAATGATAAGACTGTTCGTTTAAAAAGAATTAAGAATTTCCCTATGGAAATCTTTATGTCTTTCGTTGTATTATTAAACTAATACAATGGTTGATTTGCCTGAAAACGGGGAGAGGAGAGAAAACGACGTGAACTTTGTGATTGATCATCTGTCTAAGAGCTATGAGCAGAAAAAGGTGCTTCGGGACATCAGCTTTACCTTTGAGAGCGGAAAGATTTACGGGCTGCTTGGAAGAAACGGAGCCGGAAAGACGACGCTGTTCAACTGTCTGAACAGGGATCTGCGGGCAGACGGGGGAAGCTTTTATCTGGACGAGAACGGGAATCGGAGAGATGTGGTTCCCGACGACATCGGGTATGTGCTGTCCACGCCTACAGTGCCGGAGTTTCTGACAGGACGGGAGTTCTTAAAATTCTTCCTGGATATTCATAGGGAAGCAATTCCAGATCCGAAGCCGCTGGACGCTTATTTTGATTTTATGAGTATTGAACCGGAGGACAGGGACAAGCTCATGAAAAATTATTCTCACGGCATGAAGAATAAGATGCAGATGCTGATCAATGTGATCGCGCGTCCGAATATTCTGCTGCTGGACGAGCCGCTGACTTCTCTGGACGTGGTCATGGCGGAGGAGATGAAGGAGCTGCTTCGTTCCCTGAAGACGGACAGAATCACGATTTTTTCCACGCATCTTCTGGATTTGGCCGTGGATCTGTGCGATGAGATTGTTCTGCTCTCTCATGGAGAGCTGGAAGCTGTAGATAAGTCCAATCTGGATGATCAGGAATTTAAAGAGAAGATCATTGCAGCGCTTCGGGAGGAGACACATGAGGAGAAAAACTAAAGACGTCTGTTCAGACGCACGTATTATCTTTTCCCTTCGCAACACGTACCGGGTCAACAGCATTCTGCACGCGCTGAAGCAGATTCCGCTTGTCCGCAGCATTCTGCCGGAGACCTTGTATCAGGAGCCGGGACTGAAAATTTTTGGGAACATTATTTCGGCGATTTGGGAGGTCTTTACGGCTCTGATCGGAAAGGGAGCTTATTTTCTGATACTTCTGGCGGCGGCGCTCCTTTATCCTTCGCCGGATAAGGGCGGGATTTTCCTGTATCTGATGATCGTGTGTACGGTGCTGGGCGGTTTTATGAATACTTATATGTTTAATCCCACCAAGGATAAGTATTACGCGCTGATGCTGCTTCGCATGAACGCCAGATCTTATACGCTTATCAGTTACAGATATGCGCTTTTCAAGCTTATTCTGGCGTATCTGCTGTTTGGCTTCCTGCTCGGCGGCCTGGTGGGTCTTCCCGTATGGCAGCGGGCGCTGCTGCCGTTCTTCGCGGCAGGCGTAAAGCTTTTTGCGGCAGCCTGGATGCTCCGTGATTATGAGAAGACGGGAGAGGCGACAAATGAAAATAAGGCCGGCGCGTTTTACTGGATCGCGGTGCTTTTGGGACTGTCGGCGGCCTTCGGTCTTCCGGCGCTTGGCATCTTCCTTCCGGATACGGTCAGCCTGGCCTTTATGGTCTTGTGTACGCTGTCGGGTATTCTCTCCGCTAGAAAAATTCTGCGCTTTTCTTCCTATCGTGAAATGTATCAGGATCTCCTGCGGGATTGGATGGATCAGATGGATAAAAGCGGCGCGTCGAAAGCGGCGAGCACGGCCATTAAGCAGAGCGAGAAGGCTATCTCCGCCGATACCGGCATCACCAGCAGCAGGAGTGGATTTGAGTATCTGAACGAGCTGTTTATCAAGCGGCATCAGCGGATTCTCTGGAAGGCGGCGGAGAAAATCGCGGTCGTATGTACGGTGATTGTTCTGGGAGCCCTGCTGGCGCTTTCCCTGTATCCGCAGGTAAAGACTGTCGTAAATGAGCTGACTTTAAGTTTCCTTCCGTATTTTGTCTTCATTCTGTATGCGATCAACCGGGGAACCGGCTTTACTCAGGCGCTGTTCGTAAACTGTGACAGCAGCCTTTTAACCTATTCCTTTTACAAGAAGCCGGGACAGATTCTGAAGTTGTTCCGTATTCGTCTGCGCGAGATTATCAAGATTAATCTTCTGCCGGCCTTTGTGATCGGCGCGGGGCTGGCATTGCTCCTCTTTGCCTCCGGAGGAACGGATAATCCTGTTAACTATGCGGTTATTGTGATTTCCGTGCTTTGCATGAGCGTGTTTTTCTCCGTGCATTACCTGATGCTTTACTACCTGCTTCAGCCCTATACGGTGGGAGCGGAGCTGAAAAGCGGGACCTACCGTATCGTGATGACGGTTACCTATCTGGTTTGCTACTTTATGATGCGGGTACAGATGCCGACCTTTGTCTTTGGGCTTATGACAATCATATTCTGCGTTGCCTACAGCATCATCGCCTGTATTCTGGTGTACCGGCTGGCGCCGAAGACCTTTAGGCTCAGGCTGTAACGCGCTTGCATACCTAAGATAGTTCTGAAAAGATGGAGGTGTATGGATATGATTATAAGCGCCAGCAGGAGAACGGATATTCCTGCCCTGTATTCCGAATGGCTGGAAAACCGGCTGAGGGAAGGCTTTGTGCTGACGCGCAATCCCAGGAATCACCGCCAGGTCAGCCGGATCCTGCTGACGCCGGAGAAGGTGGACGGGATAGTGCTGTGGACGAAGAATCCGGCTCCGATGCTGGACAGGCTGTCTGTTTTGGAGGATTATGCGTACTACTTTCAGTTTACGCTTACACCTTATGGAAAAGAGGTGGAGCCTGGCTTTCCGGATAAAGATGGGGTTATGATTCCTTTATTTCAGAAATTATCCCGCAGTATTGGGAGGGAACGGGTAATCTGGCGCTATGATCCGATCTTTTTTGGCCGCATTCATACGGCTGCATGGCATCTGGAGCGCTTTCACGAGATGGCCGCCCGTCTGTCCGGATATACGGAGGAATGTGTGATCAGCTTTCTGGACTATTATCGGAATACAGAAAAGCAGATGACAGGGCTGGGGCTTACCGAATTACCCCAGGAGGAAAAAGCTGTGTTTCTCAGAAAGCTGGTCCAGGCTTCCGCTTCCTATGGAATACAGCTTAGAGCCTGCGCGGAAGACGCGTCCCTGGAAGCGTTGGGCGTACAGCCCTCCCGCTGTATCGACGAGTTCCGCCTGGAGCGTATCGGGGGCCGTCCGGTCACAGCCGGCAAGGATAAGAACCAGAGGCCTCTCTGCGGTTGCGCAGCGAGCATAGATATTGGAAGCTATAATACCTGTACGCATGGCTGCCGTTACTGCTACGCCAATTACTTCTAAAAATAGTGTTTTACTGCGTTCTCTCAATGTGATATGATGAAATAGATCATTCAGAAATCAAAACCGGAGGAAGGGCAGGAGGGTATATGCTGTTTGACGTTGTGCCGGATAACTTTTTTGGCCCCTTGGCGGCGCCGGGAAAGCTTGTATATTGGGAGTGCATCTGCCGTCTGTTTTCCGTTACAAGCAGACAGCTTTCTTTCGGAGTGGAAAGGGACGTTCTGGTGGATGAACTGCAGTACTATTTTGAGTCTGCGATGTCTGCGGATATTCCGGAGGAGGAGCTGGAAGATGCGGGAAGTATGACAAGCCGTGACAAGGCGAATTTTATGCTTCGCAGGCTGGAAAGCTATGGCTGGATCTATATCGATGTGGATTACAGCTATGTTCAGAGGGTAAATTTCCGGGATTACGCGATTCAGGTGATAAAGGCGCTGCTCGCTGTCTCTGAGGAACGGAGAGCGGAATATCAGGGATATATCTATACGATTTATAATCTGGCCAGGGCCGGGGGAACAAATCCGGGCCTTGGCCTTTTGCAGATCGCGGAAAATATGGACGCCCTGATTACAGGGCTGAAAAGCCTGAACGCGAACATCAAGAGGTATATCGACGAGCTGACAAAGCACAGTACCGTAGCGGAGATCATGGACGCTCTGCTGAACGATTATTATACGAATGTGGTGGATAAGGCCTATCACAGACTGCTGACCTCGGACAACGTGGCAAAGTTCAGACCGGAAATCATCGAACAGCTGGAGGCTAACAGCAGAAGCAGGAGATTTCTGAACGCCGCGTCGAAGGAGATAGCGGAGCTGAAGGAGCTTACGCCCGAAGAAGCGGACGAACTTGTCCTGGAGCTTCTGCATGAAGTGATCGACGCGTTCCGAAGTATGGATGAGATTCTGGACGAGATCAACAAGAAAAATACCCGCTACCAGAGAGCGGCGATCAATCGCGCCAGATTTTTGCTGTCCAGCAGCGAGGACATCCGGGGACAGCTAAAGGATATACTGATTTTTATGAACGAGCGTATTCAGGAGCAGAATATCGATTACAACGCTATCTATGAGCTGGAGGAGACGGACAGGCTTATCCGGATCTTTTACTGGGATTACCTGAACACGGATTCGCTGTATGCTCCGGTGGAAGGGAAAAAGGAATTCGTACCCCAGGAGATTCCGGATGAGATTCCGGACGAGAAAGCGCGGGAAGAAAAAAGAAGGAAGATGCTCTTAAAGCTTGAGCGGACGCTGAGTCCGGATAAAATAGACGCCTGCGTGAGAGAATGGCTGGGAGACAGAAAGCGTATGCTGGCCTCGGAGCTGCCGCTTTCCGAGGACGATACATTTATTAAGCTTATTTACATACGTCTGTACGGTCAGAGAAAAAGAATGGGTTATCGGCTGGAAATGAAGGATACGGTAGAAAGAGAAGGATTTCGCTTTCGGGATTTTGAGATGATATGGAAAGAACGGCAGAGGGATGAGTAATGGATTTGTTTGAAGGAATGCTGCAGAAAGATAAGGATGAATTTCGCAGGGTATGCAATAAACTGATGAGTATTTGCTTTATCTGCAGGCAGAATGCGGATACGAAAAGCGACTATTATTTTATCCTGCGCCAAAAGCCGGTCTTTGAACGCTATCTGGGTATTCTTGGCTATACCCTGGAGATCAACGAAGAGTACGGTGTGATTCAGCTGGTCAACCGCGAGAACTATAATCATCTGAATCTGAAGCTGTACGAGTCCATCATTCTGCTGATTCTGCGGATCCTTTATGATGAAAAGAAAAGGGAGCTGTCGTTGTCCGACGTGGTGATAAACGTCGGAGATATTCAGGAAAAATATCTTTCGCTGAAAATCAGGGAAAAACAGATTGATAAAACCACGATGAACAACGCCTTAAGGCTGTTCAGGCGTTATAATTTAATCGCGCTTCTGGACAAGGATCTGCTGAAGGAGGAGGCCAGGATAGTGATCTACGATTCCATTCTTATGGCTGTGCGTGTGGAGGACATCAAGCGTGTCAGCGATATGATCGCTCTGTATCGAAAGGGGGGAACAGGCGATGAAGCTGCTGAAAAAAGTACGGCTGATTAACTGGCACAGATTCCAGGATGAAACTATAGAGTTCGGGAAATCAGTTCTTCTTTCCGGGGAGAACGGCGCGGGAAAAACCACGGTTCTCGATGCGATTCAGTTTGTCATAACCTGTTCCAAAGCGAATTTTAATAAGGCGGCCCATGAAAAGGGGAAACGAAATCTGAACGGCTATATTCGCTGCAAGACCGGAAAGGAGGACAGACCCTATGAAAGAACAGGGGCCCTGTCCGCCCATATCGCGCTGGAATTTTTTGACGAGGCGAAAAAAAGGCCGTTTATTGTGGGCGCGGTCATGGACTCCGCCACGGAGGAAAAGGAGCCCAATACGGCGTGGTATCTGATAGAAAACAAGGAACTGGAGGACGGGCTGTTCCGGACGGGCAGACAGCTCAAAAGTATTTCCGCGTTTCGCTCGACCAATAAGTGCGTATCCGTCTTCGCGGTGACGGCGGCGGAAGCGAAAAAGATGATGCTGAACCGCTTTGGACGGCTGGAGGATAAGTTCTTTTCTCTGATACCAAAGGCTCTGGCCTTCAGGCCGATTCATGATATTAAGGACTTTGTATACTCTTACGTCCTGGATGAAAAAGACGTCAACATCGACGCTTTAAAGGAAAACGTGCGCAGCTATCAGGATCTGGAACGTATGCTTCAGGATGTGAAACAGAGAATCCGGGAGCTGGAATATATCTGCGCCAAGGAGCGGGAGGTGGAAAACCATCTGCGGATTGACCGGTACCAGGAATATTATCTTGCGCGCGCAGACAAGGAACGGACAGAGCAGAACAGGAAAAAGACAGAAAGCAATATCCGCCATGAGGAACTGAGGCTTCGGGAATGGCAGAAAAACCGCGAGGAGCTGAGGCGTGCAAGGGACGATAAGGACCAGGTGATACAGGACCTGGCGCTGGAGCTGAACAGCGATACAGAGTATCAGGCGCTTCGTGAACTGGAGAGAAAGGAGACTGCTCTGAAGCTGCGGCTCAAAGAAGACAGGGAGGAGGTTCAGGAATTAAAACGGGCGGTTTCCAGGGCGCTCGCTCATACGGAAAAGCTCCTGAAGGTAAAGGATGTGGACGGATGCGTTCCGGAATATCAGAAGCTTCTGGAGGGGCTGGAGGAGTGCGGAAGCCTGGTAGAAGTATTCTCCTGTCTGGAAAAGGTGATCGAGTACAAAAAGAAGATGTACGATAAGGTGCAGGAAAGAATCGCGGCTCTCAACGTGGAAATTCAGGGCCAGGAGGAGAAAAAACGGGAGCTTGATCATCAGATTCGGGAGCTGGAAGCAAAGCGTCTTACCTACCCGCCCTCCGTGCTGAAGCTGCAGACGGCAGTTCGGGAGCAGTTTGTCAGGCTGAACCGAAAGGGAGAGACCAGGATCCTGTGCGAGCTTTTGGAAATAAGCGACGTCAGGTGGCAGAACGCGGTGGAGGGCTTCTTAAATACGCAGAGATTCTATCTGCTGGCGGAGCCGGAGGATTTTGACGTGGCCCTGAGCGTCTATGATAAGCTGCGCGGACAGGGACAGGTGTATGGAGTCGGACTGATTAATACCGGAAAGCTGGAGGGATATGAGGAGTGCCCGGAAGGGACGCTGGCGGAAGTAGTCACATCGAAAAATATATGGGCCAGAAGATATATCAATATGATTCTGGGGAAGGTACACCGCTGCAGCCGGTATCAGGATCTGAAAAAATATCCCGTCTCGATTACGATGCAGTGTATGCGTTATCAGAATCATGTGGTCAGCGCCATTAAGCCAGAGATCTATGAAACTCCTTATATTGGCGCGGATGCGTATAAGACGCAGCTGGCGCAGTGCAGAAGACGAAGGGAAGACGTGGAGCGTACGCTGGATTTACTGGAGGAGAAACGGGAAAATCTCAGATTTGTGACGGAGCCTCTTTCGGCTTCCGATGACGTCGATGTGAAATACCGTCTGAAATCTCTGGAAAATCTGCGTACTCACGAGCGCGAGCTAAGGGAATGCCGGGAAGAAATGCGGCGTCTCGACGCGAGCCAGACCATGATTCAAAAGAGAATCCGCCTGCAGGAGATGCAGAATGAAAAGAAGCAGACAGAGGAGGGGATCGAGAAGCTTTCAAAAGAGATCGGCGGCATGGAAGAACGGGTAAGACAGTATCAGGAGGAAGTTCTTCGGCAACGGGAGCTTCTGGCGGAAAAAACGGCCGGACTTTCTGAGCTGGCAGACAGGCTGAAAGAGGAACTCCCGTCCTGTGAGAAAGAGTATCTGCGCCAGATAGAGGGGACTGACTTTGGCCAGTTTATCCAGAACTATGATCGTGCAAGAAAAGCGAACTGGACGCTGAAGGAAAAGGCCGAAGGGGAGATGGAAAGCGCCATGCGCGCCTACAAGGTCGCCCATGACTTTGGCGCGGCCGGGACTATGGCGGGCTTCCCGGAGTATCTGGCCGAGTATGACAAGCTGAAGAATTCGCAGCTTTTGGAATATGAGGAGAAGGTTTACCAGGCAAGGAAGGCTGCGGAGGAGGAGTTCCGGGAGCAGTTCCTGTCCAGGCTTCAGGAGAATATCAAGCAGGCGCAGGGGGAATTTAAGGAGCTGAACCGCGCGTTAAAAGAAATCCATTTCAGTCAGGAACAGTATGAATTTATCTATGAGCCCAGCGGTAAGCTGAAGAAATTCTATCAGATGATTATGTCTGACTTCAACGTCATGCAGGGAGAGTCGATTTTCAGCGGCGTCTTTAATGAAACGCATAAAGAAGTGATCGACGAGCTTTTTGAGAAGCTGACGCTGGATGATGAGACCAGTTCCAGGACGCTGGAGGAATATACAGATTACCGCACTTACATGGATTACGATATAAAAATAAGCAACAATGACGGCAGCTTTATGCTCTATTCCAAGGTCAGCCGGGAAAAGAGCGGAGGAGAGACGCAGACGCCCTTTTACATCACGATAGCGGCTTCCTTTATGCAGCTTTACCGGAACAGCATCGGAGGGGATTCCATAGGTCTTGTTATGCTGGACGAGGCGTTCAACAATATGGACGACGAGAGGATCGAAGGCGTTCTTTCTTTTATGAGCGGCTCCAATTTACAGATGATTATCGCGGCGCCGCCGGATAAGATTCAGTATATCGGTCCCTTCGTGAAGAAGGTGCTGCTGGTGCTCCGGGAGGAGCGTCTCAGCTATGTGGAGGATTTTACGAATGCGGCGGTATGATGAAAAGATACTGGGAAAGCTTCTGGATGTATATGAACGAAGCTTGTGGTATTCCGGAAAAAATAAGATCAACAGGGCGATTTCCATGCCGGTTTCCAGGAAGACGCTGCCGGAGTACTTTGATGAATCTGCGCTGCAGTATGATGTCATCCACCAGCAGCTGGAGCAGTTGGAGGAGAATGGGTACGTTCGTCTGATATGGAAAAATAAAAAGAAGGGACATATCCTGGAAAGATGTGAACTGTCTCTGGAACGGCTGGAAGATGCCTATGAACTCCTGCATAGAAAACCAAGAAAGCGAAAGGAACAGGAAATAGCAGAAATCTGTGAAACTTATCGGGGGAAAGCCAGGGAACTGGACGCCTTTCTTGACTGGCTTGAAAAGCGGATAAAGGACGGAGCCGGGATTCAAAGATATGTAGACGCCGACAGGCCGGAAGCCTTTGGGCGGCTGTGCGAACTGATTTTCCGGATACTGACAAATGAGTCTGAATGTTTTTTACGGCAGTTCTCTATCCGGTACTTCCAGGATTCCAAGATTGCTGAAAAGGATATTGCCAAGGCGATTCATGTGATTGCTGAATTTTCCGGAGAGAACAGATTTGCAGATCTGCAGGAAGAAGAAATTCTGGCAGAATATAATATCTATCGGAATCCATCGTGGCTGATGATGAAGGGAAACGTAAAGTTTCAGAAACAGTCCGGGAGCAGCATGACGGAGCTTGATCTGCGTTTCTTTGCAGGAGGAGTCGGCGTATCGAATCAGGACGTCGAGACGATTCGCTGGGCTCCTGATTTGCGGCCTGAAAGAGTTGTGACGATCGAAAATCTGACGTCTTTTCATCAGTGGAAACAGAAGGATGACACATTGATTCTCTGCATTTATCTGGGAGGCTATCATAATCATGCGAAGCGGCTGTTTTTGCAAAGGCTGTATCAGGCGTATCCGGACGCGGAATATTATCATTTTGGAGACATTGACTGCGGCGGCTTCCGCATATGGAAGGATCTGTGCGTAAAGACAGGCATCCCTTTTCGGACGCTTCATATGGATTTGGCTACATACCAGCGATACCTTGTATGGGGACGTAAGCTTACGGAACAGGACAGAAAAACCTTGCAGGCAATGATGGAGGATCCGTTTTTTCAGGAACAGTGGGAATTGTTCGCAAGCATGCTGGAGCATGGAGTGAAGCTGGAGCAGGAGTGTATGGAAGAATCAGAGTGAGAATATTTCGGAATCATAAAACATAAAAGAGAGGCATGTTCAATGAATCTGATTAATATAGAAAACGTCACGAAAGCATATACGGAACGCAAATTGTTTGATCACGCATCCTTTTCTTTGCAGGAGGGCGAGAAGGTTGGCGTGATTGGCATTAATGGAACGGGAAAGACGACCTTGCTGAGAATGCTGGCCGGGCAGGAGGAACCGGATGAGGGGACGATCACAACGGCCAATCATGTGGTAATAAGGTATCTGCCGCAGCATCCTGAGTTTGATCCCTCCATGTCAGGTTTGGAGTGCGTGCTGGCTGGCAATGTGTCGGATGAGAACCGGTGGACGCTTGAGAGCGACGCGAAAGCGATGATGACAAAGCTTGGGATTAAGGATTTTCATCAGCCTGCAGGTCAGTTGTCCGGCGGAGAGCGGAAACGCCTGGCTTTGATTTCTGTTCTGCTTTCGCCTGCGGATATTCTGCTGCTGGACGAGCCGACAAACCATCTGGATAACGAGATGGCGGACTGGCTGGAGGATTACCTGAAAAAATGGAGAGGAGCGCTGATCATGGTAACCCACGACCGCTATTTCCTGGATAGTGTGACCAACCGGATCGTGGAAATTGACAAGGGCTCCATATACAGCTACCAGACGAATTATTCCGGTTTCCTGGAATTGAAGACCCAGCGCGAGGAAATGGAAGCGGCAAGCGAGCGCAAGCGCCAGTCGATCCTTCGCGTGGAGCTGGAATGGATCCGCCGGGGGGCGAGAGCGCGTTCCACCAAGCAGAAAGCGCATATCCAGAGATATGAAGAATTGAGGGACAGGCAGGCTCCTGTGCAGGATGCTAAGGTGGAACTGAGTTCCATATCAACGAGGCTGGGAAGGACGACGGTAGAACTGGAGCATATCTGCAAAAGTTATGGGGAAAGAAAGCTGATCGATGATTTCTCCTATATTTTCTTAAAAGGGGACAGAGTAGGAATTGTAGGGCCGAACGGCTGCGGAAAATCCACCCTGATGAAGATTATCGCCGGTATGATCCCGCCGGATTCCGGCCAGGTGGTTGTGGGTCAGACGGTAAAGATGGGATATTATGCCCAGGAGATTGTTTCTGAAAAGCCGGAGGCTGGCAGTCAGGGCAGCGATATTGACTTTTCCTATATGAATCCGGAGCAGCGGGTTATTGATTATGTGAAAGATACGGCAGAATATATCAAGACGGCAGACGGAGTGCTTTCCGCCTCTGCCATGCTGGAACAATTTCTATTTCCGCCGGAGAAGCAATACAGTCCGATAGGGAAGCTGTCCGGCGGGGAGAAGAAACGGCTGCGTCTTCTGCGGCTCCTTGCAAGCTCGCCTAATTTTTTGGCGCTGGATGAAATGAATAACGATTTGGACATAGCAACCTTGACAATATTGGAGGATTATCTGGACAAATACGAAGGAATCGTAGTTATCATATCGCATGACCGCTATTTTCTCGATCGCACGGTGAAACGTATCTTTGCTTTCGAGGAGGGCGGAAAACTGCGTCAGTATGAGGGCGGGTACACGGATTACGCGATCCGAAAGGCTGCGGAAGAAGAAATCAAGAAGGAGTCAGGAGCAAAAAACGGAGCAAAGGCAAATCCTTCCGCGGCCAAAAAGGGAGAACGTACCCGCGGACCGCAGAAGCTGAAATTTACCTACAAAGAACAAAAGGATTATGAAACGATAGAAGCGGATATAGCGGACCTGGAAGAAAAAATCGCGGCATTGGATAAAGACATCGAAGCATCCGCGCGTGATTTTGTCAAACTGAATCAGCTCATGGCTGAGAAAGAGGAATTGGAAACCGCCTTGGAGGAAAAAATGGAACGCTGGATGTACCTGGAAGAATTGGCGGCAAAGATTGCCGCGCAGTGAGGGTCTTGGCGCGCCAAAATAGAGAATGCCAGATGTCATGCCCGGAACAGTACATGGAGTTGTCCGGAGCTGTCGTGCGCAATTTCCGCTTCCACGTTGTAGATCTTTCGGATAAGTTCCGGTGTAAGCACCTCCTCCGGCGTGCCGCAGCCTACGATCTCACCCTTCTGGAGCACATAGATGCGGTCGCAGAACATGGCGGCGATATTCAGATCGTGGAAGGCGGAAATCACCGTCACATCCAGATTTTTTACAATCTTCAGGAGCTGAAGCTGATGCGTGACGTCCAGATGGTTTGTAGGCTCGTCCAGAATCAGACAGGGCGTCTGCTGAGCCAAAGCGCGGGCCAGAATCACCCGCTGCTGTTCTCCGCCTGAGAGCGTGGAGAAGCTGCGGTCCGCGAATTCCAGCATTCCCACGGTCTTCAGGGCTTCGTCCGCGATACGGTAATCCTCCGCGTTGTCGCGTTCCAGGGCCTTTTTGTGAGGAGCGCGGCCCATCAGAACCACCTCGCGCACCCGAAAATCAAAATTATAGTAATTGTGCTGGGCGACTACGGCCATTTTGCGGGCGGAGCTTCTGACGCTCATGGAAAGAAGCTCCTGATCGTCCAGAAAGACCTGGCCTGCGTCTGGTTTCAGAATACGGTAAATGCACTTGAGGAGGGTGGACTTGCCGCTGCCGTTGGGTCCGATCAGTCCCACAAAGCTATGGCCGCTGCTCTCGATACTCACGCCTTTCAGGATTTCACGGGCGCCATAAGAAAGATGGATATTTTCTGCTGATACTTTCATGACTGTTCGCCTCCAAAGCCATAAGATTTCCTTGCCATCAGGTAGATAAAGCAGGGAGCGCCGATGAGGGAGACCAGGATACCGATGGGAAGCTCCGCGTTGGGCAGGATGACGCGGCAGGCCACGTCTGCCCAGATCAGGAAAATCGCTCCCACAAGGGCGCTCAAAGGAATGAGCCTTCTGTGCTCCGTTCCGAAGATCATGCGGACAGCGTGGGGGATAATCAGTCCCACAAAGCCGATCATACCGGCGGCGCAGACGGCAAAGCCGACCAGAAGGGCGGCCAGCGTCATATAGACGATGCGTGTCCGCCGCAGATCTGTACCCAGTGTAATGGCGGTGTCGTCTCCGAGCAGCATCAGATTCAGGCTGCGGGACTGGGTCCAGAAGATGGCGCAGATCAGCAGCATCAGAGGAAGAAAGACTGCGATGTTATCCCATTCGGCAGAGGCCAGGCTTCCCATGCTCCAGAAGGTGATTTCCGAGGTGGCGTTCTTGTCCTGAGCCATATAGATCAGGAAGTTGGCAAAGGCCGAACAGACGGAGCTGATGGCCATGCCGGCAAGAATCAGCTTTCCGGCGTTGGAGCGTCCGCCTATGCTGGAGATCCCCAGCACGGAGAAGGAGGCCAGCAGAGCGCCGGCGAAGGCCAGCACCCCCACCGCGTTGTCCCCAAGAAAGGAGTCAATGCCAAGAACGATAGCCAAAGCGGCCCCCAGGTAAGCGCCGGAAGACACGCCGAGTACATAAGGGTCTGCCAGAGGATTTTTCACCAGAGCCTGCATGACGACGCCGCAGACGGACAGCCCCATGCCTACGGCCAGAGCCAGCAGAATACGGGGAAAGCGTATCAGCCAGACTACGTCATGGACGGCTCCGGAAGCATAGGCAGACAGGCTGTCGATATGGAACAGCTCATAAAAAATGACGCTGTACACTTCTTTTATGGAAATATCCGCGTTGCCAAACGTAATGGAGGCCAGTATGGAAAATACCAGTCCTGCCAGTAATAAGATGATGACGGCGCCATAAACAGAAGTCTTGATTTTCTTCTCTTTCATATGTTTGTTCCCAGGTTCAGTTCCGGATACAGCCCCTTTGCGATGGTTTCGATGCCGTCCTGGGTGCGTGTGGCGCTGGCGTACATTTCGCTCAGCATAATCGGAACTACACGGCCATTCTGGACTGCGGACAGGCTTGCAAGGGAATTGTCCTCCAGAATGATGTTCAGGTTTTTGTTCATGACAGCTTCAGGGTCATCTCCCGTGTAGGGCATATAAACCACAAAGATCACATCCGGATTCGCGGCAATCACATCCTCTTTTCCCAGTGAGGATCCGTCCGGGTTTGCCAGAATTCCTCCAAGCTGCGTTACCATGTCTCCGGCCAGACTGGAAGCGTTATAATTGGTAAAGCTTCCGTCCATGGATTCCAGAACGAGAACGCTTGGGGACTCCCCTGCTTCCTCGGCCTGAGCCTTTACGCTTTCGATGGTATTCTGCATTTCAGCCACAATGGCTTCCGCTCTGTCCTGCACATCAAAGATAATTCCCATGTTCAGAATATCGTTGTATTCATTTTCCAGGGAATCTTCAGAGAGGGCAGTGTTTGTATTGATGTAAATGTTCGTGCCGTTGTCGATCCAGTCCTGAGCGTCTCCCAGAGTCGTGTCCCGGAACAGAGATACCCAGGAGAAAATCATATCCGGCTCCAGCATGGTCACGGTCTCTCTGGAAGGTGTAAACTCATCCAGATATTCTACAGAAGAAAAGGCTGCTTTCTGCTCGTCAGGAACCGCATTGTCCAGTCCGGCCGTAGCCACAAGCCGGTCCTCCAGCCCCAGGGCCAGCATGGTCTCGATGGAACCCTGATATACGGCAAGGACTTTTTCAGGGGCCTTTTCATAGGTGGTGGTAAACTCTGCCCCGTCGCTTCCATAAGTGGTGATGGTCACCGGGTACTCTGTGCGCTTCGTGCCTTCGGAGGTCTCCGTATCTTCGGAAGCGGCTTCTTCCGTGGAAGCCCCAGCGGCGGTCTCCTCAGAAGTCTGATTGTCTTCACGGATGCTCTCGGCGCTGATTCGGTTGGCGTCCCCGCTGTTGTTGCCTGAACTCTGGCCGCAGGCTGCCAGGCCGAGTGTCATGGAAACTGCCACAAGCAGAGACAGCAGCTTTTGGGAAATGTTTTTCTTTTTCATGTTTTCCTCTCCTTATCTGATAAAAGGAAGGTCTTCGTAGTGTGAAAGTAGCGCTGTCTGCGGCTTTCTCTGCCGCAATAAAAAAATCTGTCTCAAATTTGATGACAGACTTCCGATTCCGCGCGTCCACGCAGAATATTCAGATACCGCTTTACCTGGAAGCCTTACCTGTGTCTTCTGTCAAGCAGGTTTCCTGGCTTACCCTTCTACGCCCGGTTCCGCCTTCTCACAGAATACATCTGCAATGGCCTTATGGAACCAGACTCGCGGCTTACAGTGACCGGATCGCCGAAGAATCTCACTTCGTTCCCTCTTGTACTGGGTATGGACTGTCAAAATAGTGAAAACAGTGTATCCATGCCCGCACTTGACAGATTAAAATTTCTTTTAATAATCTATCACAATAATAGCAGGAAAGCAATCGTTTTTTGGGACGGAGTACCGTTAAAGGCCGATATACTTTCAGATTTCATTTGTTTTATGGTAGGATAAAAATAATAATAGAGATGAGCAAAACGCCTTAATAGAAATTAGAAATTTGGCAGTCAGCCCATGAAATCCAGAAAAAGGGTATTTCATGGCATAGCAAAGCTGGCGTAAGTCCAAAACCTACGCCGGAATGCGAGTATG
>DVLE01000087.1 GCA_018715645.1 Candidatus Merdisoma merdipullorum
GGCTTTGCCTTTGTCAGGGTTCCCGTCTTGTCAAATACAATGGTGTCCGCCTGGGCCACCGCCTCCATGTATTTTCCGCCCTTCACCGTGATGTGATAGCTTCCCGCCTCCCGCATGGCGGACAGAACAGCCAGAGGGATGGAAAGCTTCAATGCGCAGGAAAAGTCCACCATCAGCACCGAGATGGCCTTCGTGATGTTCCGCGTGAGAAGCCAGGTGAGAATGGTTCCCCCAAAGCTGTAGGGCACCAGGGCATCCGCCAGCGTGGCAGCCTTTCCCTCCACCGAGGACTTCAGCTTCTCCGATTCCTCGATCATAGTGACAATCCGCTCAAACCGCGTGGAGCCCGCGGCCTTCTTTACGCGGATGGTAATCTCCCCTTCCTCCAGGGCGGTTCCCGCGTACACGTACATGCCCTTTTCCTTCTTCACGGGGAGGGATTCGCCGGTCATGGATGCCTGGTTGATCATGGCCTCCCCGGATTCCACAACTCCGTCCAGAGGAATCACCGTGCCCACGTGCACTACCACCAGATCCCCCTCTTTTATGGACGAGAGGGGCACCAGCACCTCGGAGTCCGCTGTCTTCTGCCACACCTTATTGATATTGAGGGACATGCTCCGCGCCAGATCCCCTACCGATTTTTTGTGGGTCCACTCCTCCAAAAGCTCTCCCACACCCAGGAGGAACATGACGGAGCCTGCGGTGTCAAAATCCCGGCGCAGCAGGGACACGCCGATGGCCGTCGCGTCCAGCACCTCCACCTCCAGCCGTCTCTTTAACAGACACCGCCCGCCCTTTGCCAGGTAGCGCACCGCCTGGAGGGAATTATAGGCTGCCCGGATGCCTGCCGGGAGAAACAGCTTTGTAAATGCCCGCAGCAGGATTTTTCCCACCAGCCGGCTCTTGTACTCCGCGTTTAAGGCGCGCCCGCTGTTTGCCGGAACCAGTCCCGCCGTCCCCTCATTCTCATAAGAAAAATGCCGCACCGCCCGGATAATCGCTTCCCGGTCTCCTTCGTAAACCACCGCGGCGTCCGCCGTGAGCTCATAGACCTTCGCACTTTTTACGCCCGGAAGTGCGGTGAGATAATACTGGAGCATATCCGCCTGGCGGACCGTCATCCGTTTCTGGAACAGATGAAAGCGGAGCCTGCCCCGTATCTCGTGTTTAATTACAAATTTCATTCTCTGCCACCTCGCATCCTGCCAATATACGTTTATCCGCAGCCGGACAGAAGTCCCGCTGCAGAATTGCCGCTACAGAAAGAACGCCCGGGGAAGTGTTCCCCAGGCCGTCTATGTACCGCTTACTCCGCCGCTTCCTCTTCGGATGTCTCTTCCGCCGCGCCGCTCTCTTCCCGTGCGCTTTCATCCTCAAAGACCTCTGCGGCCCGCTTCCCATTGATCTCCTTTGCCTCCGCAAGGATATCCTCCGCGTTCTCCTGAATGGAGGTGGCCGTAGTCATCACGCAGTCCTTTGCCCTAAGTCCCGCGGCCAGGCAGTTGATATAAAACTTCTTGGCATCCGCGCTGGCAAGTACCTTAACCCCTGCGGTTCCAAACAGGACGCCTCCTGCAAACAATCCGATTTTTTTAACCGTTGACTCGTTTATCATCGTCTTTTCCTCCTGCTGCTATTTATGTTTGTATCCAGTGTAAATGGTCATGAATAAGCAAAACACCATGGCCCATGCCCAAAACCGGTGCTTTTTCATCTCTCATCACTGTCCTTTCAGATTTTACGCCTGTTTTTTACATGCGGTTTACATTTGATACAAGTACACTCTAGCAGACCGCCAAACAGTTAGTCAAATCTAATGCTCGTTATTGAGAAATCTTCTCACCACTGTTCAGAAAACCTCCTTCTCCTCTCCTCTTTTGCTTCCCGGATAGTAGTACCGGTAGCCTTTTCTGAGAAATCCCATCTCCTCCAGGACAGCTACCATGCGGTACACGGTGGCCAGCCCGATGGACGGGTCCCGCTTCGATGCCATATAATAAATCTCCTTACAGCTGGACCACTTTCCTTCCAGAATCACATCCAACAGGATCCTTCTCTGATCCGTAATGCGCTTTCCATTCTTCTGGAGCTCGCTGATAATCATTTCCTTCTGATCCGTCATTGTGCTTCCTCCTATCCATAAAGCCGGTCTGCGGAATTTCTCTCTTGCAATACGTTTCCTGCCAGATTGGAGAGCAGTAAGTTTAAGCTAACCGCAGAAAATAAAAAATGCAGTTAGAATTTCCTAACGTTTCCAACTGCATTTTAGATTAGCACCATCTAACTGAATTGTCAATATTTTATCTCAATATTTTATCTGATCCGCCGCATCCCGGCTCACCGCCAGGCGCCGGCCGTCCACGCCGACAATCAGGCTCCCCATCGTATTCTGAATCACCGTCACCTGACTGCCCGGACGCATATGGAGTTCATCCATCCACGCAAGATGCACCGGACTGCCGAACATCCACTTGATGGTACACGTTTCGCCTCTTCGGGCATTTGACAAAGACTCCATAAAATCACCCCTCTGGAATTATTGTATCCAGAATTTTGGGTGTTAGTCAATGATAAATTCCCGAAATCTCAACCTGCTTTCCGCTGAACGCAACCCCATATTTTAATATGGCCTTGATTCCCCTCGCGGACAGCTCCGCATCGTATCTGCGTTCCTCAATCTGGTGCTTCCTGAACAGAAACCGCCGTAGCCTGTGGAATCATATATTCCAGCTTCTGCAGTATCTCTTTATTGTAGACAACCGCAATCTCCCGATTGGGCAGCGATACCTCGCACATATAATCGCCGCCAAACGCCGTCTCCGCTTTCAGTGCCTTCAGATATCCTGCAACCAGCAAAAAGCTGTACACAGATGAAGGATTATTCCGAATCTGGGGATAAATCACCCCTGTGTCGATGTATGTCAAAATTGACTTTCCCTGCAGCAGTTCATTGAGATGCTCATAAATGTCCGCATCTGCATCCGCCAGAATCTCGCCGATAATTTCATTATTGCCCGTAGACTGCCAGAAAGCCCGGGGCCGGCAATGATTTCTGAAATAGTTTATCACTGACCACGGATTAAATATTTCCGAGCTGCCGAACCGGTATCCGTCATACCATGCACAAATCTCCTCGTATTTCTCTTGTGCACCGTAATAGCGGGCAATTTCTTTTACTTCCTCCGGTGTAAACCCAAAATATTCGCTGTACCGGCTGTCTAAGATCGAATTGACAGCAAGATTATTCAGCCCGCCGGAAAACAGATTGCGCATAAAAAGAATCACTTCATCATAAAAGCCCTGCATATATCCCTGCTGAATGGGCGTATCATACTCATCAATAATAATAATCGGCCCAATGCCATAGTGCTCGTCCAGCATCTGCGAGAGCTTTTGCAGGGAAGTCATCACATCTGTGCTGTCCGCCTTCCCTTCAAGCATATTTTTAAAATATTCCTTTTCATACCTGCTGCAGCGTGGGCTGTCAAGCAATTCCCTGTGCCGTTCAAATTCTTCCCGCACGATTTTCGAAATATGGGTATAGGTTTCCTCCCACGTGTCCCGTTTTACATCCTTGAACGTAATAAAAATCACCGGATATTTTCCCTGATAATCGCGGTAATTTTTCCCGCACTTCCATATTTTTTTATCCTTGAAATAAACAGATGTATCCTCCGCCGTCTTTTCAAAAAAAGTGCGCAGCATATCCATATTCAAGGTCTTCCCAAAGCGGCGCGGCCGGGTAAATAAAGAGACCATAGGACGCTCATCCAGAAATTCCTTGATCATCATGGTTTTATCAATATAATAATACCGCGAAGAGGCCAGACGATAATCGGAAATTCCAATCGGCAGCGGAAGGCGCGGTCCCGTTGTTTTTTTTACGCAGCTGTCAGAAGGCTTCTCCGCGCAGGAAGGAATCCTCCAGCTGCGTCCCTGCTTGCAGGCGCCCGGAATCCGGCCGTCCCGGCAGAGCGCCGCCACCCTGCGTTCTGTGATTTTCCATTGTTTTGCCGCCTCTTTTACAGTCAGCATCTCTTTTATATCCTACACCCCCGTTCTGCCGCGCTTTACTTTATGAACATGGCATCCCTATGTATCGGTTTCGTCACAAAGTTCCGCTTTTGTCATTTACATTATGGGTTTTGCCGATTGTCATTGTTTCCTTCTCTATAGCTTCCTCCAATGCAGTGGTTATGACATCTGCTATAATGCCAGCAGGCAAAGGGATGTAATATGTATCAAACATGTAATCACCCAAAACAAAAACCCTGAGTTCCGGCACCGGGGTTATTTGTTTGTTTAAAGCGCATCTTCAACCAATTTCTTCTGAAACTCTTCTACTAATGCGATCACCTCAACATAAGCATCCGGGTATTCATTTTTAAAATCGGCGATTGGGTCTGCAAGTTCCCCTATGTTCGCAACGGACTGTTTATGAGTCCGAATATAGGATGTGGCTTTTAACGAGAGTTTCGGATAATCAGCAGCCTGCATTTTAAAATCATACTTCTGGTCGATATGCTCCCTGCGAGTTACCCGTGATATTGGAAGAACCACATAATCGCTTTCATCAGCTTGTCCAATAATAAGAACAGGACGCTTTTTAAACGCCATCATGTGAGCAGAACTATCGTAGTATTTAAAAATGGCCCAATATGCTTTGCCTATCATTGAGCCACCTCCGCATCTTCAAATTCATCATAGTACATATCGTACATTGAATCATACGGTCTTACTTTTTCAGCATCTTTTCTTATGTCATCAATGGACAATGGTTTGTTTCCATTTTCTCCGGGTGCTAAGTTTTTTCTTGCATTTTGCCATGAAATTTCCTTATGTGAAATTTCGCTCAGTTTCCACGATGCCAGACCGCCATATTGCAGAATTACGTTTTTAACAATATACGTTGCTGCAGCTGACAGAGGTCTCTTGTCCTCGTAATACATACCGTCTTCTGTATATAGAGTACGCACTTCTTTTGATACAGGACCATATTTCCAGCCTTCTAATGCTTCCGGGAACAGTGGCTCATTAGTAATTGCAAGACTCTCCCGCTGGGAAAGATAAAGCAACTTGTGCAGTTTCATTTCATCAATCACTTCACCTGACTGCCGTTTGTATTCATCGTATATATACTGAGCAACGTCAATAACCCTTTCCACAACTGCACCTCCTTCAATTACATATCGCATTATACAAAAAAAGCCGCCTCCCGGCGGTTCCCCACGACCGGTGCTATCACATAACACTTAAACGTCAACTCGGTTACATGGGTATACAGCGTATCTCTACCTGCAAGCTCAGTATATGCTATTCGTGATGCTTTGTCAATAGATTTACTGTCAAAATCTATGGAATTTCCCGGGAACCGTAACAGTTTAGACGACGGGCATCTTCTTGCCCGGCCAAAGGCCGGACAAGAAGCATCATAGACTCCCGGAACTAATTTACTTCACAAACGTAATATTTTGTGTCAAATTATCAACATGGCATCCCCGAACGAAAAAAATCTGTACCGCTCCTTGATGGCCTCCTCATAGGCGTGAAGGATATGCTCCCGCCCCGCCAGGGCGCTCACCAGCATCACCAGGGTGGACTCCGGCAGATGGAAGTTGGTAATCAGGCAGTCCAGCACCTTAAAGCGGTAGCCGGGATAGATGAAGATATCCGTCCAGCCGGAACCGGGCTTCACCGTTCCATCCTCCCCCGCGGCGGACTC
>DVLE01000088.1 GCA_018715645.1 Candidatus Merdisoma merdipullorum
AATAAGCTTCAATCCGAAGAAATTCACTTAAGTGCTTCGTTCGACTTGCATGTGTTAGGCACGCCGCCAGCGTTCATCCTGAGCCAGGATCAAACTCTCATGTTTAAGTTTGTCTCCAGGTCAGAAATCGCGACTAGCAATCTCTTTCCCGTTTACTGTTAAGGTTTGTTCTTTGAATTATTCTCTTAAGAATTTTCAAGGTTTACACTGTTTAGTTATCAAGGTTCGCTTTGTCTTGTTTGCTGTCCCTTGCGACAGCTTATTTAATTTACCATAGCCCCAAATAAAAGTCAAGCACTTTTTTAATTTTTTTTATTTCCATAAATTTTAGGGCGATATTCCCCGCCATTTCTTCAGACCCAGGCCTCCCTTTTCCCGGTTCAACGCTCGTATCCGCCTTCCCGGAAAGCTTAAAATCCGCCGTGGCAGTCTGTTCTCTGCCACGGCGTAAACCCCAACATTTTATTCCAATTCTTCCCCATTGGAGGCAATCACCCGTTTGTACCAGTAAAAGCTGTCTTTCGGGATTCTCTGATACGTACCGCTTCCGTCGTCCTTTTTGTCCACATAAATGAAGCCGTAACGCTTGCGCATTTCTCCAGTCGTAAAGGAAACCGGATCGATGCATCCCCAAACCGTATAGCCCAGTACGTCCACTCCATCCTCCTCTACTGCTTTTTTCATTTCCCGAATATGCTCTCGCAGATAATGTATACGGTTCGCATCATGAATCTGTCCATCTTCGATCACATCCTCATATCCGAAACCATTCTCCACCACAAACAGCGGGAGCTCATAACGGTCATAGTATTGATTCAGCGTATAGCGCAGTCCCTTCGGATCGATGGTCCAGCCCCAGGGCGTTGCAGGAAGATATGGATTCTCCACTTCATTTCCGCTTCCCGCAATTCTATCTCCTGTCACAGCTACGCTTTCATCTGTCGTCACAGTATTGGTGTAGTAATAGCTGAAGCCCAAATAGTCTACGCGGCCTTCCTTCAGAATTTGCAGATCTTCATCCGTAATATCAAAACGGTACCTTTCTCTTTCCCATTCTTTCAGAACATAAGCCGGATAGTGTCCCCGAATCTGCACATCCGTAAAGAACAGGCTCTTTCTGTCCTCATGCTGGGCCAAAAGCATATCCTCCGGCCTGCTGCTGTACGGATAATAAGGCAGCGCCGCCAGCATACAGCCTATTTTAAATTCAGAATTGATTTCATGTCCTTTTTTTACAGCCAAAGCTCCGGCCACAAACTCATAATGAGCCGCCTGGTAGACAATTTCTTTTCTGTCCTCTCCTTCGCGAAAAAGAAGCCCTGAGATTCCCGCCTTCGCCCTCTCCAGCATCAGTCCCAAATGATCTGACAGTGTCAGCAGAATGCTGTCGTTGCAGCGGTAGCCCAGCTTTTGCTCTCCTCTGTGAATGATTTCGCTGGCCAGTTCGATGTCCTTCACAGTGATTCGCCTTAAAAGACTGTCAAAATCTTTTCTGCCGGTTTTCCCATCCAGTACGAAACGCTTCTCTACACGCGAGAGATCGATCTTAGCGCCGTGCTTCAGATTATACGCGACTCCGCTTCCCATAATAACCGCTTCCCTGCCGTCCTTATCCAGCACCAACGCCACATTGTTATTCAGAGCCTTTCTCAGCTTCATGATCTTATCTCTCCCTGCGTACTAAATGAAAAAAGGCATGACCAAAAACATATGCCTGAGCATATTCTTTCAGTCATGCCTGCTCTACCAGTAACACTCTATAGATAATATTACAGGGGTTCCCTTATTTTGTCAAGAACTTTTACCACTTCCGTCTTCCTTCTTAACAGCGTTCTGATCCTTCCATATTTTCCCTGATTCTTTTATCCAATTCCGGTAATACCTTTTTCAAGGAAATCAGCTTTCCGTCCTTTACAAAGCAGTGCCGGGAAGACGCCTCCGTACAGAAGGTTCCTGAAGTGAGATCCGTAAACTCATAGCCGAGTTCCAGAACCATACTGTTATATTTCTTTATCGATATGCGTACCTCCACCTCGTCGTCAAAGCATACGCTTTTTTTATAGCTAAGGGAAACATCCGCCACAGGGGACTGGATTCCCAGGCTCTCCATCTCCCGGTAGCCAAGCCCCAGCACATCCATAAACCTCACCCGCGCTTCCTCCATCCATTTCACATAATTGGCGTGATGAATAATTCCCATTTGATCAGTCTCATGATACTGCGCTCTTCTTTTATAGACAAACATTTTTCTTTTCCTTTCTTGGCATCCTTCGTATATTTTACAGGCCAGGAACATCGTGCTGTGTACAGATACGCCGGTCTACAAAAGCTTGAACAATATGTTCTCTTTGTAAAGCCATGTCAGCATATCGCTTTCCCAAACCATAGACATCAGATTTCTGCCCCAGTCCGTAGTTGCAAACACAGTAATTACAAAAAAGAAAATCCAGACAATGACCAGCCCTTCCCCAAATCCAAAGACAAGACCTGCCAGCTTGTTGATACCATGAAGAATCGGGAGCCTTGCTGCGATCCCAAGAGAAAATACGATTCCTCTTATTAAAACTCCCACCAGTATTAGTGTAAGCAGAAAAGCCAGCGCCTGCAGAATCTGCTCCGCCAAATAGCCGCTCACTGCATCTCCCAGCCCAAGTCCCTGCATCATTTCCAGAAGCTCCGCATCACTGGCCTCGATGCTGTTTTGCAGCGTAGAATATAAACCTGTACTTTCCCTGAGAAATTCCGCTACAAAGGGAGAGGCAATATAAGTCAGCACCAGCGTAAGCACCAGGCTCACGATTGCAACCAATTTTTTAATAAATCCTTTTCTGTATCCATCCCAGGCAGCCAGTAAAAGAAAGACTGCCACTGCGGGCAATAGCCAGTTCATCGTACGTTTTCTCCTCTATTTCAATCTGATTGTATCTGTCCGATCTGAAAATACAACAATATATCTGCCCCAGCCTGCGCCTTTGCAAATGTCCGAAATGGCAGTGTCAAAGGTTCCCGCATACTTGAGAACACCCTGCGCGCTATAAATCTCACACTCTGTATCATTGTAAAGAATCAGCATGTTTTGAGAAAATTTAGCCTGCGTATACTTCAGATCCGTCCGCTCCGTCAGCGTCAATTTCCCATTGGTATCATAAATACTGATCTGATACCTTCCTGCCGCTTCCGAAGCCCCGTCCGTATCCGCCGTCTCCCCTTCTGTTCCCGACGACCCTTCCGTAATGATTCCCACCTTGTCTGTTCCAAAAAATACGCTTAATATATCCTCCTCCACGTTCACAGTCACAGTTTCCTCCGGGATCTCCGCGCCTTCGTAAAATATAAGTCCCTGGTCTGAGACAGCCGCGCAGACAGAGCTTCCAAGATATTTTACTCTTGGTATCAGCGTCTCTGTATAAATCTGAGAGGATACAATCTTATCTACAAAGTTTGCTCCCACAGAGCTGAAATTGTAAAATACAATACAGCTTGCAGCCACCCCGTCCTGGATCTGCAGGTAGGACACGGCAAGCTTCGTACCATCTGAAGACAGACTGATAGACAAAGGCTGTCCTGTCTCGTCAAGACTGCAGCGTGATTCTGCGAGCATATTGCCTTCGCTGTCATACAGGTAGATCCAGGAAACACTGCTGTCGTTCAGCAGCACAGCCGTGACGCCCTGAGAAGACACACTAATCTGCTGAATCGGCAAAAGTGTAGTGATCTGCGTCAAAAGTCCCTGGGAATCAAAAACATATACCTCGTTTCCCTGCTGGTCCGCCACAGCGGCCGTACTCCCGCATATATCCAGAATCGGGGACTGCATATTATAAGTCTGACTCCACACCGCTTCATTCCGGGAATTGACACAGGTAATTCCATCCCGGCTGTATCGCAGAAGCTGTCCATTATACTCGGCATACTGAGTATTAAGAGTGGTGCTGTGCTCTACCGATGAGACCACCTCATAGCCCGTATAAGTCCTGTTCCTGGACCAAATAAAGAAGCCAAGGATAACGGCCAGCAGAACAGCCGCGCATATGATAAATCTGGCTCCCAGGCCTGCGCGGTGCCGAAACAGTTTCTTTTTATATTCATCCATGCCGCTATCCCCGTGAGGCGGCGTTTGATAGAGCTGTGTAATCTTTGCCATTCGCTCTTGATCCTTTGATTTTATCTTTCGATTTTTTCCTATATGATAGCATAAATCGATTACGGAAGCAAAAGTTTTTGTCCTACCAGAATATGGTCGCTGTCATCAATACCATTCAGGCTGCAGATAGCGTCAATCTGATCATCCCCTCCATAAATCTTACGGCTGATTTTCAAAAGGGTATCCCCCTGTTGAACCACATAGGTCTCCGGCACTGCGCTCTGACTGGCTGCTTCCTGCGTCTCCTGCGCTTCCTCCGCCTGCGGCTGTTCTGCCTCCGGCTGAGTCTGTTCCGGCTGTTCCGGCTGTTCTGGCTGAGGCTGTTCCACAGTGTCCGCCTGAGCCTGTCCTGTCTGTTCTTCTTCCACCTGCTCTGGCTGGGACAGCTCCGCTGTTTCCGTCGGAGTCTGTTCTGCCTGCTCTCCTTCTTCCTGCGGCTGCTCCGCCGTATCCGGGCTTACCGCTTCCTCAGCCTCCGCCTCTTCCTGAACCGCAGCATTCTCTGCGTACGCAATCTCCGTATCTTCCCGGCTCTCCAGTGTCCTGGAAATATTGCTGAGCGTCACTTCCAGCCCTTCCATTTTTTCATAATTATTGATCAGGGTGATTCCTATTACCAGAACAACCATAACAAGAAAAGTGCTGGCCGTATAAAGAAAGGTCATCACGCGTTTTTGTCCTGAGATCTCTTTCTTTTCCTGCACAATTGTCCGAAAGCTTTTTATCGCCCGATCCTCAAAATGCTCCTGTTCGTCAATACTCTCGCCGTCGCCCGTATCTATCATATACCGCTGCATTTCTTCGTTTCGGGTATAAAAAATATAATACCCTTTCTGTCTTGTCAGTCTGCCGTTTTCGTAGGCAAAAAAATCCTCGTCCCCATCTGTAGGTTCCGCCACCAGCAGAACCTTGTCCACACCGCCGAAATAATTTACATGAATTTTGGCAAGGCCAGGATCCAGCTCCATGGGATAACCGGGCACCGACAGGAACCAGCCCAGGATGTCCTGCATCGGGAAATATTCTTTTATGGTGCTGTACACCTGAGCCCAAACTTCATCCGTGAATGGAATCCCGCCCTCGCTGTATTCCAGTTCCTTCAACGCAACCGCACTTTTGATAAACAGATAGGGAATGCCTCCCATTCGTTCTGAACTCCCCAAAAGGATCGCCATGCGGCTGCTCAGGGCTTCTTCTTTTGCAAACCGTTTGAGGTATGTAACCACGTAATCCTCTATATATATTTTCCGGTTCTCCTCAGGCTCCCCGATTTGCCGGACATTTTTCGGCAAATCCAGCTTCAGCTCCGGACCGGTATTCTTCGCGTTTTCCTTATAAACAAATTCTATCATATTCTCACCTCATCTGCCCTCTGTTTGTTCTGCCCGCAGCAGCCGGCCGTTTATCTGAATCATATCACAGCAGATTTGCAGGATTTATCATATTTCGTCGAAGGAGCCGGAAATCTTTTCGACATATTTTCGTCTATTCAGGCACAGAAAACAGGAGAAAGGCAGCAGCCCTGCAACCAAACATAACATTTTTCGCTTGCTACAGTTGGTGGAACTTTCAAAAATCTAGAGTATAATGAGGTCAAGAGGTGTGAAAAGTATAAAAATGCAGAAAAATAATATCGCCTGTAATCTGGCCGCGCTGCGACAACTTAATAAATTTTCCCAAGAAGAAGTGGCAGAGCGAATTGGTGTTTCCCGGCAGGCTGTTGCAAAATGGGAAAACGGCCAATCAGTACCCGACATTCTGAATTGCGACGCGCTGGCAAAGCTGTACGATGTGGAACTCGACGACCTAATCCATTACGACCAGGAGCAGACTGGCGAAAGCATACCGCCCAAGGGCAAGCACATATTCGGAACCGTTCGCGTGGGTGAACGCGGTCAGATTGTACTACCCCGGATTTACTCTGGAAAATATCAGCTTTTCTCTTGCACCTAACCGCATTATGGGGCTGATTGGTAAAAATGGGGCGGGGAAAAGTACAACCTTAAAAGCTATTCTCAACATGGTATCGCCAGAAAGTGGGAGTGTCACCATGTTTCAAAAGAATTTCTATCAGTATGAAAAAGAGTGCAGGCAGCAAATAGGCGTTGTATTTGGCGGAATTGATTTTTATCCCCTAAAGAAACTCTCTACTTCAGCTATTTCAACTGCTTTTTTCTATCCCGTTTGCACTTTTGCGAGACGCCATGAATATAGCAAATAATCCCGTAGGTTTAGACGCGACCGTTGCATGGTATGGTTTTGGATTTATCTTATATGCGGTGTTCGATTTGGTATTTCTCACGGCATTTTATAAAAGCGGTTACAA
>DVLE01000089.1 GCA_018715645.1 Candidatus Merdisoma merdipullorum
GCCCTTGGTGGAAAAGCGCCGCAGCAAACATATCCGAACTGGGAAGTTGGAATTTCCAATATTTATTCTTTGGTGCTGTGTTGAGTCAATTTGGCTTGACTCGTTTTTTCATAGATTACTTGACACTACCATTTTATCTAAATCCTCCTCCTTCTCCAAATGGAGCCGAAGAACCGGAACATTCTTTAATGGCAGTTCTCTTCCCTCCCAGTCCACGGTATTTCCGGAAATCTCCATAGAGTGGTTCCCTGCGCCAATTACCGTAGCCCGGATGGTTTCCCGTTCCCGGATCTTAAAGCGCTTCATCAGTCCCGGATTTTTTCCTATCTGCCTTCCCAGGATATCCCCAATATCTCCGTAGGCAAAAGAGGTTTCGCTCTCCAGGCAATCTGCCACTCCTCCTGAAAATGTTAAGAGCTCTGGTTGCCACGTTCCGGACAGTTCCCTGCTGGTTATCAGTTTCTTTAGCAGCCTCTGAATTTCTTCGCCTCCTTCTTCCACTCCCACGGCAGCAGCCAAAAGTTCTGCCAATCTGCCGCAGAAACGCTCTGCTTGAACCGGATTTGCCCTCTGTCCCGGTTCCAGACCAATTCCAAAGGCTTCGCAAACCCGCTTTCCTGCCTCTGACCGGCCAGTGACTTTTCCATCCCGGGTCTTAATCATTTTCCCTCCGATGTCATAACAAGCCGTATCCACCGGTTCCCCATTCCGGAACACACAGATATTGGTTGTCCCTCCCCCGATATCCAGATTCGCTGTAATCTTTCCTTCCTGAAGTGAAATCAGGTCTGCCCCAGCACCTTTTCCTGCAAGAACTGCCTCCAAATCGGGTCCCGCCTCCGCGACAACAAAATCACCGGACATCTCTGTCAGTTCCTGCACCAGATATCGGGCATTTTTCTTTTTCGAGCTCTCCCCTGTGATAATTACCGCTCCTATGCTGATTTCCTCAGGTCCGCAGCCCACCCGTTCAAATTCCTTCTTTAAAATCCCCCGAATGCCCTCTGCGTCAATACCGCCGTCTGCTTTTAACGGAGTCTCGTAAATCTTCCCTCTGCTGATTACCTGCTTGTCCACAATCTTTATCTTTGGTGCCCGGCCAAACCCCTGCTCCTGCTTCATGACAAGACGGCTGAATACAACCTGAGTAGTAGATGTACCAATATCAATTCCTACACTGTTCACTGATTCTTCCATATTTTTCTCCTACGCACCTTGCCTGACAGCCCTGTAAGCCTGCAGACCTTAAGCAAAAACAAAAGGAGCATAACTCGGAAATCAGCGCAACTTCCTTGTTATGCTCCGTTCATATTCTTTCTGTTGTTTGACTTGTCCATCATAGCATATGTTTTCCGGACATGCAATGCCTATTTTCTTTTCCGAAAGTATTGACCGTTTTCTTAGATACACCGCAGCTAAGCGCGATGTTTGTTTGGCTGAGATTCAGACTGACAAGTCTGATAATCTCACGGTATTTGGTCATTACAGCCGACCTCCTAAAATGTATTTACGTCAAGCGACGCATAAACATATTATAAGGAAAGAAGCTGCGGTTTCCTTCATATCAAAACGCCGGTTTCCAATCTCTGGAATAGAGGTGTAAAACCGCCCGGAATACTCAAACTAAAGAAATCCTCTATACTTTGTCCAGGTATAAGCCCTCCGTAAGATGTCATAACTATACGATCATTAAATATTTCAAATACCGGAGGAATCTCTCAGGTAAAATCATTGTGAACAATAGCAATAGCGTTAATGACAGCTTGGGTCTTGGCGAGAATACTGTTTTAAACACTACCAAAACAAACTTTTTCCTTATTCGCCTTTCCTTCCAGCCTTTTTATTGCACCAAAATAATCTTACCCAACCTCGCCAAGTGTCTTTCATCCTATATTTTTTGTATTCATTTGTTAGTTTATCAACTACTCATTCAACGAATCAACATCTGCTACCCATTCAATTTTTCCATTTTGATTAAATAATTTGCATTTAAGCGAATATGCTTATATCCATTTTATAACCCCTTATCGATTCGACCAAACAATGGCACTTGCTTGCATCAAACCGAACTGTAGTTGAATGAAGAATATATGTCATATCTTTTTTCATGCAGATGTCTTCAAGTGCAATTTCAATCACTTTTTTCTTCCGTTATAATACGGATTCAATCTCATCTATTGCGCCATATTGCTCATCATAGCGGCGCTGCAAATCAGATATCTTTCGGTCATAATAGGGATCGCTTATATCCAAACCGTCCATTTGCCGTTCCAGGCGGGATTTTGTGCCTAACGTCTGCCGAAGCTGCACCTGTAATGCTTCCAGCTGCTTCTCCAAATCGTTCGTATCGACAGCGGAGCCGATTTTCGCTTTGATTGCATCCGCAAACCGTGGGTCACTGACCATACCGGAGATAATTGACGCTACCATGCGGTTCATCTCCGTCTGTTCTATATTCAGCCGGAAAGTACACTCATGACCGGTCGGTGTAACGGTATTCTTGCAGTAATAGTAATAGCGGGTCTTTTGTCCTTGCTGTGGGCTTTCGCAATATTCCCGTACAGGCTTTTGCCGCAACAGGGGCATTTCAGAATACCGGACAGGATATGTGCGTGGGTAGGGTCATTGACTTTCTCACGCCGGTAAGCATTGATTTTCCGTTTTTCCTGCGCGAGGTTCCAATCTTTTTCTGAAATGATAGCCTCATGCTTCCCTTCATACACGGGGAACTCCGATTGCTCAACTACGCGCATCTCATTCCGTGTGCCGATCTTCTTCTCTGCCCGGCGTCTGCCATAGGCGATTTTCCCCATATATACCAAATTATCAATGATACTTTTCACAAAGCTGGCGGAAAAACCGGGAGTGGTGCCGTTCTGCCGCAGCTTCTTCACAAAGCCCTGCCGGTCCAGATACTTCGCCACACCGCTGACACCATCGTTGGTGTGAATATAGCGGTCAAAAATGGTTCGGATCACATCCATTTCATCCTCAGCAATCAGCAGTTCACCTTTTTCAAGACGGTATCCATAAGGGGCAATGCCGCCGTTCCATTTTCCTTCACGGGCTTTCTGCTCCCGTCCGGCCATCGTCTGTGTCCGAATATTCTCGCGCTCTACCTCCGCCACCGCAGAAAGGGCAGAAATCATCAGCTTGCCGGAATCTTTGGAACTGTCAATGCCGTCTTCCACACAAATCAGATTGACACCGAAATCCTGCATTAGCTACAAGGAATTCAGCACATCAGCGGCGTTTCTCCCGAATCGGGACAGTTTGAATACCAACACATATTCCACGCCGTCTTTGCAGTCCTGAATGTCTTGCAGCATCCTCTGAAATTCATGTCTGCCCTAAATATTCTTGCCGGAAAAGCCTTCGTCAGAATATTCACCGGCCACTACCATATCTTCGTATTCAGCGTATTTCCGCAGCTTGTCTCGCTGAGCGTCCAGACTGTATCCATCCACCTGCATGGAAGTAGATACCCATGTATTAAAGATAGCATTTTGTTCGTTTTTTTAATTACTCCAATTCCTCCAATTCCTTAATGCTCTCGATAAAATGACGCTCAACAGAGGAAAGTATTTCATCCTGCTTTTTTCGATATTTTTCATATTCTGCGTGCGCTTTATCAATTGCCTGTTTATGAGTTACACGGCCCTTTGTTGTTAAAATATCCCGTCTGGTCATTTTCAGGTAATCGTCAATCGTCTCTAACCAATCTTTCATATACATCGGTTCATGTGCCAGAGCACGCACCTCTGCAATATCAAGATAAGCCGATACAATTTTATTTAGCGCATCCAGTTCTGTCTGTGTCAAATAATTCTTTGCAATCTCAGTATCGGATCGCTTTATTCGCTTTCCTTCCCAGGAGGTCAGCCCCATATTTTCTTTCTCCGCATCAGCGCGCTGATATACGATTTCAGCCGCTGTATGCCGATGTGCTGCCCAGTGCATTTTATTTTGTACCTGCTTAAAGAACTGAACAGAGGCTTCCGCGCTTGGATCATAATCAATGCTGGTTGCATAAATCTCAAGTACTTTTCTCCAAAACACCTTTTCTGAAGACCGAATGTCTCGGATACGGGCAAGCAATTCGTCAAAATAGTTTCCGCCGCCCAGGCGCTTCAAACGATCATCATCTAAAGCAAACCCTTTTTTCATATATTCTTTCAGAACAGAGCTAGCCCAGATACGGAATTGTGTACCGCGCAGCGACTTTACCCGATAGCCGACCGAGATAATAACATCCAAATTGTAATAATCAATATCTCTGGTTACCTGGCGGTTTCCTTCCGTTTGAACTGTTGCAAATTTTGCAACAGTTGCTTCCGGCCGAAGTTCGCCCTCTGTAAAGATATTTTTTATGTGTCGTGATATGGTTGACTTGTCACGCTGAAATAACTCCGCCATCTGATCCAAGGACAACCATACGGTATCTTCATCAAAAGTGACCTCTATTTTTGTCAATCCATCCTCGGTTGTATACATGATGATGTTAGACTGATTCATCTACCATATTCTCCTTTTTAATAATCTCGTGCTGGATATAGTACTCTAAAAGACGAAGTACATACTCCGGCGCATGACGATGATCCAGTTCCCATTCTGTCACAGTCCGATAGGGAATCTGAAAATATTTACAAAATTCCTTGCGGTTCATGCCGGTGCTTTCCCGCAGTTCTTTTATTTTGGTTTTGCAGTCCATTTCATTTACTCCATAAAGCAAAAATACACGTTGCGTATTTATTATAGCGTACGCCAAGCAAATACGCAACGTGTAAAATCAATTTATATCAAGCGGCTTTTTCAAATTCCTGATACACAGAAACGGGTTGCTTTCCCGATGCCGCAGAACGTGTGCAGCCATCATTTGCAGTCTCCTGCATCTGCCCCAATAGCTGAGGCCCGTACTTCTGCAACAGCCGCGCCATCACATC
>DVLE01000090.1 GCA_018715645.1 Candidatus Merdisoma merdipullorum
AAGGGGAAGCGGACCTGGTTTTATATTGATGAGTTCTACCTTATGATGCAGAAGCAGACGTCAGCCGCATACATAGCTCAGATCTGGAAACGAGCCAGAAAATGGAACGGGGTTCCCACGGCGATTACCCAGAACGTGGAGGATATGCTGAAATCGGAAGAGGCCAGGACCATCATCAACAACTGCGCGTTCGTTGTCCTCCTTGGGCAGACCGCTATCAACCGTCAGCAGCTCTCTCACATGCTGGGCATCTCTCCGGAGGAGCAGCGCTACATCAGTGCGGCGAAACCTGGAATGGGTCTTCTCCGTATTGATGAGGAAATTGTCCCCATGGACGACTCCTTCCCGAAGAACACGGAGCTTTATAGACTGATGACAACCCGGTTATCTGACATGTCAGATAATTTGGTTTATTAAATGAGTTACGTTATTCAAGGAGAATAGAAAATCCCCATAAATACAAGGAATTTAACTATTCTCCTCGAATAATAATACACTGCTATTTAAGGAAATCTGGAATACCATTCTTCTCTTGTGGCAGTGTGCTTTCATCTGGATTGTTCTTCGAAAACCATTTTTCGTTCCATTGCTCCATTGAACGGTCTACGGTCTGTTGAGATATATCCAGATAAATTTGTGTTGTCTGTATTGATGTGTGACCGAGGATATTTTTTACAATAGCTAACGGAACCCCGGCCTCAATCAAATGTGTTGCTGTTGTATGCCTCATGACATGAGGGGTATAAGGACCACGGCAAAATAAATCAGGATGTTCTGCTTTGGCTTTTTGAGTATATTTCTCATAAATTTCTTCAATTGCAGCTACTGACAAATGTTCATTTCTTTGACTTGGAAAGATATGCGCATCCGGTTTCATGCTGATTTTTCTTGAGGAAATATACTTGTCCAGAAGCTGAGTCGCATCAGAAGTTATCTTTACCCGCCTGGATTTTTCGCCTTTTCCAACCAAGGTAAGAATTGCATTCCCTTTTTCGTCATGAATGACGTCCTTAACGGTAAGGTTACAGATCTCCTGAGCACGTGCTCCACTGGAATACATCACAGATAAAAGAACAAGGTCTCTCCAACCAAGTTTTTCTGTGGTGTCAGGAAGTGAAAACAATACTGCGAGTTCTTCTCTGGTAAACGAATTTCTCGGTTTACTTTTTACCTTGCGGAATGTCTTCTTTGAAATTTTTTTGAGACTGTTTTTGAAAATATAAGCAGCCTCAAGATTTCTACTTTCTGAATAATCAGCGAAAGAAGCTAATGCTGCCAGTCTTTGTTTTGCGGTAGCTCTGCTGTTTTTTCTGGTGGTTATCAGCCAGTCGAAATATTTTGTGAGAAGGTCAAAATCCAATACTTCAAATGTGATATATCCGATTTTTATTTCTGTTTCCTCATCAAGATATTGAAATAGCAAACGGAAAGCACATTTATAAGAAGCAATGGTATTCGGGCTTGCATTCACAGAAACCGGCAGATATTCGGTAAAGAATCGTCCAAGCAGAGTGATAAATTCGTGTTCAGAATTACTCTTCTTCATAAGACACCTCCACATTTGGGATCAAACCTGCTGTAAATGTTTCAAACACATCAAGTGACTCAGGAACCTGAACACCGGAAAAACGCATATATTTGTCAGTGTCAAGTAAACACTCGTGGCCGAGGTAGGTCGGCAGAAGTAAGTCATTCACATCTACAGAATGTCCTGCTGATTCAAGCTGTTGCATCGACTTCAAAACAAAAAGATGGCGGAAGCAATGGAGGCAGGCTCCACGTTCATGAGGATCTCTTCTATGCTGATCAATCCCTGCTGATTTCAGGATTTCTGCAAACCACGATTCCATTTGTCTCGTGGTATAGTGAGTCCCCGGTTTTTTACCAGGAAAAAGGAATGCGTCTGGTTGATGCATAATTCCCAGAGCTAAGCAATAGCGCTCCAGAATTGCAATAAGAGAGTCATGGACAGGAATTAGCCGCTCCTTGGAGAACTTTGCTTTCTTCAAAAAAATAGTTCTGTTCTTAAAGTCGATGTCTTTGCGCTGGAGAGCCATTGTCTCCTGAAGTCTGGTTCCGCAACTGTAAAGGATTCGCAAAGCCATAGGAATTTTTAACTGAAAATAGGCACTGCATGACTTTGGATTTATAGGCTTCATGTTATCAGCATAATGAAAAATCAGAGTCACTTCCTCATCAGAAAAAATATATGGAATGTAATCTGATTTAACTTTAGGGAGTGTTGGCAGAAAGGAAGCATATCCCAATGTATTCAGATATTTTCCAAAGCCACGCACCACACCCAATTTTTCTTTTACCGTTTTGCTTTTTCCAGAAAGAGTTTTTGACCAATCCGACAGGATATCTTCCGTCAGATTTTTTCCTTGAAATCCTGTTTGGACTAAATATTGGTCTAAAAGCACCAATGTTCTTTTGTCATTGTAGACCGAGGAAACAGAAAAAGTGGAAATTCGCAAATCAATATATGCTGTCATTTCCTTAGCAAGAGAACTGTTAAACAAGGCGATCATCCTCCTTCCATGAAAGCATTTCGGAAAAAATACCGCTTGGCTTTGGAGCAGGAAGAGGACACAGCCGCATATTTTCAATATCCATTCTGACATAGTGACGGATTGCGTGTTTCGTGCCATGACCTAACACTTTACGGACAACCTCTGTTGAAACTTTGTCATTCACCATGTTGCTTGCAATTGAAGATCTGAATGCACGGCTTCCATGTCTTTTCTCTGCGATGTTGACATCTGATTTTGCAACCATAATTCCAACTGCTGTATTTATCGCATAGCTATCCAGTGGTTTGTATGGAATCATGGTAGTGAGGAACACATTTTGACAGTTTTGGATTTTCGGGCGTGCAGTCAGGATATAGTCCTGCAATGCGGCTTTTACTTCCGGGAACAGTTCCATTTCCCATAAATCTCCGGTTTTCTGCTGGGTGAAGTGAATCCTGTCATTCTCAAAATCAAGGTTTTCAAAAGACAATGCAGCAATATCACGGGAACGGATACCATAACGGGATAACAATAAAAGAATCGCATAATTTCTGACACCGGCTGCTGTAGTGCAATCCACAGAATCCTCAATAGCAGCAACCTCTTCCTGTGTATACACGGTTGGTTGAGGAGAAAATTTTTTACGATTCACAATTAGCTTGGAAAAGTCTCTTTGAATTTGTCCACTTTCAAACAGATAGCGTAGAAATGGACCAATCCTTTCCCAATAGCGAAGATAGCCGAGCTGCAAAAATGCGGATTGAATCAGTTCTCCGTTTATACTTTGCAAGCTTTGACATCCAAGCATTTCCAAATTTTTTAGAAATCGGCTGCAAATCCACCGCTTGTAATGAAGTGTGGTCTCTTTGTTTCCTTTGTGGCGACAGTGAGAAATGAATGAATCCAAAGCCCTTGAAAGACTGTCCGGTAATTCAACAGGCACGATTTTATCAGCCCATAAGGCTTCTTCACCATCAAGCCCCTGATACAGTCGATTTAGCTTCCCCACGATTACTTTTGCCCGTGAAACTCTGGAATCGCAAACTTTCAGTGTTTCCCTGCAATAGTGAATCAGGATTTCTCCAATCTCCGGCGAATACTCTTCCATGCCGTTAGCGTTCATGTAATTGGTAAACGCCCGAAGAATGAAATCCATGTCCTTAACAGTACTTTCACTGTAGGATGCTGACTTAAAAAGCTCTCGCAAATGAGCTTCTAAGTCGTTAAATTTTGTACAATTCTCCATTTGATAACCTCCTCAATATTTGTTGCCGGGTCGGCACGATTTCATTATAGAGCAGGCATCAAACGGATTATTGTTATTCAAGAAGTTTATTGTAAAAGCACTATTTTTAAGGAGGTTTTATGACTTATCGAATAATGTTACTTGTCGAATTAACAAAACCGTCCGAGATCATTGGGCGATAAGGAGGGATAGATCATGGATCAGAGAGAATTATGGAGCAAAATCCGTCATCTTACAAACGGAACAGATGTAAACGGCGTCCCGCTTTCCAGCGGGATGCTGGCAAAAGACCGGATCGTTGCTCCTGATAAGACGGAAACAGTAAAGAATATCCCTCTTATGGACGGAGCAATCAACATCCATTCCTCCGGTGGATGCGCCGTGATATCGGTTGACTTCCCTGCGAGTGCGAAGGGCTCCGCCATGCTGGCGATGCAGCTTGCCGCTGAGTGGCTTGAGGGTCTGGACGCCCCCGCAGAGGATGACTGCATCCTGACCCTTACGATCACGCCGCTTTTGCTGGGTGGCGGGTTATATCTTATCTATAATCAACTGGTGTTCGCAGACCTGTATGATACAGAAAAAGGGAGCCACCTCATCCTGGCCTTCGATAACACCGAGACATTTATCATGGAGGATGACGAAACAGACTTCTATAAAGTTGTGTTACAGGAAGAGGAGGAACTCCGCAGACAGGAGGATGAGATCCAGGCAAGCATCCAGGAAGCGGAGGAGCTTCAGAAGAAAAAGAATAATCCATATGAACAGTACGTCAAGGAGAATATCACGACTCCGGACCTTGGGGATACAGGAAGCTCCGCTGATAACGATACAGGCGATAATTCAGGGAGGTGGCCTTAGATATGAGAAGACTATTTAGAACATTGAGAACGACTATTTTCGTTATGGTGGCAATAGGGACTCTAATGTTGTCTGCCACACTGAACGTAAGCGCTTCAGAAGCGCCCGCTCCAGGTGAGGCCGGAGAGACGGAGGAAACGGGTAAATTACGAATAGCCTGCACGTATTCCTCTGACATCACGCCGGATGAGGGAGACGCATTTACCATTTCTTATGTGCTGACCGGCCTAACCGATGTATCCACGCTGGAGGTAAACGCTTCCGAAGCGGCTGATGGCGAGATTGAGGTGGATGTCCCTTATGGCGTTTACAATGTCGTCGATATCACTTATGACGGGAACAACGAGGATATAGAAGCCCAAGGATATGGCACGGACCTTATCTTCCAGGTCGTTGCCGGAGAAGACCCTGATGTCCTCCAGCTCGCTGTTGGAAATGAAGCTGGCAGTGACCTGGAGTCGGCCGGAGACGGGGTCCTGGCCAAGATCAGAGGCTATATCGTAAATTCTTTTGACGACCAGCCCATGGAGGGCTCCGCGGATAGCACAGAGGAAGAAGCCGAGGAAGATACATCTGAAACGGAGGCAGATGATACAAGCCAGGACTCAAGGAGAGATGACGAAAGACAGGGAGAGACTGTTTACTATGATGAAGATGGAGAAAGTCAGGACAGTAATAGCTCACCGTTCAAAAAGGCTATCCCGCTCCTGATTGCGGCAGGCATAGTAGCAATAGTGATCTTTATCATGCACAAGACAGGAAGGATATAAGAATTTTGGGGAGCCCGTGAAAACTTATCGGGTATCCCCTTTTCTTTATTTTTCCATATTTTCTCGAAAGGAGATGAGCGAAAATGGCGGACGAAAAGGATAAAAAGACAAATATCGAAAAAAGAAAAGAGGATGAGGTAGAGGTCCTCATGACTGACCGACAGTACATTGAACATAAATGGTTTCAGGGACGCTTCTTCGGATATCTGTCAGCTATTGCGGGAACACTCTCAGAGCTTTTGCGGGTCGTGATCTCCCGACTTATTTTTAATCAGAATGAGCGGCTCAACCTGGCGGAGATTTACAAACGCAATTTAAGAACCGATACGGAAAAAGAGACAGAAGAAAATAAAAAAGGCCAGAAAAAAGAGAAAGAGGAGAAGAAGGACCAGGAAACGGGTATAGAGGATAAAGCGAAGGACAGTCTGTCCCCGGAAACCCGGGATCGTATTGCCAACCTGATGTTTCATGAGCAGGGAGTCAGAAAGGCCTTCGGGAATATCGGCATCGGGGCCCAGCCGGAACAGAACGCCCCGAACGTGTATCTATTCAAGACCCTTGGAAAAGACCAGGGAGGCCTACAGTCCACTGTGTACGTGATGCCCAAGGAAGACCTTATCATGGGAAAAGCTGACGCTCTTGCATCCGCCCTATACGCTTATGGAGAAGGGGACAAGATAGATTGCGCGTTAAAATCCCTGATCACGGTAGGAGCGGTTCGGTATTTCTGTGACCAGCCGCTATTTGAACAGGGGCAGACCAGTGGAAAACCTGTCACTTTAGCCCAACTGGATATCAAGACACTAAACGGCCTGGAGCAGATGTCTTTGCGTGGCAGCAGGGATTTTAAGGATGCCGTGGAAGTCATAGTGAATGGAGAAAAGACAGCCGTTCTTACACTGGATGCGCTGAAAGGACAGCGGTATGCTGATTATAGAGACGAGCTATATTTTGAAGTAGACAAGAAAATGAACCCGACGCTCACCATTGGTGAAGGAAACACGCTGACTATTTCCAGGTCCCATGACGGGATGTCTATACTTTATACAGAAAAGGATAAAGTCACGGATCTTGGCTGCTATACGTTCAAGA
>DVLE01000091.1 GCA_018715645.1 Candidatus Merdisoma merdipullorum
TTCTTCTTTATGCCGTTTATTTCCAATAATTTCACGCCATTCTTCAGGATCTTTATTACTTTCCGTCATAACAACGGCAACCTTTTCTGTCCAAGACGGTCTAAGCTGCAAAATACGTTTATAAATCTTCATGGCAATAGGGCGGGAATAAGCGACAATCATTGCTTTCCCCGTCAGAAGATTCGCCCTGTAATTCTCATAATGGTCAAGGATATCATCAACAAGTGAAGCAATTGTCTGGTCATTACCCAAAATGGCCTCCATCTGCCCCAGCTCTCTCTTGCTTTTCTGGATAACATCCGGATCAGCATTGTTGGCCATGATATCATATTCCGTGTCAATCAATTTCAACGTTTCTTCATCCAGCTTCAATTTGATTACACGGCTTTCATAGTAAACCGGACGGGTAGCACCGTCTTCTACTGCCTGCGTCATATCATATACATCGATATAATCGCCAAAGACTTCACGAGTACTCCTATCCTTCATAGAAATCGGCGTACCCGTAAAACCTATATAAGTAGCATTTGGCAGGCTATTACGGATAATACGTGCGGTGCCAACTTTAATTTTTCCTGTTTTAGCATCTACCTTTTCTTTTAATCCATATTGTCCACGGTGAGCCTCATCAGCCATAACCACAATATTCCTACGTTCGGAAAGCGGCTCATGAGACTCTTCAAATTTTTGCATCGTAGTAAAAATTATTCCGTTTGCCTGTCTTCCATCAAGGAGTGACTTCAAATGTTCCCTGCTCTCGGCATGCATTGGTTCTTGGCGCAAAAAATCCTTACATTTTGCAAACTGTCCGTATAGCTGATCATCCAGATCATTTCGATCCGTAAGTACTACGATAGTGGGGCTATCCAATGCTTCCTGCAGAAGGTGTGCATAAAATACCATCGACAGGGATTTGCCGCTCCCTTGCGTATGCCAAAACACACCACCCTTGCCGTCAGTTTCTATGGCATGTTTCGTGGATACAATAGCCTTTTTTACAGCAAAATACTGATGATATGCTGCCAATATCTTATACTGCTTCAAGCCCTCATTGGAAAAGCAAATAAAATTCTTAATAATATCCAACAGACGCTCTTTCTCGAACATTCCCTCAAAAAAGGTATCAAACTGTGCGTACTGTGTATTTTCCTTATTCCCATCTTTGGTTTTCCATTCCATGAAGCGGTCTTCACCAGAAGTAATAGTCCCAGCTTTGGAAGTTAGATGATCACTCATAACACAGATACAATTATAAATGAACATAGACGGAATCTCATGCATATAGTTCCGGATCTGTGCATAGGCTTCTGATGCGTCCGTTTCTTCCCGTGAAGGGGATTTTAACTCCACCAACACAACCGGTAAGCCATTAAGGAATAGGAGTACATCCGGACGTTTATTGCTATTCTCTATAAAAGTCCACTGGTTAGCTACAATAAAGGAGTTATTTTCAGGATTTTTATAATCGACAATATAAACAAGACCAGAGCGCTCTTCATTATCTACAAAATAGCGCACCTCAATACCGTGCTGAATATAGTCCATAAATACTGCATTTTTCTGAACCAGATCAGCATTTTCAAAATTTTTCAATTTAAACAGTGCATCTTTTATGGCATCCTCCGGCATGGACGGATTAAGCCGATACAATGCAGCCGTAAGCTCATCGTCATATAATGGGCTGTTAAAATCTCTTTCAATGTCTGGGCCGTAGATATGGCGGTAACCCATATTTTGAAACAGTTCTATTATGGAATTTTCATAGTCTGCTTCTGTATAAAATCCTGGCATAGTCATTACTCCTTGTAAAATTAATTTGTAAGCTAAGGCCTATTATAATCGTATATATTTTGTTATTTTCTCATCAGCCTTCTGATCTACCAATGCTTGATATGATACTTTCAGTTCTTCCATAGCATCATACATTCTTGTACGATGCTCTTTTTCTGGGAAAAATTTCTGCAGTTCTTCGGGAGTCATAGGCTTTTTCTCATTTTCTTTCATCATTTTATCAATAATTATCTGATATTGATACATTCGAAAAAGAGTCTTTTCATAACATTCTACAAATTTTCCATATGAATCATTAATAGGCTTCTTAAATATTAATCTAATTTCAGTAGCTAGGCTACGTAATTCCTCACGCTTTTTTAAAAATTCTTTATGATAAGGTTGTTCTAACGGATGTACAATAGCTTCACTTTGTGCTTCCATATAGGTATTATTGGTTAACCAAATAAATTCATGATCTATAGCAAATTGAGGTTCATCTTTTCGCTTTCCTTCTATAAGCATTCTATTCTCTTCATATAAACCAACTAATTCTGATACTATCATATATGCTTTTAATCGACGTTCAAATAAATGATGCTTATTACTAAGACTAATCTGTTTTATCGACAGTACTATCGCTAAAATTGCTGTTACAGCAGTAATCAAAGAAAGCCAAAAATTCCAGTTATTCAGTATATGCATATATTTTCCTCTTTTAAACGAGAATTTACTTCAGCAAGCACATAATATTTTTGCTAAAGAATTTCTTATGCTCGATACCATCCCAAATGGGTGGCAAGAAAGCTCTTTACTCGGTATTGCCGACTACCTTAACGGTCTCGCCATGCAGAAATATCGTCCAAAAGGTGATGAGCAAGGTCTACCTGTTCTTAAAATCAAAGAACTTCGCCAAGGCTCTTGTGATTCAAACAGCGAATTATGCTCACCTTCCATCAAGCCAGAATATATTGTCCATGACGGTGATGTGATTTTCTCATGGTCGGGCAGCCTTCTTGTTGACCTTTGGTGTGGAGGAACCTGTGGACTGAATCAGCATTTATTTAAGGTCACATCTTCCACCTACGACAAATGGTTTTATTACGCATGGACAAACCACTATCTGCAAAAGTTTGTTGCCATAGCTGCGGATATGGCTACAACGATGGGTCATATCAAGCGCAAAGAACTGGAAAAAGCAAAAGTTCTGATTCCTTCGAAATCTGACTATAACCGAATAGGTAGTCTACTTGCTCCTCTGTATGACCTTGTTGTAACAAATCGTGTAGAGAATCGTAAACTTTCCGCGTTACGTGATGAATTGCTTCCTCAGTTTATGTCGGGGCAGCTTGATGTTTCGGAGGTGTCATTATGAATGAAAAAGAACTGAAGATCCCTTTTAACGCTCCTCTTAACGAGGTGGATACTGAGTCGCAGACCTATGGATGTCGTCAAAACAATCCCAATATCTGTGGAAATAATGGACTTGCTGGTGTCTGTGCCTTTGTAAGCAAGGATGGAATCTGCCGGAAGCCCTCTCGCGCATGGAAAAAGCAGTACCAAAAGTTAAAAGGTTAGGCTGCTAAATTCTCGTTTATCTTTCGATTATTTCTACATTTTTCATCTAGAACCCGAATTACACCCCCTATCTTTTTTTGTATAGATAAATCTGGTAATGGTATCTCCAATATCCGAATTGTTTTCATAGGAATTGTTGGTTGGCTACTACCTCCAATATAATTTTTCATTAACTCTCTAAAATGTTTATCCCTAATTACTGCATAAAGATAATATGGATCAACTTTAGTTTCATCCGGTGAAAGTTTACAAATATTAGGAGCCAAATGATACTTATCATTTTCTTCTATATATGCACAGTCACCATAACCATTACCTGTATATGTAAGTAAAATATCATTTTTAAACAATTTACTTCGTTTAAGTGTGTCAGATACATCTCGCCGTATTCTTTTCACATCTGTTAAATCTAATTCTCCATTACGAAGATTTAATGCTCTCAAAGCAATTATTTCGCCATCTTCAACATACTCAATATATTTTGTGAATTCAAAACCTGCAAGTTTAGTAACTTCGGCTATATCTCCAATTTTTGTATATGAAAAATTCATTTACATCATCCTAACCTATATATTTCCTATGAGCCGTTTTCACATTGCTCTGCTTGACCATTGCGTACTGCAAGGTCGTATCAATCCGTTGATGCCCAAGGAGTCTCTGTAGTTGCTCAATCGGCATTCCTTTGTCAATCGCCATTGTTGCCAGTGTACGCCGGAACTTGTGTGGATGCACCTTTGGAATGTTCAACCGCTTTCCCATTTGCCGGAGCCGATATTCGATTCCGCCGATTTGAAGTCGCTGATGCGGAGCACGAAGCGTTACAAAGAGTGCCGGGACATCATCTGTCCGGCTATCCAAATATTCCCGTAAATGCAGTTTTGCTCTTGAGTCAAAATACACAACACGCTCTTTGTCGCCTTTACCAAACACCTTGCATTCCCGCTCAGTAAAATCTATATCGTCCCGGTTTAGGAGAACCATTTCGCCCACACGCATTCCTGTTGACGCCAGCATATCAATCATAGCCAGATCTCGAAGTTCCTCGCAGCTATCCCGCATCTTCTCTAAATCCTCATCGGAATAGGTTTCTTTGATACTACTTGCCGTTTTGACCTTATGGATACGGCGCACTGGGCTTTTAATGATATAATCTTCATCCTCCAGCCACGAAAAAAAACTGGACAGAATTCTTCGGATATTGTCTATTGTCACACGGCTTGACTGATGCTTCTCCTGATAATCGGTGAGATAAATCCGCAAATCTTCTGTAAGTATGTGCCGGACATTCTTCTCCATAGAGGTTACCATCGCATCAATTGTGGTCTGATAATACTTCAGTGTTTTCTCCGAGCAGCCCTCGATCCGCTTAGCAGCGATAAACATTGCAATGAGATCATTGCTATCGTCCTTCTTCGGCTTTACCTCTGCGCAAATCACTTCGTAATGAAAAAGCGTCTGCTCCATCACTTGTCTTAACTGTTTCAATTGTACATTGTCGAGATAAGGCAACATCTGCTGCATTATCGCTGTTATTAATTCTTCTTTCATGTCGATTCTCCTTCTATATAATATTTCCAAAGAACGACATCAACGGCAGTTCCGTTGGTTTGACTCCCGCCGTTGGTGAGAGTTAATCATATTTAAACGAGAATTTAGCGGCTTAAAACCGAACGTCCGAGACATTAATTTCGCCGGACATCAGCTTGGGCAGTAGGCTATCTCTTAAAGTGGATAATGATTGATTTTGTTCTTCCAAAATTTTTTGTTGAGCGAAGATCGGGGCGCAAAAGTCTCTAAAAAAGCCAAGTGTTTTGGTATCCGGGATTACCGCAGAAATATTTTTCATGGTGCTTCCGGAGACTTCTTTGAAAGTAGAGCCAGATGCCATTCCTTCAATGATGGGAAGATTGTATTTCAAAAAGTAATATACAAAGGCGGTTCCAATCTCTGGCTTAGGAACAACAGATTTGAACCCCTGATTAGTTGTTACTTTTCCAGAGGTAATCGCAATATAACCTATTGGCGCACGAGAAGAAAACAAAACCGTTCCTTCCGGCATAACCGAGGCACTACTATTCTTTAAGCCGAGTTCCGTGATGTCATTTTCTCCATGAGAAATGAACTTTGCCTTATTTATGGACAGATCCTTCGGGGTTATCCATGCAATGCCATCCTTAGTATAATATTCTGGCTTAGATTTTGATGGCGTACTACCTCCAACAACCGTACCTAGGTCGCTGATTGTTCCTTGAACCCATTCAGAATTAGCATTATCAATAAATAAATTTTGAAAATATGCCTGAGCTTGCTGCTCTAAATTCTCGTTTATCTCATTATTTAATTTAATTTTACTATCAAATAATCCTAGTAAACTTGCAATTTTTTTCTGAGTAGTTAACCCTGGAACGTCAACTTCTATATTATTGAGAATTTTCTGCGTTAACAAAGGTTGTGATGTACCTATTCTTCTTTCATTCAGATGCAAAGAAGAAAGAAGGTAATATAAATATCCTAAATCTATATTCTCATGGCATATAGCTTTTATTGCATTATCTGAAACCCAGCATTTATCTCTTACCAAAAAAACATTCCCACAATATACTCCAACACGTCCTATCACTATACCGCTCTGCATATTTGCTACATCTGTATAGTCTAATATCCCATTTCCTCCGTAAACAGGTATGGATCCTTTCGAATCTGGTCTCTTTTTCCCATTTTTGAACTCTACATATTTCGATAACAACTCCATCATTCTTCCTCCACTCTTATTATAAAATAAGGGCTCATACTGCTTTTGGAGACTTCTGAAAGAGGTCTTTGAGATGAAACAACCACGCAATGTCCTAAAATATTCTTAGGTGCTTCTTCAAATCTTATAACTTTAAACCAAGTTTTAAAAACATTAGCATTATCACGATAGTATTCAGGGATTTTATTTTTAGGTGGTGTGTCATATTGGATTTTTTCGATATACGCCCAGTATCTTCCAGCCTTACCACTGTGTATGAGCAATATCCTTGGCTGTTTATTTTCCATAATGCGAGTTGAGACCTTTGTAGACACAGCAGACCCCAATTTTCCATACCAAACAAATCCCAACTCATTTATCATGTCTTGGTGGGCTTGAATCGTCCCCTCCACTGGAGCAAAAGTATCCGCAAATCTAAGCGCGACCGTTAATTCCTCACATTTCATAACCCATTGCTCCTAACTTTCTCCTGATCTCTTCTTCCAATTCATGCGACTTGGCGAACATATCTGAAAGTTCTGATGTCAAACGCGACATTTTCTCTTCGAAAGGTTCCCCATCATCTTGTTGCTCCTCAATACCAACATAGCGACCGGGTGTAAGAATATAGTCTTGCTTTGCAATATCCTGCAATGTTGCGACAGCACAGAACCCTTTTACAGTGTCCAACGTACCATTCTGGAATGCCTCAAAAGTATCCGACAATTTCTGAATATCTTCATCAGAGAAATCACGATGTTTACGGTCAACCATATGTCCCATTTTACGAGCATCAATAAAAAGCGTCTTGCCTTTCTGTTTTTTGCCTTTAGAAATAAACCACAATGTAACGGGGATAGTAACACTGTAAAAAAGCTGCGTAGGCATAGCAATAATACCTTCGATCAAATCATCTTCTATGATTTTTTTTCGTATCTCACCTTCACCACTGGTCTGAGTAGAGAGTGCGCCGTTGGCCAGAACCAGTCCAATTTTCCCGTTCGGAGCAAGATGATAAATCATATGCTGAATCCATGCATAGTTAGCATTTCCAGCAGGTGGAATTCCATATTTCCATCGTGCATCATCCAATAATTTTTCCTGATTCCACGGATGATAATTAAACGGCGGGTTTGCAAGAATAAAATCAGCTTTCAATGTTGGATGTAGATCATTAGTAAAAGTATCCGCTTGATAAGGGCCAAGATCTGCATCAATACCACGAATCGCCATATTCATTTTAGCCATTTTCCATGTATCAGCGTTAGCCTCCTGTCCATAAACCGAGATTGCCCCGCGTCTTCCAGAATGAGCCTGTATAAACTTTGCGCTCTGAACAAACATGCCTCCCGAACCGCAACAACAATCATACACTCGACAGTTATCGAAGGGTTTGAGAATTTCTACAAGTGTCTTAACCACGCTGGCTGGCGTATAGAATTCACCACCTCCAACGCCTTCTTTTTCTGCAAACTGAGCAATACAATATTCATATGTACGTCCAAGAAGATCTTCGCTTTCTTCCGTGTCGCTCATATCAATATTATTTGTGAAGATATCTACAACGTCACCTAATACCCGCTTATCAAGATCTGGGCTTGCATAATTCTTAGGAAGAACATTCTTCAACGTTTTGTTCTCTGCTTCAATAGCCCTCATAGCATTATCAATAACTGTCCCTATTTCTGGGGTATGTGCTGCCGAAGCTATAGTACTCCATCTTGCCTCCTCTGGTACGAAAAATACATTTTCCATCGTATAGGCATCACGGTCATCTTCAAAACCATCGCCTTCATTCACCAATTCTTGATATCGCTTTTCAAAAGCTGCTGATATGTAACGTAAAAAAATAAGACCTATGATTACTTTTCTATATTCTGCAGCTGGTATATGTCCCCACAGAACACATGCTGCATCCCATAGGTGTTTTTCAAATCCTATATTGGCATTTGTTTTTTCTGCCATTTGATTTTACCTCCGTCAAATAGTATACCTGTGAATTTAAAACTTAGGTATAAAACATTAATTTTATAATACACCAAAAACCAGATGAACACAATTCCTAAGCTACAATGAGATATTACAAACAAAACTTTCAAATTCTATATATCCATTCTTCCAGAAACCATGTTTGGTTACATAATCCTTTTTATTTTGATAAACTATCTTTAAATTCATCAATGTATCTTATTCTTGCTGGCGTACTATCTTCAGAACACCTTCTTCTATGGTTGCAACTGTAATATGGCTGTTCGATGGGAAACCTGCCTCTTCTAACCATCTTCCCTTTAGAATGATTGTAGATTTCTCTTGGTAATGATACCCTGATTGACTGTAAACTTTTAATTTTCTACTTTTATTTTTACTCATATTTTCTCCATTTCGCTAAATGATTTTTTTGCTATAATGTTTCTCTATTTTGCCAAATTATTTAAGAAATCCCCCCTCGAAACTTCCAAAAAAAACAATCGCAAAAAATGAGGCTGAAAATCGTTGAAAATAAATGCAAATATAGGGAAAGAAATTCGCCAGAAACGGCGTATTTACGGGCTTTTTCAAAGCCACATGTATACCAAGAATAAAGTTTGAACACCGTAGATCACTATAAAATGTAATTATATATTTTGATAAAAACTTTATTTATAACAAAACGGCATTGCACTTCCAGTTAATTAAAGAAAATGCAATGCCACTTTTTACTGGATTTCCCTATACCCATTCTACGGAAACAGAAACACACACCTATTTTCGCTCCAAATCGGCAGAAACCTTTGATTTACTGGGCTTTTCTCGTGAGCAGAGCGACTGTCTCCACATGCCCCGTCCCCGGAAACATATCTACCCCGACGCACTTCTCCACTCTATACCCTCTCCCCTGCAGCATTTCCAGATCTCGCGCAAGGCTCGTGGGCTTGCAGCTAATATACACGATCTTCTCCACGCCGAAGTCGATGATCTTTTGCAGTGCCTTAGGGTGGATTCCGTCGCGCGGCGGATCGAGTACAATCAGATCCGGCTTGTCCTGCAGTTCATCAATAACTTTCAGCACATCTCCTGCAAGGAAGAAGCAGTTGTCCAGACCGTTCAGGCGCGCGTTTACGCGCGCCGCTTCGACTGCTTCCTCGACAATCTCCACGCCGACTACTTTGCGGGCCACGGAGGCGAGAATCTGAGCAATCGTGCCTGTGCCGCTATACAAGTCAAAAATCATACGATCCTTTGTGTCGCCAATGTAGTCGCGGGCAGTGCTGTAGAGAACTTCTGCGCCCAGAGAATTGGTCTGGAAGAATGAGAACGGGGAAATCTTGAAGCGCAATCCAAGAAGCTCCTCATAGAAATAATCTCTGCCATAAAGAACCTCTGTCCTGTCGTTCTGAACCACGTCAGCCAGGCTGTCGTTATAAGTATGCAGGATTCCTACAATTTCACCATCCAGTTTCAAAGACTGGAGCCGTTTTACCCAGGCAGAATCCATGCTCTGAATCCGGCTGTCCATGCCTTCCTGCTGCATTTCTTCCAGCCGTACTCCTTCTTCCCTCTCTTTTTCCTGCCCCGCCTGTGTGCCTGTCTGCGTCGTAGTCACCAGAACCACAAGAATTTCTCCTGTGCGCGCTCCCTTGCGGACCAGCAGATGACGCAAATATCCCGTATGCCGCAGTCTGTGATAGAAGGGTAGACGCTGTTCCTGAAAATATTCAAGTGTGGCGGATAAAATTTTCCGGTAATCCTCGTCCACAATCTGACATTGGTCTGTGGTGACAATATCGTAAAAACTGCCGCGCCTGTGCATACCGAGAGCCAGAGGTCCGTCCTTTTCTTCGTCCCCAAAGGAAAATTCCATTTTATTGCGGTAGGACAGGCGGCGCGGACTTTCCTTTACACCCTCGAACACATACGGAGCCGTGATCGCTCCATCAAGCAGTTCCCGAAGCTGTCCTTCCTTCAAACGGATTTGTTCTTCATAAGGAAGGTTTTGATAGGTACAGCCGCCGCACAGGCCAAAATGCGGACAAGCCGGGCTTATCTCAAGAGGAGAAGGCGTCAGAACTTCTAAAAGCTGCCCTTCTCCTGTTCCCTTGCGAAGCTTGCGGATCCGGTAACGGATCCGCTGGCCCGGCAATGTATTTTTCACTATAATGCGGCGTTCCTCCGCCTTTATGATGCCACGATTCGGAAACTCGGTCTTTTCCACGGTTCCCTCATAAATCTCTCCCTTTTTCATAAATACTCCTCTTATTATTCTATTCTGACCAGACCGCAGTACGCTCCTATGTGCGCCAAAGGCGCTCCCTATTACAGTTCCTGCGGTCCGGGATTCTACTTTTTCTTTTTATTCCTGTCCTCGTCGTCCTTCGGCCAGCGAAACAGCACCTGGCCCACCAGGGCAGCGCCGCCGAAAATGAGAACCAGCATAATCAGATATACATAGAGGCTTGTACTGCGGAATACAAAATGGATATTCGATATAATGGAAGCAAGAATAATCACGATTCCGAGTACTGTTAAAAGCTTTGCCCCGACGGAATCCACATTCAGAAACAGCCAAATGATCCCTGCAATAAAGGGGACTACGACGAGCCCTGCCCCAAAGCGAAAGCCCCCTATCCTGAGACCAAAATATGTACTGACGGTCACATTAGACATGAACCAGTACAGGCCTGCTGCCAGCATCACCATACCAATTACAAACTGCGCCAAAGGACTGCGTCTCTTTTTCAACTTCTTTCCCTCCCCATAATATCTGGATTTCTGACAGATTCTCCTGCTTTCTGCAGGTTTGTATCCAAAAAAGAGCGCCCCAAAACCTTTCCGTCTTGAGGCGCCCTTTTCATCAAGTGTTACTCTTCTTCTCCATCCTCAAAGAAGTCATCATCGAAATCGTCGTCGAAGTCATCCTCAAACTCCTCCGGATAAGACGGAGTAAAGAAGCGGTATACGGCGTACGCGATTCCTGCAATAGCCGCCACGGCTCCGATAATGGCCAGAACCCAGAGCAGTGTATTCTTATTTTTTTCGTCTTCTTCTTTTCTGCGGAGCAGATCGTTCAGTTTCGTTGCTGTCAGAAATTCTTCCATCTTATTCATCGCTCAAACATCCTTTCTGTGATATGCAAAGCCCACGCTTTCTGATTGTTCCTATTATATCACAAAGCGGACAAAATTACTATCATTTCCTAGATCTTTTTCAGCTTTGCAAAGGATGCAAACAGCTTTTTTGTGCCAGCGGTGTCAAAATTTACCTTTACCTCATAATCCTTGCCGCCTTCTGTGATTTCCAAGACCGTACCCTCGCCGAATCTGAGATGGCGTACCCTGTCACCCACACCATAATCCAGATGATCAGCCTTCGTCACGGTGAAGGTATTCGTCTCAAAGGGCTTCGCCCGCAGATTCCGACGTGTTTCCATAATGCTCTGCCGGCGTTTTTCCTGGCGCTGCTCCCGCTCCTCGCGCGCCCGCTGTCCCGGACTTTCACTCTTGCTGTCAAGGTATTCCTCCGGAATCTCCCGGATGAACCGTGAAACCTGATTATACTGAATCTCCCCTCGGATCATCCGCTGTCTGGCAGCCGTCAGCGTCAGCTCTCTTTTCGCGCGGGTAATTCCCACATAGCAGAGACGCCGTTCCTCCTCTATCTCCTCCTTCGGATCATCCGCCACGATAGACATATAGCTTGGAAACAGTCCTTCCTCCATGCCTGCCATATAGACATACGGAAATTCCAGTCCCTTCGCGCTGTGAAGGGTCATCAGAATCACCCGGTTGCTTTCCTCCTCCAGATTGTCGATGTCAGCCACCAGGGCTACCTCCTCCAGAAAACCGCTCAGAGAAGGCTCCTCCGCGTTGTCCTCATAATCACGGACCTTGCTGATAAGCTCGTCGATGTTCTCAATCCTGGCGCGGGCCTCGTCCGTATCCTCAAGCTCCAGCTCTTTTACATAGCCTGTTTCCTCGATCACCGCTTCCAGGAGTTCGCTGACGTCTATGGTTTCCTGTTTCGCACGCAGCGACTGAATCAGCACGGTAAAGGGCAGAATCTTCGCGCTTCCCCTTCCGATTCCGGGAATCTCTTCCGCTCTCAGAAGGGCGTCGTAGAAGCTCAGTCCGTAAGCGTCGGCATAATCTCCCACACGGGTAAGCGTTGTGGCTCCGATTCCACGCTTAGGCACATTGATGATACGGCGAACCGCAATCTCATCCCGCCCGTTATCCACCGTTTTCAGGTAGGCAAGCAAATCCTTGATCTCTTTACGGGCATAGAAGTTGACTCCGCCTATCAGCTTATAGGGGATGTTGGCGTAAATCAGTTTTTCCTCAAACAGACGGGACTGCGCGTTTGTCCGGTAGAGAATCGCGTGGTCACGGTACTCTGCCTCATCCTTCTGGATATGGCTTCTGATATTTCCGATGACATACTCCGCCTCTTCAAAGCCATTCTGGAACTGACGAAAATGCACCGGCGTCCCTTCTCCGTTTTCCGTCCAGAGCCGCTTGTCCTTACGTCCCGTATTATTCCGGATCACGTCGTTAGCCGCATTCAGGATATTGCTGGTGGAACGGTAATTCTGCTCCAGCTTGATGACCTTCGCGTCCGGGAAAACCTTTTCAAAATCCAGAATATTTTTGATGTTCGCTCCACGGAAACGGTAGATGGACTGATCGTCGTCTCCCACCACGCACAGATTGCGGTATTTGGATGCCAAAAGGCTTACCAGACGAAACTGGGCCGTATTCGTATCCTGGTACTCGTCCACCATAATATACCGGAAGCGTTCCTGATAATTGTCCAGCACCTCCGGGCAGTTCTGAAACAGCTCCACGGTTTTCATGATCAGATCGTCAAAATCCAGGGCGTTGTTCCGCCGAAGCTGTGCCTGATATTCCTTATAAACAGCCGCCGTTCTCTGCTGATGATAGTCGTTCCCTGCGTTCAGTTCCATTTCCACAGGACTGATCAGCTCGTCTTTCGCTCTGGAAATAGCGCCAAGCAGCGTTCTTTCCTTAAAAATCTTCGTATCGATCTGCAGCTTTTTGCAGACCTCTTTCATGACCGTCTTTTGATCATCCGTATCATAAATAGAAAAAGAATTGTCAAAACCCAATCTGTCTATGTAGCGCCGCAGAATCCGCACGCAGGTGGAATGAAAGGTGCTTACCCATACGCTTGCGCCCTCCACGCCCGCGATCTGATTCACCCGCTCCCGCATTTCTCCGGCTGCTTTATTCGTAAAGGTGATCGCTAAAATATTCCAGGGACTCACTCCCTGTTCGATAAGATATGCCGTCCGGTGCGTAAGCACACGGGTTTTCCCGGAGCCGGCCCCCGCCAAAATCAGAAGCGGCCCTTCTGTATGAAGCACCGCTTCCTGCTGCTCCGGATTTAAAGTAACCTGATTTAAGGTATCACTCATAATCCATTGTCTCTTTTCTAAAAATTTTCTGCCAATATAAGATTTCGTATCCCTGCCCTTATACCAGCTTCTGTCCGCAGTTCGGACAGAAATTCGCCCCGTTTGTCTTGGTGCCGCAATTTGGACAGAAATTGGGGGCTGTACTCTGCGCAGTCATATTCTGGTTCATCTGTGCCGCCGTACTCTGATTCATCTGCGCAGCCATATTCTGGTTCATCTGCGCAGCCATCTGCTGTCCCATGGCCATTCCCATTGCAACGCCCGCCATATCCGCAGCGGCCCCGCCGCCGCGGCCATTCGTCATAGCCTCGCCCATGGAAACCTGCTGGAAACGTCCCACATCGCCGATCATGCTCTGAGCCGCCGCTTTTTCCGCCATTTTCTGAACCTCCGGCGGATAATTGAAGCTGGAAATGGCAAAACTTGTGATACCGATTCCGAGCTTCTGCATTTCCATATCCAGATCTTCCTGAATGCCAAGTCCGATTTCTCTTGCATTTATCTGAAGATTGAACATATCTCGGCCTTCCTTTGCTATCCATTTCATCAGTAACTGATCCAGCATGGAAGTGATGCGCTCTTTTACCTCGTCCACCGTAAACTGCTGACGGATTCCTGCCACCTTTTCAATCAGCGCGTCGTAATCCGCCACCTTGCAGGCAAAGGTTCCGAAGGAACGAATCGGCATACCACCCGGCAATCCCGGAGCCGGGATCAGCACAGGACTTTTCGTTCCCCATTTCACCAGTACTTCTTTCGTATTGATAAACAGCACCTCAGCCCGTATGCCGCTGTTAAACCCGAATTTAAAACCCTTCAGGGTAGACAGAAACGGGATGATGTCTGATTCAATATCATAGCTTCCCTCATCCCGGAAGATTCCTTCTACCTTGCCGTTATAAAGAAAGATCGCATCCTGTCCCGGCCGGATGATCAGACGGCTCCCCTTCTTAATCTCCTTATTGCTCCATTTCCAGAACAGCATATCGTCCCGAAATTCCTGCCACTCTACTACGTTGGCAAACTGTCCTCCAAATAAACCCATGGAACCTCCTCCTCATCTTCCAGTTCTGTCGTCCATTCCGTGTCCTCCACGGCTTCACCTGTCTGCGCAGCCCAGAGTGCGTCGCTTACGGAGGCTCTCCTTCTGTCTCCGTCTCCGCTCAGCAGATACACAAGAATCACTATCGCAAGGACCGCCGCTGCAATCGCCGCAATCTTCGCCGGACTCTTAGGATAATCGCCTTCCACCCTGCCGCTCTGTCCATTGATGAGCACATGGTACTGCTTCCCTTTATATGTATAAGCCGTCGTATAGATCGGCATCATCACATGCTTATAGGTCTCATCCCGGTAATCTGCGCGCACCCGGACGTCGCGTACCTCGTCAAACCGGCGAAGCACATCTCCGCGCGCCATATCCTCCAGCTCATTTTCCATAGTCCGGAGGGCCTCCCTGTGCGCGTCATCCAGATCTACCGTATAGCACTCCGCTCCGTAACCAGAAAAATACTCCGGCGCGTAGGAAGCCATCTGCTGGGTTCCGAAAACGCCCGTCCGGCGGAGAAGACTGCCATCCAGCTTATCAGACGCAGGAACAAGCACATCATCGAAAGCACGGCGCAGGAAACCTGAGGTCGGATACCAGTCCGTCACCACCTGGCGCGTCGTCTTTCCGTCCGGTCCCTTTCGTGTGACCGTTCTGTGCCGTCCGCCCATAGCCGTATATCTGGCGTCCGCTTTCGCATCGAAGGTCCAGTAAGGCAGATATACCCCCTGAAGCCGCTCCCTCTGATACAGATGCTTCAGCTCGCCCGGAGCCAGCCACCGCCCTTTCATCCAGCGGCGAAACAGCTCCCCTACCCTGTCCTTGTCGATCTGGAAGGGAAGAACTCCGTCCGGGATAATGGCATCCTCCTGCTTTTCCGCCAACACATAGCTTGAGCCGCAGTACGGGCATTCTACAGCCGTACTTGTGGGATCGACCTCGATCTTCGCCCCGCAGCCCTTGCATTCCATCGTCTGCGTCGTCTTTTCCGAAGCCTTGATGGTCTGCATCGCATGGCGCGTCAGGCTATGCTCCACGATACGCTCCGTCTCATTCAGGATCGGCACCACCGTATCGCAGTTGGGACACTTCAGGCTCTGGGTTTCCACGTCAAACTCCATGACTCCGCCGCAGTTTTCACAATAATATATTTTATTATCCATCTTATAATCCCATTTTTGCCTTTAAAGCTGCCAGCTCGTCATCCACGGAAGAAGAACTGTCATCCATATCGTACTTTCTCGTCAGATCGTCAATGCTGTCGCCGGAATCATTAAGCTGGGACATGGCATTTGCCTCATCCAGCATACGATTTGCCTTTTCCTCCATACGATCAAAGGCTGCCATAGCCTCCCCTGCTCCGGAAATGCTGGATCCCATTTTATTCATCTTTTCCTGAGTCTTCGCAACAGCCACCTTTGCCTTGATCGCATCACGCTTTGCCTGAAGATTCTCCAAATCCTTCACCAGCTTGTCGTGCATCTCCCGCATCTTCGCCGCGTTGGCCGCCGCCAGATCATAAGACTGCTTCAGACTTTCCTGCTTTGCCGTAAGCTGTGCTTTCTTCTCCAGGAACTGACGCGCGTCGTTTTCATTTCCGGCCATCAGAGCCTTTTCCGCATACCGCTGCATCTTCGCGGCATCCTGGGTACACTCATCCAGCTCCCGCTTCGCCTTTGTCTCCGTCGCCATGACCGCCGCCGTCTCAGCCTTGACTTTGCCCAGGTCATTTTCAATATCTCTAAGGTATTCATCAATCATCTTCTCCGGATCCTCCGCACGATCCAAAAGCGCGTTGATGTTTGCCGACATGATGTCCCCAAATCTCTTTAAAATATTTGCCATTCGTTTCCTCCTTGTATGGGACGGCTGACACGGCCGCCGGTATGTATTATCGTTTTTATTATATTACATTTTCCCTCTGATTGACAAGATCGCGCGGAAGAAGAATACTGGCTTTTTACCCCAGGCTGGCCTGCACGCTTTCCTCCTGTCTCTGTCCCGTGCCTGCTCTGCGGAATGCTTCCAGAGCCGCGATCTGTTCCGGATTCAAGGCTTTTGGAATCTGAACCTCCAGCGTCACATACTGATCGCCCCGGTTGCCTATCTTCGGAGGCATCCAAAGTCCCTTGCCGGCCAGGCGGATCCGCGTTCCATTCTGTGTTCCAGGTTCCAGTCTATAGGAAAGCACGCCCTCTATGGTATCCAGTTCAATCGAACCCCCAAGGGCCATGTCGGTGAAATCCACTTTTTTCGTGGAATATAGATGGTAACTCCTCCTCTGGTAGCCAGGCTGATCAGACAGAAGAACGATGACCACAATATTCTTCTGCGCGACCTCCTCCTCTCCCTCGCAAAGCACATCATCCAGCAGATAATAACAATTGCTGTAGCTTCTGGCCGGAATCTGTACCTGTACTCTGCGGACAGTCTCTTTTCCGTCTTCGTCCTTAAGACGGAGTTCCACGCTCTTTCTCGCTCCGGTCAGCACTTCCTGATAGCTCAGATACACCGCCGTCCGCACCATGCGGGGAGGCGGGGCGTCCTCCTGCTCCGCGGCGGTCTTATGGCGCCTGCAGGCTCCGCAGTGTCCGTCATCTTCTTCCCCCGGTTCCCGGTATCCCGTCTCCCAGGCGGCCCGGCCAGCCGAACGCGTATACGCCTCATGCCCCCAGGCATCGTACCGTCTGCGGCTTTCTTCATTAGACAGCACCCGGTAAGCCTCGGTAATCTCCTGAAACCTTTTCTTCACCCCGTCCTGATTCTTATTGGAATCCGGATGGTATTTCTTTGCCAGACGCCTGTATGCTTTTTTTATTTCTGACGCAGACGCTCCGCGTCTGACGCCCAGAATCTGATAATAATCTTTCATAATCTGCCTCCGGTGTTCCTATTATCTACCCTAATTGACAAGGGCGAGCCAATGCAAAATTTTCTTCAGACATTATACCAAAGAAGCGAAAGCTCTGGCAATCCTAACAGGAATCTTAAATGAAAATTAAACATTTGCCACTTGTCATATAGTTTTCGATACTATATAATGAGATCCTGGAGGTGAATATAAATGACCATAGACAGTCAAAACCTTCTGGAGAGCATTTTGGAGAGTCTGGACCGAATCGATTATATCAGGCCAGAGGACGTGCCTGGGATTGATTTATATATGGATCAGGTGACTACCTTTATGGACAGTCAGCTTAGCTCTTCCAAACGCTACGAAGACGATAAAATTCTTACAAAGACAATGATCAATAATTACGCAAAGAATCATCTGCTTCCTCCTCCGGAAAAAAAGAAATATTCCAGGGAGCATATGCTGCTTCTTATTTTCATTTATTATTTTAAAAACATTCTTTCTATCAACGATATTCAGAGTCTGCTCTCTCCGCTGACGGAACGATATTTTCATTCCGATCATGAGCTGCAGCTCGACCGTATTTATACGGAAGTATTCAGCCTTGAGAAAAGACAGATCGAGGTGATGAAGGAAGATTTGATCCAGAAATACCGTATTTCCCAGGAGACCTTTTCCGATGTCTCCGAAAAAGATCAGGAATTTCTCCAGCTTTTTTCTTTCATCTGTATGCTGAGCTTCGACGTATATATGAAAAAGCAGGTGATCGAAAAGCTGATCGATCAGCTCCCTGCCCCGGAAAAACCCGCAAAAAGGAATAAAAAAGAAAAGGAAAGTGAAACGGATACCCCGCAGTAATAGCAGGGTATCCGCTTTATTCTCTCCGTCTTTCAGAACACTTTACTGAGAAAGCTTGTCCAGATATTTCATATAGCTGGCTACCATAAGCGCGATCTTGAAAGTCAGCGCATCCTCAAAAACCCGTATGTCAAGTCCTGTGGTTTTCTGGAGCTTCTCAAGCCGGTACACCAGCGTATTCCGGTGCACGAAAAGCTGCCGGGCTGTCTCCGATACATTCAGGTTATTTTCAAAAAATTTCTCTATTGTGGTAAGCGTCTCCTCATCGAAGGTATCCGGCAAATTCTCCCCAAAGATTTCTTTCATAAACATTTCGCACAACGACTGCGGAAGCTGATAGATGAGCCGACCGATTCCAAGCGTATGATAGGCGATCACCGTCTTTTCCGGATAAAAGATCCTCCCTACCTCCATCGCCATTTTGGCTTCTTTATAGGACTTGGATACATCCTTAATCTGGTTTACCATCGTGCCGTATGCCACACGAACCCGCTCCGTATTTCCTGTATTCAGCATCTTCGCAAGCATACCCGCGATCTCCTCCAGCGTCTCGTAGGTATCCTCCTCTCCGACTGCCTTTACCACCACAATATTCTTTTGATCCACGGCCGTAATGACATCCTGCGAGCGCGGCGCAAAGACACTGCGCACCGCTTCCAGCGCCATCGCGTCCCTCTCATCCCTGGTCTCCACCAGATATACCACGCGCAGAGCTTCCGTCTCGATATGGAGCTTTTTAGCCTGGCTGTAAATGTCCACGAGCAAAAGATTGTCCAGCAAAAGGTTCTGGACAAAATTGTTTCTGTCAAACCGCTCCTTATATGCCACAATCAGGTTCTGAAGCTCACTGGCAGCCACCTTTCCGATCATATAGGCGTCTTCTCCGCTGCCCTTCGCCAACAGAATATATGCCAGAGTCCCTTCGTCATAAATCTTAAAAAAATGACAGCCCTGAAGACTCTGCCCCTCTGCAGGCGACTGTGCAAATACCCGAATCATCTCCTGCGAAATGTTTTCCGGCTCAAACGTGGACGCCGCCTCGCTTCCGTCCGTCTCCAGCACGCAGAGATCGATCCGTGTAATGGAACGCAGCTCATCGATTGTCGTCTGTATCACCTGATTGGAAATCATGTTTTTCCCTCCCACAGCCTTTCTTTTTTTATTATAGCACGGTCCCAGGGATAGTGACTATCTTTTTTGTATATTTTACTATTAAAATTCTGACTGACGCTGCTGTTCAAAAAAATCTAAGCTGTTTTTAGGGGACTGATTTGTTGAACGACACGTACCAAACTGTACCAGATTTTCAGAAGCAAAGAAAAAGCGGAAAACCCTTATTTTAAAGGCTTTCCGCTCATCCATAACCAAGCTGCTGACGGGAATCGGACCCGTGACCTCCGCACTACCAATGCGACGCTCTACCGACTGAGCCACAGCAGCATCTTGCGCAACGCGCTAGATTATATTAGCATTTAAAGAGGGAAATGTCAAGAAATATGTAAAAATTTTTTCAACTTATTTTGAGACCTTGAAATGGGCGCTGCTAAAGCAGTTCATTCCTTTGCTTTAGCAGCGCCCCTGTGTATTTCAGTATCACTTTTCTCATGCCGTATTGTGCGCGTCATAACCTTCCGCGTCTTTATCTGCCTGAAGCGGCGGTAATATTCGTATTTGTTCCCAGCGTCACTGTAGCCGTCTGTTCCACATACTGTCCTTCAGAAACAGCGCTGTAAGTAACTTCTATCGTCTCTCCTGTCCTGTAATAAGTAAGCAGTTCCTGCAGATCTGACAGTGAGGATACGCTGGTTCCATCAAATTTCGTGATGATGTCGCCCTTCTGGAGTCCGGCGGCCTCTGCCGCGGAGCCTTCCTCGACTGAGGTGATGTAGACGCCTCTTGGCATATCATAGGCTTCCGACACTTCGCTGGTCACATCCTGGCCGGTGATGCCAAGGAAGCCGCGCTCACTTTCGTCTACTATCTCTGTACGAACCGTACGATTCATCAGGTTTTCAATGATGTCGATGACATCATCCACAGGAATCGCATATCCCATGCCTTCGACGTTCGTGTCTGAATATTTCGCGGAATTGATTCCTACGAGCTGTCCCGACATATTCAGAAGGGCGCCGCCGCTGTTGCCGGGGTTGATCGCCGCATCGGTCTGAATCAGCTCATTCGTCACGCCATCGATGGTTACCGAACGGTTCAGGGCGCTTACGATACCGGTTGTCACGGACTGGCCATAGCCCAGAGCGTTTCCGATGGCTACCACCTGTTCGCCTACCTGTAAATCAGAAGAACTTCCAATCTCAATAATCTTTATCTGTGAGAGGGTGTCCTCCGAAATATCGCTTAAATTAACCGCGATTACCGCAATGTCATGATCGGCGTCCGTACCCTTGATGCTAGCCTGCGCAACGCTTTCATCTGTAAAGCCCACGCTCAGGGTCTGAGCTCCATCTATTACATGGTTATTTGTCACTATTAAAAGCTCTGTGTCTGTCTGTCCAACGATAATGCCCGTACCGCTGCTGACGCTTTCATAGGCCTGGCTCTGACCGAACCAGTTCATCATTTCCTGCACGCTCTGGTTCGTAATAGCCACCAGTGAAGGCATCGTCTCCTCTGCGATAGAGGATACGTCCGCAGAAGTTCCTGAGCTTGCCGACGAATCTGAGGATGAACTGGAAGTCGAACTTACGGAATCCGCAATATTCAGCTGCGCCGTAGTCTGAGTTTCCTCTCCTCCGCTGATTTGATTAAATAAGAAATTCGTTCCCTGAAACGCCACGCTTGCAAACACGCCAAAGGTAAGCGCTACAGCTACAAACTTTGCTCCTTTTTTAACTTTTAACATATCTAAGACCTCCTTAGGATTATCATCTTCTTTTGATACTGTCATTATAGGAAAGGTCTGTGTTATATTTGTGGTCTTTGTATGGAGAATCTGTGATATTCCTGTGTTTTTTCTGTGTCCCCTGCGCATACTGATAAAAAGGAGGGATACACATGAACGACAAAAAAACCATCAGGGGACATCTTCCTGAACATCCAGAGGTTCCTGACGATGAAAATCAGGCTGTTATTGACCAGTACGATTATCTTGGAAATTCCTGTTCCGCCACGGACTGTACCGGCCTGATCCCAAGCGCGCCCCACAGCCGGGCAGAACGGGAAGCCTACGAGGAAGTTTATCACTACCAGCCCAAGGCCGCGCCCAGGGACTGACTTCATGAAAGCAGCAAAACCGCTCCATAAAAACCGACGCCGGCGCTCCGGAAGTCTTCTGACTCCTGGCGCGCCGGCGTTATATGCTGCTTTACCCGCAAAAACTCCTGGCATATCCCTTTTATTTATTATTCTTCCGCAGAAGCATCCTCTCCGGAAATATCGGTTCCGGCATCTTCCCCGCTTCCTTCTTCCGAGCTCTCCGCTCCCGTGCCTGACGTCACATAGTCAAAAAGCGTCCGGGCGTCTGTATAACGCCCCTCGTCACTGTCCTGCATAATGGCAGCCACATAGCGCTTTCCGCCTATCTCAGCCGAAGCCACCAGACATTTTTCATCGTTATAGCTCCCTGTTTTCAGGCCCGTGGCTCCCTCATAATAATGATCGTCTGAAGGCTGAAGGAGAAGATTCGTATTTCTGTAAGTCACATCCATGTTGTCGAAGAGCGCCCGGTAAGTACTTGCGCCGCACAGCCGCATGATCGTCTCATTTTCCATGCAGGCTCTTGCTATTCGTATCATATCCTGAGCCGTCGTATACTGATTGTCCGACTGATCGCCGTCAGGTGTGGCAAAATTGGAATTTTCCAGATTCAGCTCAGCCGCCAGATCTCCCATGGCTCCGACAAAGGCTTCTATCGCATCCGCCGTGGACGCCTCGTCATTTCCCAGGATCTTATATCCCGCAAAATTTGCCAGCGCATAGGCCGCATCGTTGCCGGAAGGCACCAGCATGGCGCCCAGGAAAGTCTCCACCGTGCCGGAAGTCCCCACCTTCAGGCTGGCTGTGGAGGCCCCTTCGCTTATCAGATTGATCTCCTCTCCCGCGGTCATCGTTTCGTCCAGGCTGCAATATTTCAGTACCGTCAGCGCTGTCAGAAGCTTTGTGGTACTGGCCGGGCTTACCTGAGCAGTACTGTTTTTTTCATACAGAATCAAATCATCGTCGATGGAAAACAGGCAGGCAGATCCGGCTTCCAACGACAGTTCTGGCATACTGTCCGCAGTTTTCAGCTTCTTCGCTTCTTCCTCTGCGATTCTTTGAGCCTCCGCCTCTGCGGCCGCCTGCGCCGCTGCCGCTTCTTCCGCGGCCTGCTGCTCCTGCGCCTCCCTCTCCGCTCTCACACGGGCCGCTTCTATCTGCGTTCCCCGTCCGATAACAGTGACAAGCATCAGGACAACCAAAATCTCCAGCTCAATGCGCACAGGCGCCGGAACATTCTTCCTTCTGGAACGCTTTACGGTCCCCATACGCTCCGCCTCCCGGAAATACCGGCAAAGCAGGCAGAACAGAAAATATCCGATAAAAGTACCTAAAAGAGCCAGGAGTACGTCGTCCAGCCGACAGTCCATGGCCGGAAGGAACAACTGGAAAACCTCGATAAAAAGCGCCGTTCCGCCGCAAAGAATCAATACCTTAATAACATTGCGGTATCTGCGGAACAAAAACGGAATCAGAAAACCAAGCGGAATGTATTTACACGCAGCTCCCAGAACCGCTCCGAATCCATCCGCAATAGCCAGATCTATCATTCCCTTTATGGGAATTAAATCCGTCCCCGGAAAGGTGGGTTTTATAGAAAACTCAAGCGCCGGAGTGACGGAAGAAGAAAACAGCGTCAAAAACCAAAATCCCAGCAGGAGCAGTCCTGCCTCATGCAGAATCGGCACCCGCATCTGGCCACGGTAATACATCAGCCAGCTCAACGCCCGGAAGATCAGATATACAACGAGGCCAGCCAGAAGATAAGGTGTAACGCTTCCAAAAAAGTTCGACAAAAAACTCCCTCCTTTCCCTTTTTTCAGTATAACATGAATGTGGAGAAAAGTGGATGCTATTTCGTTAAAATTTTTTTAAGTTTTCTCCTTATCCTCTGGAGAGCATTGTCGATAGACTTCGGGGTTTTATTCAGCCGGGAGGCTATTTCCGTATAGCTCTCTCCTTCCAGATAGAAATGGAGGATCTTCTTCTCCATGGCGCTTAAAGGCTTCCAGATTTCCTCCTGAAGCCCTTCTATGTTCTCCCGGTCAATCAGAAGCTCCTCCGGACTTTTTCCCTGCGGGCTATCCTCCTGCGCGTCAAGCTGATCCGAAAGTTCCACATACGTATTCAACGGCGCGTGCTTTTGCCTGCCGGCCGCCTGAATCGCACTGTACATCTGCCTGGAAATACACAGTTTGGCAAAGGCTTCAAAGGAAACCTCCTTTTCCGGTCTGTAATCCCGGATCGCTTTGAAAAGCCCCAGCATTCCCTCCTGAATCAGATCGTCACTGTCTCCTCCGATCAGGTAAAGAGCCCTGGCCTGGTTGCGTACCTGGCGTTTATACCGCTCTATCAGGGCATCCATACAGATGGTCTCCCCTTCGCGGATCTTTTCCACAAGCTCCTCGTCCGTCAGTTCCTTAAACTTGCACATCTTTTCCTTATTCTTTCATTCTCTGCCTGACAATTTCGTAGGCCAGCACCCCTGCCGCCACGGAGGCGTTCAGGGAATCAATATTTCCTTTCATCGGAATCGAAGCTGTGAAGTCGCATTCCTCCCTCACCAGGCGGCTGACGCCCTCGCCCTCGTTGCCGATGACCAGACCGATCGGTCCTGTCAGCTTCAGATCATACATACATTCGCCGCCCATATCCGCGCAGACAAACCAAAGTCCCTCTTTTTTCAGTTCCCGAATAGCAGCCGTCAGATTGGTCACCTTCGCGACCGGCGTATAGTTCAGCGCCCCTGCCGAAGCTCTCGCCACCACGGCAGTCAGTCCGGCCGCCCTTCTCTTGGGAATGATCACACCGTGCGCGCCCGCCAGATTTGCGGTTCGTATAATCGCTCCCAGATTGTGGGGATCCTCGATATTATCCAGCAAAATGAGAAACGGATCCTCTCCCTTTTCCCTGGCTGCTTCCAGCATATCTTCCACAGTAGCGTAAGAATAAGCCGCCGCTACAGCGATGACGCCCTGATGGCGTCCTGTAGACGAAAGCTGGTCAAGCCGTTCCTTCGTCACGAAGCTGATAACGGTGTCCGTCTTCCTTGCTTCCCGCCTGATATTGCTGATGCTGCCGTCCTGGCATCCATCCTGGATATAAAGCTTATCTATCGTCTTTCCCGAACGAAAGGCTTCCAGGACTGCGTTTCTTCCTTCTATTGTAAGTTCGTTGTATCTCATACGTTCTCCTTTGCCCCGTCAGCTTTCCGTCTCCCAGACGCCTTCCTCAAAACCCAGCCGGACGAGGGTATAAATGCGTTCTGTCTGCCCGGTCAGATACAAATACCCCATAAGCGCTTCAAAACCGGTAGCCCTGCGGTAATCTGTCATTGTGGCGTGTTTGGCCATCGTAGCGGAATTGGCGTTGCGTCCGCGCCGGAACACATGAAGTTCCTCTTCCGTAAGCTCCTCCCGGATACGCTCAAAGGCCGCGGACTGTGCCGCCGCGTTGACGAGGCTGCTGGCTCTTCTGTGAAGACGGTTTACCTGCGCATTACCCTTTCCCACCAGAAGGGAACGAATCACAAGTTCGTATACCACATCTCCGATATAGGCCAGCACAAGCGGCGAATACGTGCGTATATCCACTTCTTCCAGCCCAAAGCTTTCCCGGAGTCCTGCCATAAAATCCATTACGCCCTTCTCCATTTCACGCCCTCACGCGTATCTTCCAGGATAATTCCCTTCTCCAGCAGTTCTGCGCGTATTTCGTCCGCACGGGCAAAATTCTTTTCCTTTCTGGCCTGCTGCCGCTCCGCGATCAGAGCTTCCACATCGGCATCCAGAAGATCTTCCTTCTTCTCAATCACAAGTCCCAGAATATCGCAGAGGGTTTTCAGGCGTTCCAGGCATTTTTTCAGATATTCTCTGGAATTGTCCGCATCTGTATGAGTATTCAGGTACTTCACCAGTTCAAAGATGGCAGAAATGGCGTCGGCCGTGTTGAAATCATCGTCCATGGCCTCTTCAAACTTCTTTACATACTCCTCGGAGGCATCGTAATGAGCCACCTCGCTTTCGGTCATTCCCTGATCTTTCGCATTTTCCATGAGATGCTTCAGATTGTCCGCCGCCGTCACAATCCTGTCCAGACTGGACTTGGAAGACTGCATCAGCTCCGCGCTGAAGTTCAGCGGACTTCTGTAGTGTGCGTTCAGCATGAAGAAACGCAGTACCTGCAGATCGTATTTCTCACTAATCTCCCGGACAGTAAAGAAATTTCCAAGAGATTTGGACATTTTCTTATTGTCAATATTCAGGAAGGCGTTATGCATCCAGTACTTCGCGAATTCTCTGCCATTGCAGGCCTCGCTCTGAGCGATCTCATTTTCATGATGCGGAAATACCAGGTCCTCTCCGCCTGCGTGAATGTCAATCTGCGCGCCCAGATATTTCTTTGACATCACAGAACATTCAATATGCCAGCCGGGACGACCCTCGCCCCAGGGGGACTGCCAGGCCGGCTCGCCCTCCTTCTTCGGCTTCCAGAGAACGAAATCCAGCGGATCCTCCTTTTCATCCTCGCCGGATACAAGAAGGGAGCGGTTTCCGCTTCTCAGATCGTCCAGATTCTTATGGGACAGCTTTCCATACGGTCCGAATTTTCTGGTACGGAAATACACGGTTCCGTTCACCTCGTAGGCGTACCCCTTGTCAATCAGCTCCTGGATCATCTCGATCATGCCGGGGATCTCCTGAGTGGCCAGCGGATGGGTAGTGGCCGGCTTTACATTCATCATTTCCATATCTTTCTTGCACTCGGCGATGTAACGCTCCGAGATCTCCTGAGCGGTTACACCCTCCTCATTGGCCTTCTTGATGATCTTGTCGTCTACGTCCGTGAAATTCGATACGTAATTCACATCATATCCCTTGTATTCCAGATAGCGGCGTACCGTATCAAAGACAATCATGGGCCTTGCGTTTCCTATATGGATAAAGTTGTAGACGGTAGGACCGCAGACATACATCTTTACCTTGCCTTCCTCCAGAGGGACAAATTCTTCTTTTTTCTTTGACAGTGTATTATAGATTTTCATCTTCTCTCTCCTTTTTCTCCTTGTTTTCTTTTCCTTCTTTATTTCCTTTATTCTCTTTGCTTTCCTTCTTTTCTCTCTTTTCCTTCTCTTTATCTTTCTTCTTCTTGCTAAGCTCCTGAAGCTGCGCCCGCAGCATCTCGTTTTCCTTATGAAGTTCTACAAGATTCTCCATTACCGGATCGGGCAGATCCACCTGATTCATATCGCTGCGCGGCACTTTCACATCATTCCGCTTCACGATACGTCCCGGAACGCCCACCACCGTACAGTTGGGCGGCACCTCCTTGAGCACTACGGAACCGGCTCCGATCTTGGAATTTTCCCCAATGGTAAAGGAACCCAGAATCTTTGCCCCGGCGCTGACCATGACATTGTCCTTCAGCGTCGGATGGCGCTTGCCCTTCTCCTTTCCGGTTCCGCCCAGCGTCACTCCCTGATACAGCGTGACGTTGTCGCCGATAATCGCCGTCTCGCCG
>DVLE01000092.1 GCA_018715645.1 Candidatus Merdisoma merdipullorum
ACGACTCCCCTCCCCGTGCTTTGTAGTATAGCTTCTCGCTTTTAGTATAGAGCAAAACGTGGAGAAAGTCGAAACTTTCATTACTATTTGTGCCGCCAACTGAAAGGCGGCGGAATGGAGATTAACATGAAGGTACAGCAGCTCGAAATCTCCGGACAGGAAATTCTGACGGCTGACAAGATAGGGGTCCGGCTCAATATTCTGTGCAGTTATCGAATCACAAAGCCTTTGGAGCTGGCGCGCAGGACTGACAGCGTGGCGAATCTGCTGTATACACGAATCCAGCTTCTGGCCAGGGAGTATATTGGAGGCTTCCGCCTGGATGAGCTTCTGGCTCGTAAGGAAGAGATTGGCCGTTTTCTGATGAAACAGATCCAGGAAATGCAGGAGGAGTTCTGCGTTGAGATCCTGAATATCGGCATCAAGGATATTATTCTGCCCGGAGAGATCCGCGAGATCATGAATACAGTACTGGTAGCTGAAAAAAAGGCTCAGGCGAATGTCATCATGCGCAGAGAGGAGGTCGCCTCCACCAGAAGCCTGTTAAATACCGCAAAGCTTATGGAGGAGAATAAGGTTCTGTACCGTTTAAAGGAGCTGGAGTATCTGGAGCGTATCTGCGACCGGGTAGGATCTATCTCTTTGAATGGAGCAGGCAATGTGCTGGAGCAGCTTGCGGCTCTGACGCTGTAAATTTATATTGAGAAAATCTCGCATTAATGGTAAACTGGGGATAAACGTCGAAAGACAGTTTATACAAGGTTGGAGGAAACAAAATATGAAGAAACTGATGGTAAAAAAAGGTTCTACCTGTATGGCGTGTCTGGAATGTGTCAGAGCGTGTTCCGAGAGCTTTTACAAGGAGTTTGATCCGGATAAGTCCTGTATCCAGATCGTGGAGAAGAAAAGCGTCCGTCCTCTGGCGTGTCCTCAGTGCGGCAAGTGTGCGGAAGCCTGTGAAGCCGGAGCGATCAAGCAGAATGCCAAGGGTGTCTACATGGTGAATAAGAAACTGTGTACCGGCTGCGGCAAGTGCGTGGAAGCCTGTCCGTTCGGCCTCATGGTGAAGGCTGAGACTTCTCCGACCGCATCCAAGTGCATCGCCTGCGGCATCTGTGCGAAGGCCTGTCCGATGGATGTGCTGGAAGTTGTGGAGTCATAGAAAACATTTCTGCGTGTAGGGATTGCAAAGGAGCCGCTGCCTTCCGGATGTAGTTTCATCCGAAAGGCAGCGGCTCCTTTCTTATGCGCAGCGACAACTGCACCGGTCCGACGCCGGCATAAGACCTGTCATAAAATTTGGAATGCCAGGTCCCTGGTGATTCCGTCTGTATCCGCTACGGATGCAAAGCCAGATTTCGCGGATATGTACCGTAGAAAAGAGAAGATTCCTACGGATGCAAAGCGAGACATCACAAATATGCACTGTAGAAAAAAGAGAGTTTCTACGGATACAAAGCGAGACTTCGCAGATATGTACCGTAGAAAAGAGAAGATTCCTACGGATGCAAAGCCGGATTTCGCAGATATGCACCGTAGAAAAGAGAAGATTCCTACAGATGCAAAGCAGGATTCTGCGGAGTTCTTCCGTAGAGGCGCCACCCTCCCGTTGACTTTGCTGTCATTTGTTATTATTTTATGGTATAATGTCCGCAGGACATTATACCGGCGCCGCATGGCATCCTGAGCGGAGCGACCATGTCCGAAGGACATGGTATAATACCGACAGGTATTATACCTGGAATCCCCCGGAGGGGCCATGTCCGAAGGACATGGCATAATCCGAATAACATGGACCATACATCAGAGAAAGGAGCAAAGATTATGCGGATTTATTTGATCCGTCACGGTGAGACGGAGTGGAATACAAAGAGACTTCTGCAGGGGGCGACGGATATTCCTCTGAATGAAAATGGAATCGAGGTCGCGAAGATAACTTCAGAAGCCTTGAAGGAGGTTCCTTTTGATGTCATATATACAAGTCCGCTGGCAAGGGCCGTCCAGACGGCGGAGATTCTGCGTGGAGAGAGGAAGATTCCGATTGTCCGGGATGACAGACTGAAGGAGATCAGCTTCGGCCCTTACGAGGGACTTTGCTGCAGCAAAGAAGGCTACAGCATACCGGATCCGGGATTTGTAAAATTCTTTTCGGATCCGGGGCATTATACGCCGCCGGAGGGGGGAGAGTCTATCGCCGAGCTTTGCGTCCGCACCACGGACTTCCTGACTGAACTGATCGAAAATCCGGACAATCAGGATAAGACCATTCTGGTGTCCGGCCACGGAGCCGTCGTAAAAGGACTTCTTTCCAGTCTGACGATAACGGATCTGAAGGATTTTTGGAATGGCGGCGTACATAAGAACTGCGGAGTCTCGATCATAGAAGTTGAACAGGGAGAGGCAAGAATTGTACAGGAGAATGTGATTTATTATGATCAAAAAAGAAGCTCAAACTATTTTGAATGAAAAGGAAGAGGCATCCGTCTTTTCCACAGAAGAAGTCCGTGAAAGGCTGAAGGCTTTGGCGGATCCGAAATACAGGGAATTTCACAGCAGTCTGCTTCCGGGGACAGAAAATGTTCTGGGCGTGCGTACGCCGGATCTGAGGAAGCTGGCAAAAGAAATACAGAAACACGACTGGAAAATGTTTCTGACAGAAAATGACCGTACCTGGTATGAAAATGATATTCTTCAGGGGCTTGTCATAGCCGGAGCAAAAATGGATTCTCAGGAACGGCTTTCCCGGATACGGGAGTTTCTGCCGCGTATCGAAAACTGGGCGGTCTGCGACATTTTCTGCGGTTCTCTTAAAGATGCGGACAGGTATCCTGAACTTTACTGGGAGTTTTTGCAGCCCTGTTTCCGCTCAGAGAAGCCCTATGAGCTTCGATTTGCGGTAGTAATGCTTCTGAGCCATTTTATGAAGGAAGAATACCTGGAACGTGCTTTTGCTCTGCTTGACAAAATTCATCATGAGGACTATTATGTGCGCATGGCGGTGGCTTGGGCAGTTTCCGTTTATTTTATTCATTTTCAGACGGAAACCTTTGCCTATCTGAAGGAGAACTCTCTGGACGACTGGACCTATAATAAGGCTCTGCAGAAGATTGTCGAGTCCTACCGGGTAAGTCCGGAGACGAAAGCCCGGATCCGCGCCATGAAGCGCAAAACAGGAGGCAGACAGCGGACAGGAGGAGAACAAAATGAAAAAAAGACGGAATAAGAATAGCATTATTTTGAGTATGCTTGGTGTTTTGGTATTGCTGGAGGCCGCAGGCTGTTCGGCGGAACAAAATAGAGATACCACAGTCGGCGGAACAGAGCAGTCGCAGGAGACCGGAGAGGAAGATATGCTGACAGCGGACGATCCGGAGAGTCCGGACCACGAGGAAACCCAGTATTATCTGTCGGAGTCGATTCCGGCGGAAAACTTTTCCTACACCATAGAAGGCAGCGAGGCGCAGGGAGATCAGATTTTTACGATACAAAATATTTCCGATCAGGATTACAGTTATGTGCAGGCGGACATCCTGTTTTATGATGGAAACAGCCAGCTTGTGGATTATTACGCGGGGCTGAGCATGTATAATCTGTTTGCGGGAAGCGATCAGATCCTGCGCTTTGTTCCGAATATATCCACGGAGCAGTACGATCATGTGGAAGTTCTGTTTTCCGGCGACAGAATGACTGAGGCTGAGACTGTCGATCCGGCTGGCGTTCAGATCGAGGAGCAGGCGAAGGTACAGGATGGACGGATTGTGGCGAAATGTGTCAACGGCACGGGAACAGACCTTTCTACCGTATCTTTCCGGATTGATTATTTTAAAGGGGAGAATAAAGTAGCTACAGGTTATACGGAAGCCAGTATGCTTGCGGCGGATCGCGTTTTTGCAGTGAGCTTTGAGGCTCCGGCAGATGGCTGGTACACTCCGCTTCCGGATGATTATTACGATAACTGGGAGATCACAGTCGTGCGGGCGGTGCCGCTGACGGCAGAATAGAAGAGAAATTGCGGGACGAGGTCAGGAGGGAGGCAGTATGACAGCAGAAGTGATAAGGGGAATTGTGATTCCGTTTTTAGGGACGTCGCTGGGAGCGGCTATGGTTTTTTTCATGAAAGGTTCCCTGCACCCGATGGTTCACCGGGCGTTGACAGGATTTGCGGCGGGGGTGATGGTCGCGGCATCCATCTGGAGTCTTCTGATTCCGGCTATGGATCAGGCATCCGATATGGGAAGCCTGGCTTTTGTGCCGGCAGCCGCAGGTTTCTGGATTGGCATTTTGTTTCTTTTGCTGCTTGATCATGTGATCCCGCATCTCCATATGAACGGAGGAGAATGCGAGGGACCGAAATGCCAGCTTCGGAAAACAACGATGCTGGTGCTGGCTGTGACGCTTCACAATCTCCCAGAAGGAATGGCGGTGGGTGTGGTCTATGCCGGACTGGCTGAGGGGAATACGTATATTACCGCGGCCGGGGCGCTGGCGCTCTCCCTGGGAATCGCAATTCAGAACTTTCCGGAAGGAGCGATTATCTCCATGCCCCTGCGGGCGGAGGGAGTCGGAAAGCCAAAGGCTTTTCTTTACGGGGTGCTGTCCGGAATCGTGGAGCCTCTTGGAGCCTTTGCTACCATTCTGGCGGCAGGCGTGGTGGTTCCGCTGCTCCCATATCTTCTGAGCTTTGCGGCCGGAGCCATGATGTACGTCGTCGTGGAGGAGCTGATCCCGGAAATGTCTTCCGGAAAGCATTCAAATATAGGAACCCTGTTTTTTGCAGCCGGTTTTACACTGATGATGATCTTGGACGTGGCGCTTGGGTAAAAGAATAGAGCGTAAAGAAAGGGGGCAGGCCCCGGCGAATGAACCAGCCGGGGTCTGTCCCCTTTCTGCGTTTTGAAAGCCTGAAAGGTTTCTGACGCAGCCTTACTTAGATCTCATTAAAGACATATTTGTAGGTGACGGCGCCCAGAGCCAGGGTGTATTTGATTCCGCCGCCTTCCATTTCTTCTTTTACAGCCCTGTCAAAATCCTTCGGGTGTCTGCTCTTTACATAAGCGCCGGGATCTGCAAGCTTCATCTCCTCGATCTTTGTCTGAGGGACTTTGTCTCCGCCGCAGGTGTTTGTGATTTCCTGGATCACTTCGTATTCTTTCATTCTCTGACCTCCGATCTGTTATATTTTTGAGTATGTCTGTATCTTTATTATACTCCATTTGTGAAAAAAATCAAAAAGCTTTTGAGACTGTAATAAATGAAATATTTTTGTAATGAAAACGTAAAATTTAAGGAATATTTAAGAAAAAAATAAAGGGAATGAAAGTAGCCTGCTATATAATGAAATCATAATGCCACAGCTATTACAACCGAGAACGGGGGATTAGATATGTTTAAGATTTTGATTGCGGAGGATGATAAAGGGCTGAGCAACGGAATTGCGTTGGCGCTGAAAGCTGAGAGTTATCTGTTTCTGCAGGCCTTTGATCTGGATGAGGCCAGAAGACTTTTGAAAGAGCAGCGGATTGCGATGGTCATCCTTGACCTGAGTATTCCAGGCGGAAACGGTTTGGATTTTTTGAGAGAGATAAAAGAAAGATTGGAGATTCCGGTGATTCTTCTGACTGCGCGGGAGCTGGAGACAGACAGGCAAAATAGTCTGAAATCAGAAGCTGACGACTATATCACGAAACCATTCAGCCTTATGGCGCTTCGCGCCAGAGTGAACGCGCAGATGCGGAAGGCTCACAGCAGCAGCCTTCAGGTCTATCAGTCGCGGGATTTTTATTTTTCCTTTCAGCGTATGGAATTTATCAAAGGAGACAGAAAAATTGAACTAAGCCGGACGGAACAGAGGCTTTTGCGGCTTCTGGTGGAGAACCGGGGACTCACCCTTTCCAGGGGCGAACTGGCAGAGTGTATCTGGGCGGACGATGTTCAATACGTGGATGAGAATGCCCTTTCCGTGGCGGTAAAGCGCCTGCGGGATAAGCTGGAGGACAATCCGGCAGCGCCGCGCTATATCAAGACCGTCTATGGCATCGGTTATACCTGGGCGGATGGACGGGAGATGAGAAGCGCAGGAGGCGGGCGCGGATAAACGGATAAAAAGGAGACCATTCTTCAGTATTCAAAGCGTTGAAACACATTTGAATACTGAAGAATGGTCTCCTTACGTCATGGAACGCTTATTTGGAAGACTGTTTTTTCCTCGGCAGTCTGTATACGAAAAAGGTGAAAAGAAGCAGGTAAACAAAGCATACGGCGTAAGCATACTGATAGCTCTGGAAGCGATCCACGATCACTCCCGTGAACTGCGGGCCAATGATCCCGCTTAAGAGGCCAAGGCAGGCATTGCAGACTGGCGTGTCATGAAAAGACGTCTGGATCATCTGAAAGCCTTTGGCACCGATACAGAATTTCATCTGTATCCGGGACTCCGACACGGTTTTGGTCTTGGAATTGGAACAGAGGCAGAAGGCTGGCTGGACGACGCTGTCGCCTTCTGGGAAAGGAACAGATAGCATAATTATAAAAAAAATTGCATCTTGCCATAGCATTTTCCGCCGTTTCGTGATATAAAAAATAAGTGGAAGGTGTGGTTCTATGTATAACTTGCAGCTTGAGACATTTATTGTTGTGGCAGATCTCGGAAGCTTTAATAAGGCGGCTGAAGCCCTTTATATCACTCCGCCTGCCGTCACGAAACAGATCAATCTCCTGGAAAAAGACCTGGGACTGAAGCTTTTTATCCGGACGCACCGAGGGCTTGCGCTTACTGAGGCCGGAAAATCCCTGTATAAAGATGCAAAATATATTATTCAATACTGCAAAGAATCCGTAGAGCGGGCAAAGAAGGCCATGCAGGAGAAGGATAATATCATCCGGATTGGAACCTCTCCCATGACGCCGGCAGCGCCGCTTGTACAGGCGTGGTCCAGGATACAGAAGAATTATCCCGACATCAAGCTTCAGATGATTCCTTATATGAACAGTCTGGAAAACGCGAGAGAGATTCTGAAAAACCTTGGACAGAATATTGACGTGGTAGCCGGAATCTTTGACGAGACTATGCTGAAGCTTCGTCAGTGCGCGGGACTGGAGCTGTCCAGGCAGCGTCTCTGCTGCGCGGTCTCCATCAATCACAGACTGGCGGATAAAGAGATTCTGACCTTAGAGGATCTGCATGGAGAAAATTTTCTGATGATGCACCGCGGCTGGAGCAACTATGTAGATGAGCTGCGGGATGACATCTGGAAAAACCATCCCCAGATCCATGTGATCGATTTTGATATATACAGCGTAGACATTTTTAACCAGTGCGAAAACAGCAACGATATTCTGCTGGCCGTGGAAAACTGGAAAGATGTGCATCCCTTGCTGCGGGTGATCCCTGTGGAGTGGAAATATACGATTCCCTATGGAATCCTCTACTCACCGGAGCCTTCCGATCTGGTAAAACGATTTTTGAAAGCCATGAAGAAGACAGTCTGAGTGTGCAGTCCGGACAGTGCTGACTGCATACCGGATTTCAAAATTACTATAAAGCGAAAGGTATAAACTGAGAAACTAAAAGAGACTTCTGCTGAAGTCTCTTTTTTATTACAATCAAATTAAAAATATGAACGAGGTGAAAATTGAGAATGAGTAAAAAGGTGTTGATTTTGTCAGGCAGTCCCCGAAAAGGAGGAAATTCTGACATTCTCTGCGAACAGTTCCGAAAGGGAGCTGAGGAAGCAGGCAATGTGGTAGAAAAGGTGGATCTTCGCAGTCTGAAGATAGGCTATTGTATGGCCTGCTATGGCTGCAGAGGAAAAGGCGTCTGTGTGCAGAAGGATGATATGACAGAGCTTCTGGATAAGATGGTGCGGGCAGATGTGCTGGTCCTGGCTACTCCGGTGTACTTTTATTCTCTGGATGGACAACTGAAGACTCTGATAGACCGGACCCTGCCCCGTTATACGGAGCTCAGGAACAAGGACCTCTGGTTTATCGCGACGGCTGCGGCAGGCCGGCACGCGATGGAACGGACATTTGACGCTATGCGAGGCTTCGCCGATTGTCTTCCGGGCGCCCGCGTCAGAGGGGAGATCTATGGAGAGGGCGTCTACCAGAAGGGAGAGGTCAGGGACACTCCTGCGTTTCAGGAAGCATATGAAGCTGGGAAATCTATTCAATAGTTCGAGGTGAATCTGAGATGAAAAAACGTATTTTACGAAAAGATCTGGAAGTGTCGGCAGTGGGTCTTGGCTGTATGGGTATGAGCCACGCCTACGGTCCTGCTGCTGACCGGAAAGAGATGATGGAGCTGTTAGCCCAGGCAATCGATACCGGATATACATTTTTTGACACGGCAGAGGTATACGGAACGCCGGAGAATCCTCACGACAATGAGGAATTGCTGGGAGAGGCCTTAAAGCCGTACCGAAATCAGATTGTATTGGCGTCCAAATGCGGCATCCGGTTTGACGAGACTTCCCCGGAAGTCAACAAGCCTCTGATTCCGGATGGACGGCCAGAGAACATAAAAAAGTCGGCAGATGGCTCTCTGAAACGCCTGCAGACCGATCATCTGGATCTGTACTACATTCACAGAATTGACCGGACTGTTCCGATAGAGGAGACAGCCGGGGCTATGAAAGAACTGATTGACGCGGGAAAGATCACACACTGGGGAATCTCCGAGGCGGATGAGGAGACGCTGAGAAGGGCTCATGCGGTATGTCCGGTGACTGCCGTACAGAATCGGTATTCCATGATGTACCGGGATTATGAAGCGCTTTTCCCGGTTCTGGAAGAGCTTCAGATCGGCTTTGTGGCCTTTTCTCCGCTGGCAAACGGATTCCTGTCCGCCAAATATAATAAAGAGTCAAAATTTGCGGCGGGTACGGACTACCGCAGCGTAATGCCCCAGTTTTCCCCGGAGGGTATGGATAAGAATCAGGAGCTCCTGGGCTGTCTGGAACAACTCGCAGACAGGAAAGACGCGACGCCCGCGCAGATTTCTCTGGCCTGGATGCTGGCAAAGAAGCCGTGGATCGTGCCGATCCCAGGAACCAGGAAGTACAGCCGTCTGATTGAGAACGCCCGGTCGGCTGATGTGGAGCTGACAGACAAAGAGCTTAAGGAAATCGATCGGATGCTGAATACGGTACCCATGTCAGAGGTATTTGGCGGTTCCAGAATCAAAAAATAGACAGTCACAGGATCAAAACAGAAAGGAAGATGCTTTATGGAATATGTAACCTTAAATAATGGAGTGAAGATGCCAAAGCTTGGATTTGGCGTATATCAGATCAAAGATCCGGCAGAGTGTGAGCAGGCAGTGCTGGACGCCATTGCCACAGGATACCGTCTGATTGATACAGCCGCTTCCTACGGAAACGAAGAAGCTGTCGGCAGCGCCCTTAAGAAATGCGGAGTACCCAGGGAAGAGCTTTTTATTACAACCAAGCTCTGGATCTCCGATACCAGCTATGAGAAGGCAAAGGCGGCTTTCCAGAAATCCCTCGATAAGCTGGGACTGGAATACCTGGATCTGTATTTGATCCACCAGCCTCTGAATGATTATTATGGCGCCTGGAGAGCCATGGAGGAGCTGTATCGGGACGGAAAGGTCCGCGCTATCGGCGTATGCAGCTTCTATCCGGACCGTCTGGCCGATCTGTGCGAGACCGTGGAAGTAAAGCCCGCGGTTAACCAGGTGGAGCTTCATCCCTTCTTCCAGCAGGAGGATGCTTTGGCTCTTATGAAGGAGTACGGCGTTCATCCGGAAGCATGGGGACCTTTTGCCGAGGGAAATCATGGCATTTTCACGCACCCGGTTCTGACAAAGATTGGTGAGAAATACAAAAAGAGTGCGGCACAGGTGGCTCTGCGCTGGAATACCCAGAGAGGCGTGACGGTCATTCCGAAGTCCGTACACAAGGAGCGCATGGAACAAAACATGAATATCTGGGATTTCAAGCTCACGGACGAGGATATGGCAGAGATCGCGAAGCTTGATCTGGGACACAGTGAGATCGTAAATCATGACGATCCAGGTTTTGCGAAGATGCTGCACAACGTGAAGATTCATTCTTAAGTTTGTCAATTGGAAGTTATTTTCTCTTATACGGCGGGGCGTCTGCGCCTTTGTGTCTTTTCTCCTTTCTGGCACGGCGCGGGCGTCCCGCTTTTTCTTGGCTATTTTTTCTCATAATGCCGGAACACAGGACGGAACCGGGCTTTCTCCGACTTTACGCAGGCGCAGTAGTAAGAGGCGTGGGCTTCCTCGTCCAGAATCGGGATAGCTACGCGATCGGAAACCGGGTCAGCCTGCCGCATTACGCAGTCCGTCGTAAAAGAGGGGAGCGCGGAATTGGCCACCAGTTCTCCGAGAACCTCCATATCCTGCTGCATTAGAAAGCGGGCGTTCGGCATCTTCCGGCGGCACAATCCATCCCAGAAACCAGTCTGGGAATAAAGCAGAAAAGTCTGTCCGTCCAGCTCCTTTAAGTAGAGTCCGTCGGCGTCCGCCAGGGGATGGACCGGGGGCAGAAAGACATAGAGCTGTTCGCTGGACACAAAGCAGGAGTAAAATTCCTCCTCATCCGGTTTTTTATTTAGAATGGCAAGCTGGTATCTGCCCTCCTGAAGCCGGGAGAGAAGTCTTGGATCGCCGGTCACTTCTGTAGAAATCGTCATACCCTCGTAAAGCTGGGAGAGCAGAGAGACAAATTCCGGAACCAGGATCGGCGCGCAGGACCCCAGGGAGATGGTCCGCTTTTTCCGGTCGAAAGCACGGATCTGTTCAATCATGGAGTTTTCCTGCAGGAGAAGATTTCTGGCATACCGTACGGTAAGCTCTCCGTTTTCGTTCAAGGAAAGCCTGCTTTTCTGACGTTCAAAAAGCTTTACATCCAGTTCCTCCTCCAGACGCTGCATAGACCGGCTCAGGGCAGGCTGGGAAATATGCAGCTCCTCTGCAGCGGCGGAAAGAGTGCCGTGTTCGGCAAAGGCTACAAGCTGCTCAAACAAATGAATTTCAATCATAAGCAATCTCCTTTAAAAACTCTGACAGACCTTGAAAGCTCTTGCAAAGCTCTGTCTGGTATGCGTACAGGTTATAAACAATTGCAGAAATGGTATTTTACTTCTTTTCTATTTTACAGTACCATGAAAGCGGAGGCAAGGAAAAGAGGATGTAAAAAATGGATTATGTTGCATTAAAAAACGGCGTGCAGATGCCCCTTCTGGGATTCGGAGTGCTTCAGATGAAGGATTCAGAAGAATGCGAGAGGTGCGTCGGCGAGGCGCTTTGTCTGGGGTACCGGATGTTTGACACGGCTGCATTCTACGGAAATGAAAAGGCTGTGGGCGCTGCCTTGAAAAAAGCGATAGCGGAAGGCCTGGTCCGCCGGGAAGATCTGTTTGTCATCACGAAGCTTTGGCTGAAAGACGCCGGAGAAGAAACGGCTGGAACGGCATTTGAACAGTCTTTATGGCGGCTGGGACTGGACTATGTGGATCTGTATCTGATTCATCAGCCTTACAATGATTATTACGGAGCCTGGCGCGCCATGGAAAAGCTCTACCAGGAAGGAAAGGTCCGTGCCCTGGGAGTCAGCAACTTCAGCCCGGAGAGACTGACGGATCTGTGCATGAACAGCAGGATACCTCCCATGGTGAATCAGGTGGAGTTGCATCCTTTCTATCACCAGGATGAGGCCTTGCGCGTCATGAGAGAACTTGGCGTGCAGCCTCAGGCATGGGCTCCCCTGTGCGAGGGCTTAAAGCAGATATTTTCCAATAGAGTGCTTAGTCAGATTGGAAAGAAATACGGAAAGAGCGCGGCGCAGACGGCCTTGCGCTGGAATATGGATCGCCAGGTCAGCGTGGTGACAAGGAGCAGCATTCCCGGACATATGGAGGAAGATTTTGATGTGTGGGATTTTCAGTTGTCAGAGGCGGACAGAAAAGCGATTGATCAGCTGGATCTGGGCTATAGCGAAATTCTGGATTATAGTAATCCGGCTATTGCCAAGATGTTCAATCAGAAAAGACGCTGCGGCGACGCTCTATAAACCGGGAAGTATATACTGAAAAACTAATCGGGTATTCTGTATTATCAGAAGAATTATTATAATGAGAGCATAAAAACAGAAACAAAAAGGAGGAAGCTGTTATGGAATATGCAGTTTTAAATAATGGAATAAAGATGCCAATGGAAGGGATCGGAACCTTTCTTCTGAAGTCTGCGGAGGCGGAGGAATCTGTATATCAGGCGTTGAAGGCCGGCTACCGTCTGGTTGATACGGCCAATGCCTATATGAACGAAAAAGGCGTAGGCAGAGGAATCAAAAAAAGCGGTGTAAAGAGAGAGGATATTTTTCTTGTAACAAAGCTCTGGCCCACAGAGTACGAAGATGGGGAAAGAGCTATCGAAGATACGCTGAAAAGACTGGGAACTGATTACGTGGATCTTCTGATTCTTCATCAGCCGGTAGGAAATTATCTGGCAGGCTATCAGGCTATGGAGGAAGCTTACCGGGCAGGCAAGGTAAAGGCTCTCGGACTTTCCAATTTTCCGGAAAAGCTGATTCAGGATGTGATAGATCACTGCGAGATCAAGCCTCAGATGGTTCAGGTGGAAGCACATCCTTATTATCCGCAGACAGAGCTGAAGCAATACCTTTCCAAATACCAGATGGTTTTGATGGCCTGGTATCCCCTTGGCCATGGCGACAAATCTCTTGTAAATGAAGAAGTATTTACAGAGCTTGCAAAAAAATACGGCAAAACCAACGCGCAGATTGTATTGAGGTGGCATGTGCAGGAAGGAAATGTTATTATTCCGGGTTCCAAAAATGCAGCTCACATCCGCGATAACTTTGACATCTTTGATTTTTCTCTCACGGAGGATGAGATGGCGCGGATCGCAAAGGTTGACAAGAATACCCGGTATTACAATATGTCTCTGGAGGATGCCGCCAAAGCATATCTGTCCAGTCAGATTGACTTCAACGCGCAGGAGTAAGAGCGTCAGAAATAGGTGAGCGTATTTAGACGGGTATTTGAAACACAAGGAGTTAAAAAAAGGAGCTGGTTATTATGAAAAAGAAATTAATCATGGCGCTTGCCGGAGCGGCAATAATTGGTTTGATTGCAGGCTGTGGTTCAAGCAGGAATACCTCAGAAGACACGGATACAACTGCGGCCGCAGAAGATACACAGGAAACCGCCGATACGACAGAAACCACTGAAAATACACAGGAAACTGCCGACACGACAGAAACCACTGAAGACAGCTCAACGGAGGCAGAAATTCCAGCCTCCGCCGGGGAGACAGACAGTGAAGGCGGAAAGATATTGGTGGTCTATTATTCTGCAACAGGTAATACGGAAAATGTGGCAAATATGATAGCCGAGATCACCGGGGCGGACGTGTTTGAGCTTGAGCCGGCTGAACCCTATACAGACGCAGATTTGGACTGGACCGACGACAGCAGCCGCGTAGTCTCTGAATACGAAAACGAGGAACTGCGCGACATAGAGCTGGTAGCCGACACAGTAGATAACTGGGATTCCTACGATACTGTATTTGTCGGGTACCCGATCTGGTGGGGCATCGCCGCCTGGCCGATGGACGGCTTTGTAGAGGCCAATGACTTTACCGGAAAGACTGTGATTCCCTTCTGCACTTCTTCTTCGTCAGGACTGGGCGAAAGCGGACAGCTTCTGGCGGATATGGCCGGAACAGGGGACTGGCAGGAAGGCATGAGATTCCGGTCAAGTGCTTCCCAGGAGGACGTCCAGGAATGGATTGATGGACTGGGACTGTAAATATTGAGAACAGAATAGTAAGAAATGTGGCAGGGTACAGTGTATCCTGCCCTTTTATGTGCCATTTAAAGTGCCAAAAGGTATTTTTATATGGTACTTTGAATTTCTAAAACTATGTTTAATAGGACATTAATAGGACAATATATGTCCTGTTAAACAGTGATGTAGATGGAAACAATATGAATAAATCAGATGCGATTGACAAAGAAAATAATTTCAAGTATACTAACGATAAGTAAATAAATTATTTACTTATCGAAAGGAAAATAATTATGTTATATGAATATTTGAAAGAAAATTATATTCCAGGAGAACCTATTTTTACTGGAGATATTGATATTCCAGGGATGACAGAAGAAAATCTTAGATATCATTTAAAAAAACTTACTGACAGTGGAATCATATGCCGATTTGAGCCGGGAGTATACTATTTCCCTAAAGCAGATATTTTTGGTGAGCGAATGTCTTTGTCCCCGGATACAGTAGCTGTTCATAAGTATATCATGCGCAGGGGAAAGCGGGTGGGCTACTTTTCCGGCTATACATTGGCAAACCGCATGGGATTATCCACACAGGTTCCGTTTACTCAGGAGATAAGCAGCAATTTTGCTCCGGCATTGGTAAGGAAAATGACGATTAAAAACAGGCAATACATTATCAGAAGACCAGTCGTGGAAGTGACGGAAGAAAATGCGCCAGTGCTGCAGTTTCTTGATTGTCTGAAGAATATTGAAAAATGTACAGAGATGGAAATGGAAAAATGCGGAAGAATCCTTACAGAATATGCCAGAAAAAATACTATTACAAAGAAAAAAATCGACAAATTTATTGCAAATTATCCGATTAAAATATATAAAGCAATATATGAAACGGAGGTAGAGTATGTATCTTCATAAGGATAGAGAAATGTTTAAGGATGTGGTGGAACAGACTGCTGAGCAAAGCGGAAGAACAGCTATAGTGGTAGAAAAAGATTACTATGTTACACTGATCCTGAAATTATTGTCAGAGCAGCTTGATCTGTGTGTTTTCAAAGGAGGGACGTCTTTATCCAAAGGATATCATGTAATCAATCGTTTTTCTGAAGATATTGATATTACTTTCAAAGAGCATATAGGAGAGAGTAGAAGGAAAAAACTTAAGAATGTTGTTTTAGAAGGAATAAGCGAAGAACTGGAAATGCCGATTGCAAACTGGAATGAAACCCAGAGCGACAGGGACTATAACGCTTATTTTTTTTCATATACTTCTGTATTTGAACTGGAAGATGAAAGACTGCCGCAGTATATAAAACTGGAAACTGCATTGGGGTTGTATGCATTTCCGACACAGTCGGTAGAGATACATAATTATATTGGGGATTATCTGGAAAAGCGAAATCGAATAGATCTGGAAAAACAATTTTCCCTTGACAGATTTTCAATGAATCTACAGTCGTTGGAAA
>DVLE01000093.1 GCA_018715645.1 Candidatus Merdisoma merdipullorum
CTTCCTGCTGGTGATTCCTTTGTTCGCTCTGCTGGGAACGGGAATTCCTATCCTAACAAGCCGGGCATCCGAAAAGCACACCGTAGTCGAACGGCTGCGGGAAAACTAAAAAGTATAAAAGTCAGCAGAAAGGACCACCGCACAAAAACACCTGTGCGGCGGCCCTTTCCGTATCTCTTTTTTATCTCTTTCTATACCTTCTCTCCCTTTTCTCTTGCCTCGTCCAGCTTCTTGTTGCGGAAATACAAAATCATATCGATACTGATTTCCACAATATTCAGCACGTAGAAGAACCAGCCCAGATAGAACAGCCAGTCGAGGGCTGTTCCAGCCGCGTTGGCCTCGCTCCAGAGAATAATCTTGCGGGCGATGCCGAATACATAGCCGATCCAGATAAAGAATTCAAAAAACAGACTCTTTCCCTTTGCGGTCCGAGAAATCCAGGACTTCCTTATAGAAATCGGCCAGGAAAGCCCAAAACAGAGTATCATCAGCGCTTCTAATAAATTTGTCATCTATGTTTCTTCCTTTCTACCGTTTTAACACGTTTCTTACTTTTTCTCCGCCAGATAAGCGGCCCGGCCTTCCTCGTAAAGGTTCCTTCCCTCGCTGTCGATGATAACGATCAGCGGCATATCCTCCACGTAAAGCTTCCGAAGCGCCTCGGCTCCCAGATCCTCGTAGGCGATCAGCTCGCATTCTTTGATACATTTTGCCAGAAGCGCTCCGGCTCCGCCGATGGCTCCAAAGTAAACGCCGTGATACTTTTTCATGGCCTCTACCACTTCCGGAAGTCTGGCTCCCTTTCCAATCATGCCTCTGGCTCCCACGCTCATCATCGTAGGCGCATAGGCGTCCATACGGCCGCTCGTCGTCGGTCCGGCGCTCCCGATCACCTGTCCGGGCTTCGCCGGCGTCGGTCCCACATAATAAATCGTGGCGTCCGTCGGATCAAAGGGCAGCTTCTCCCCTTTGGCCAGAGCCTCGCACATCCGCTTATGTCCGGCGTCTCTGGACGTATAGATAGTCCCTGTCAGATATACTCTGTCTCCTGCGTGCAGGGTTTTTGCAAGCTCCTCGGTCAGCGGAAGCTGTATATGCTTTTCCATACTAGATCACCTCCGTCTTATGGCGTGTCACATGGCAGTTGATATTGACCGCGCAGGGCATGCCCGCAATGTGTGTCGGCATCGTCTCGATATTCAGGCCAATCGCCGTGGTCTTTCCGCCAAAGCCCTGAGGCCCGATGCCAAGCTCATTGATCTTCTCCAGCATTTCCTTCTCCAGATCGGCGTAGAAGGGATCCGGATTGGAGGAATCCAGAGGACGCATCAGCGCTTTTTTGGCCAGCAGCGCGCATTTGTCAAAGGTTCCGCCGATTCCCACGCCCACGACGATCGGGGGACAGGGATTCGGTCCCGCCGCTTCCACAGTCTCAAGGATAAAATCCTTGATTCCCTGAAGTCCGGCCGAGGGCTTGAACATCCGTATCGCGCTCATATTCTCGCTTCCAAAACCCTTCGGACCTACTGTAATCTTAACCTGCTCACCCGGTACGATTTCCGTATACAGCATAGCAGGCGTATTATCTCCCGTATTGCCCCTGCGAACCGGATCCTTTACCACGGATTTCCGCAGATAACCCTTGTCATATCCTCTGCGCACGCCTTCATCAACGGCCTCTCTTAAGTCTCCCCCTGTCAGATGCACGTCCTGTCCAATCTCAAGAAATACACAGGCCATACCCGTATCCTGACAGATCGGCACGTTTTCCGCGTCCGCGATTCCAAAATTCTCAATAATATCATCCAGAATCCCTTTTGCGATTTCACCATCCTCACATGCGCGGCAGCATTTGATCGCATTCTTCACATCCTCCGGAAGATGTTCATTTGCCGCGATACACAGCCTTTCCACTGCGTCTGTAATCTGGCTTACCTCTATTTCCCGCATATTGCTCCACCTCCATAAAATATATTTTTCGGCTTTCCTCAGCCATATCGCTGTATCCCTTGATTTTACCGGGGCATACCGAACGTATAATTCGGAAGCAGCATCGGGGACACGCTTCCCGTGTGCAGTCCTGCCGCCTCCAGCTCCTTTGCATATTTCTGAAGGTGATCAAGATTCATGCTTCCAAGCTCCACTTCCTTGCATCGTGCCGCCGCAGCCTTGCCCGCATTGCGCCCAAACACGATGATGTCGAGAAGGGAATTGCCCATCAGACGGTTTCTTCCATGGATGCCTCCCACAGCCTCTCCTGCCACAAGCAGATTGGGAATCACTTTTGTAAAGCCGTCTCCGCCGATCTCCAGGCCCCCGTTCTGATAGTGGAGCGTCGGATAAACCAGAATCGGCTGCTTTCTCATATCAATACCATAATTCAGGAACATCCGCAGCATGGCGGGAATCCTCTTTTCAATGGTTCCCTCTCCATGAAGCAGTTCGATCATCGGCGTATCAAGCCAGATTCCCCAGCCTGTAGGCGTCTTGATCCCCTTTCCTCTTTCCGTACATTCCCGAATAATCGATGCGGCAGACACATCTCTCGTCTCCAGCGGGTGCATAAAGGTTTCCCCTTCCGCATTGACCAGGTACGCTCCCACGGAACGCACCTTCTCCGTTACCAGCGCGCCGAAGATCTGCGCCGGATAAGCCGCTCCGGTAGGATGATACTGAATGGTATCCTGATAAAGCAGAGGCACTCCCGCCCGGTATCCCAGCACCAGTCCGTCGGCCGTCGCTCCGTAATGATTGGAGGTCGGGAAATTCTGATAGTGAAGCCGTCCTGCTCCTCCCGTAGCAATGATCACGGTCTTCGCACGGGCTACCTTATATTCTCCTGTCTCCATATTCTGAAGAACGGCTCCGGCCACCTGGCCCTTGTCGTCCTTAATCAGCTCCACGGCCGCCGTAAAATCCACGACAGGAATCTGCCGGTTCCACACTTCGTCCCGAAGCACACGCATGATCTCTGCTCCGGAATAATCTTTGCAGGCGTGCATTCTCTTTCTGGAAGTTCCGCCTCCGTGAGTCGTGATCATCCGTCCATCCTTATCCTTGTCGAACATCACGCCCAGATCGTTCAGCCATTTGATGGCATCCGGCGCTTCCATAACGAGACGCCGAAGAAGTTCCGGTCTTGCCGCGAAATGTCCGCCGCCGAAAGCATCCAGATAATGCTGCTGAGGCGAATCGTTTTCCTTGTCGGCTGCCTGAATGCCTCCCTCCGCCATCATTGTGTTCGCATCACCGATACGGAGTTTTGTCACCATCATCACATCCGCGCCCGCCGCATGTGCTTCAATCGCTGCAGAAGATCCGGCTCCGCCGCCGCCGATGACAAGGACCTCTGTATCATAATCCACTTTATTCAGGTCAATGGGTACATTTAAAATACGGCTGTTGGAGTGAAGCAGCGTTCCCAACTCAAAGGGAGCTTTCTCGCCTTTGTTCGGGCCTACCTTGATCTCCTGGAAACCATCTGTCCGGTAATCCGGATGAAATTTGCGCAGCAGCTCATCCTTTTCCTCCGCCGTCATTCTTCTCGGCTCCTTGCCGAGGCGCTGCGCTCTGGTGGCCTCTACCTTCTTTATTGATTCCAGCATTTCCGCTGTATACATATCTGCTTCCCTCCTTATTTCTCAATATCCCGGTTATTGTACAGTTCCTGCATTTCCGTGATAGGTTTCTCCATAATCTGCTCAATCAGATCATCAAAAGCTCCGCTGTGAATTTCCTCCACGCGCTTCTGAAGATGCTCCGCTTTGGGCGCAATATATTTTCCAGTCAGTCTTCTGGCCAGAGTACCTACCATCGGATGAGAGATGCCTGCCGGACAACGGGAGGTGCAAATACCGCAGCCAATACAGTCAAAGGACTCCTCCGCACATTTTTCAAAGTCTCCTCGCTGCGCGTAAGCGATGTACTGCATAACATTCAGCGACTGGGGACATCCCTTTGTACAGGCGTTGCAGCCGATGCAGCTGTAAATCTCCGGATAGAGATCCATCATCACCCTCTGCTTGGGACTGACTTCCTCCATGTCATAATTGCGCTTATCTGCCGGGAAGAACGGCAGCGTCGCGATATACATTCCTTCCTGTACCTGCGTCTGACAGGCAAGACAGGTTTTCAGCTCATTGTTTCCTTTAATTCTGTAAATGGTCGCGCAGGCCCCGCAGAAGCCGTGGCGGCAGCCGCAGCCCCGGACCAGCTTATAACCTGCGTATTCCATGGCCGTCATGATCGTCAGCTCGGCGGGCACGGAATATTTCTTTCCATAAAAATATACGTTTACCATTTCCTGCATGTTCTATATACCGTTCCTTTCCTTAATTCGCCCTGTTTTCCGGGCATTTAGGTATACCCCAGAGGCGTTCGCCTGTTTTTCTTTCGCAGCGCTGCCCAAGCTCGATTTCGCTTCGCTTCATCTCGCTTGCGGGCTGTCGCTCCTTCACAGCGCCACCTCGATTCCGCCCTTACGGGCTTCATCTCGGTTGAGGCGTTCGCCTGTTTTCCTCGCGCTGCCCAAGCTCGATTTCGCTTCGCTTCATCTCGCTTGCGGGCTGTCGCCCTATACAGCCAGCCATATCCGTTCCGTCCGACATGCAAGCATGTCATCCGTCTCTCCTATGTCTGTCTGTGCAGCGCTCGTAGCAAATCAATACTCCGGGGGGAGTTCGTCGATTTCATCACAACGGAACACGGGACCGTCCTTGCAGACATACTTGGACCCGATATTGCAGCGGCCGCATTTGCCGACGCCGCATTTCATCCGAAGCTCCAGCGTTGTGTATACCTGGGTTTTCTCAAAGCCCATTTCCGTTAAAGCTGCAAGCACAAACTTAATCATAATAGGCGGTCCGCAGACCAGAACTGTCTTGTCCTTGGAAAATTCCAGCTCTTTCAGATAAGAAGGAACGAATCCCACATGACCATCCCAGCCTTCCTGCTCTCTGTCGATAGTCAGATATACGTCCACACCGGGGGCCTTTGACCAAACCTCCTGTATCTCCTTAAGCTGCACCAGGTCATCCTTGGAACGGGAACCATACAGAATATCTACCGTGCCGTAATTTTCCCGCTTGTCAAGCACATAATTGATGACGGAACGCAAGGGCGCAAGGCCGATTCCTCCGGCCACAAACAGAAGATTCTTTCCTTTGAGGACTGTCTCCACAGGAAAGGAATTGCCGTAAGGGCCGCGCACGGTAATCTCCTCTCCGACCGTCATATTATGTAAGTAATCCGTCAGGGTTCCGCAGCGTTTGATGCTGAACTCCTGAAATTCTGTATTCGTCGGGGAGGAAGTAATGGAAAACATAGCCTCTCCCACACCAGGTACGGATACCATCGCACACTGTCCCGGCTGATGCTCAAAGAGTTTTTTTCCGTCCCTGCCTACGACGCGAAAGGTTTTTACATCCGGCGTCTCGGTCCGTATATCCGTAATCACGCCGATCATGGGAATCAGCACATCCGCCTTCCGGCTTCCGCCGCAGCTGCATTCACACATTACGCCTCACCTCCCAGCTTCTTAATCACTTTTACGATATTTAATGATGCAGGACATTTGCTTACGCAGCGTCCGCAGCCTACACAGGAATACAGGCCGTCGTTATTGGCCGGATAATATACCAGCTTGTGCATGAACCGCTGGCGGAATCTCTGCATCTGACTGGTACGCATATTTCCATGAGCCATCATCGTAAAATCGGAATACATACAGGAATCCCAGCAGCGGTAGCGCTGTACTCCGTTCTTTCCTCCGTCGAAATCCCGGATGTCATAGCACTGGCAGGTAGGACATACAAAAGTGCAGGTACCGCAGGCCAGACACGGCTTATACATCTCCTCCCAAAGCGGAGAATCAAACAGCTCCATGGTATTCTCCGGCTTGAATTTTGACAGGTCAAGATGAGAAAGCGGAAGCTTATCTATGATGCTGCGGATCGATTCCTGTTCTTCCTCCACAGCTTTGTCGGCGCTGTCTTCCGCATTTTCCAGAAGTTCTGACACAGCCGCCGTCAATGCCTCGCCTTTTTCCGTCAGCGGATTCCAGTACAGGCTGTCCTCTATGAACCAGGTCTCCACATCGGCTCCCGGTTTCGCCGCATCGATGCCGAAATTCTTGCAGAAGCAGGTTTCCTCCGGCTCATGGCAGGCCAGGGATACAATCGTTCCATGCTCCCGGCGGGCTGCGTAAAAGGTGTCCACCGGCTCATTTAAGAATACATTGTCTAGTACCTCGACTGCCTTCACGTCGCAGGCACGCATTCCAAACACCACGAAGTCTCTGTCGCAAAGCTTCTGCGGATCGATGGAAAGCTTTCCGCCCTCTGTCTTGCAGCGGTAGAGTACTTCGCTCTGTGGGAAGAAGCAATCTTTGGCGGATTTTACGGTCTTCAACGTGTCAAGATCAAAGGCTTCCTCCTGGCTCCAAAGTCCGTAATTGGTCTGATCACATTTCCGTAAGGGGAGGAAAAGATCCTGGGCTTCACTGATAGCTGCAAAAAGCTCTGTCAGCTTATTTCTCTTAATTCTGTACATGCTATCTTCCGCCTCCTCTCTCGCCTACGATTCCCGGCTCCACATCCTCAAAAGTGAAGTCTGTCAGAGGAGCCCTGCTTTCCGTATCGGCTCCGGCCTGATATTCGCCGTAGAACGTATTAATGTCTTTGATGAATTTCCGGTTCAAAAGCTGAAGCGGGATACCCTGGGGGCATACCCTGCTGCACTCTCCGCAGTCTGTGCAGCGTCCGGCCACATGGAAGGCGCGGATAATGTGGAACATCTGCTCCTCAAAGGTATCGGCATTCGCTTTCTGATTGCTGTCGAACTGATTGCTGTCAAACACACATTTCAGGCAGCTGCAGGCCGGACAGACATTTCGGCAGGCGTTGCAGCGAATACATTTGGAAAGCTCTCCCTGCCAGAATGCGAACCGCTCTTTCGGGGACATGGCCTCCAGTTCTTCTACCTTCGCGAAACGGTCTCCGGCAAGTCCGACCGGTCCCGCTTCCTCGCCTTCCTCTGCGCCGATAAGCTCGTCATAAATCACGTGCGTTCTTCCTTTGCAGACTTTGCAGCGTTCCAGAAGGGCGTCCATAAGGGGCATTTCCTTTGCCCCGTAAATGGTCTTTACCTTCAGCGTATCTCCATCGATGACGGCGTCTTCGATGCCCTTGATACCGGCGTCACGGACCTTTTCCGCTTTCAGCGTACCGTGACAGCCCACGCCGATGATGTACGTTTTTTCGCGCTTTACCCTGTGTTCCTTTATGAGCTGATTGAAACTGTAGGTATCGCAGGGTTTTAAAAACACGAGCGTCGTGCCTTCAAGCTTCCCGGCCGCGATCAGATACTTGCTTAAATTCGCGCCGCAGAAGGGGTTATACACGAAATTTTCTAATTCTTCTTCTTTTTCAAAATAAGCCGGCTCCGGGTCCCAGCCCATATCGCCTTTCTTCCAGCCCAGAACCCGCGATACGGTTCCGTCAGCCAGAAGCTCTTTTGCTCTCGTGATCAGTTCTTGCATCGCAGATCCTCCAGTCTTACGTTTTCTCCGAGCTCATGAATCTTGGCCACAAACTCATTCATGGTCGTCGAGAACTTTACGCCCTCGGCCGCGGACACCCATTCCACACGGGTACGTCCGTTTTCTACGCCCAGGTAATCCAGCATGGAGAACAGAAGCGTCATTCTCCTTCTGGTGTAATAATTACCAGTGGTATAATGGCAGTCTCCCGGATGACAGCCGCAAAGGATTACGCCGTCGGCTCCTCTCTGGAAGGCTCTTAAGATAAACATGGGATTTACCCGGCAGGAGCAGGGTACCCGGATAATTTTCACATCCGCCGGATAGGCGAGGCGGCTGCTGCCGGCCAGGTCTGCTCCGGCGTAGCTGCACCAGTTGCAGCAAAACGCCACGATCTTCGGTCGGAATTCTGTATTTTCTACCTGCATATCGCATCCACCTCCGCAAGAATTTGTCTGTTCGAGAAGCCCTGCAGATCCATGGCGCCCGACGGGCAGGCCACTGTGCAGGCTCCGCAGCCCTGACAGAGGGCGCTGTTGACAACAGCCACACGTCTCGTCTCCCGGATGCCGTGGTCGTTGACCTCCCGCTCCTCATAGGAAATAGCTCCATAGGGGCAAACCTTTTCGCAGGAGGAACATCCGTTGCAGAGAAGGGTGTCGGACTTGGCCACGCAGGGATTTGTCACCAGATGATCCTTTGCCAGCAGTCCGATTACCTTAACGGCTGCGGCTCCGGCCTGGGCTACGGTCTCAGGAATATCCTTCGGTCCCTGGCAGACGCCGGAAAGGAAAATGCCGGCTGTGGGCGATTCCACCGGACGCAGCTTTGCGTGAGACTCGGTCAGGAAATTGTTCGTATCGATGCTGGCTGTCAGCATGGTCGCGATCTTCCGCACATCAGGATTCGGCTCGATAGCCGTCGCCAGAACTACCATATCCGTCTCCATAAGGATACGCTTGTTGTCCAGAAGATCCACGCCCTGCACCAGAAGCTTATCTCCCTGGGGCGCTACCTTTCCGACCTGGCCTTTGATGTAATGCACACCGTATTCCTCCACGGCTCTGCGGTAAAATTCATCGAAGTTCTTGCCCGGTGTACGCACGTCTATGTAGAATACCGTTACATCCACATCGGGATACTTGTCACGAATCAGCATCGCGTGCTTGGCCGTGTACATACAGCAGATCTTGGAGCAGTAGCTCTTTCCCCGGCTGTCTGCGCAACGGGAACCTACGCACTGAATGAATACCATGGATTTGGGAGCTTTGTGATCCGACATACGCTCCAGATGGCCTTTTGTGGGGCCTGCCGCATTCATGATACGCTCCAGCTCCAGGGAGGTAATCACATCCGGGCTCTGATTGTAGGCATATTCGTCATATTTGTCGAGCTTAATCGTGTCGAAGCCGGTAGCTACCACGATAGCTCCGTAGTTTTCTGTAATGATCTCGTCCTTCTGCTCGTAATCAATGGCTCCGGCCTGGCAGACCTTCGCGCAGATACCGCATTTTCCGGTCTTGAACTTGATGCAGTGTTCCCGGTCGATCACCGGCACATTGGGAATAGCCTGAGCAAAAGGCGTATAAATCGCGCTTCTCTTGTCAAGTCCACGGTTGAACTCGTTGGGCGCCTTCTTGGACGGACACTTTTCCTGGCAGACGCCGCAGCCCGTACACTTGCTCATATCCACGCTTCTGGCTTTCTTGCGGATGTCCACATGAAAATCGCCCACAAAGCCAGTCACCTTCTCCACCTCGCTGTAGGTGTAAATTGTGATGTTTTCATGGGCTGCCGCTTCCACCATCTTCGGTGTCAGGATGCAGGCGGAGCAGTCCAGAGTCGGGAAGGTCTTGTCAAGCTGAGACATTCTTCCGCCGATACTCGGCGTCTTTTCCACAATGTCCACCTTGTATCCGGCCTCGGCAATGTCGAGAGCCGTCTGGATGCCGGCGATTCCGCCGCCGATTACAAGAGCCCGTTTTACCACCCGGCTGGTCCCGGCAGTCAGGGGGGCGTTCAGCATTACCTTTGCGATGGCCGCCCTGGCCAGGATAATGGCTTTCTCCGTAGCCTCCTCTATATCTTTATGTATCCAGGAACAGTGCTCGCGGATGTTCGCAATCTCTACCATGTAGGGATTTAAGCCTGCGCGCTGCGCCGCCTGGCGGAATGTATTTTCGTGCATTCTGGGAGAACAGGAACAGACAACGATGCCTGTAAGCTGTTTTTCCTTAATGGCCTCCCGGACTTTGAGCTGTCCTGCTTCGGAGCACATATACTGGTAATCCTCCGCGTGAACGACACCCGGTTCCTTCGCCGCTGCCGCCACCACACGGTCAATGTCTACCGTCGCCGCAATATTCGTACCGCAATGACAGACAAATACTCCTATTCTATGCACTTTTCCTCACCTCCTGATCATCTTTATTTGCTGTATTTGCGGAACGCGCTCGCCAGAAGCTGCTGGGGAAGCTCTTCTTCAAGAAGCTCCGGTACTTCGTCCGGACTTAAATAATTCCCGCCTCTTTGACGAATCACCATAAGTCTCGCCGCCTCGATGAGCTTCGCCGGCTTTACGTCCCTGGGACATCTCTCTACACAGGCAAAGCAGGAAAGACATTTCCAGAGGCTCTTTGACTCCATAAGAGCGCTCACATCCCCGCTCTCCACATAGGAGACAAACTGGTGCGGCCGGATGTCCATCTCATCATAGGCCGGACAGGATGCCGAGCACTTGCCGCATTTCATGCACTTTCTTGTATTGACACCGCTGATCTCCCGGATCATGTCGGCCTTCGCTTCTTCCGTGCTATACATCCGTCTCTCCTCCCTTCTCCGGTATCAGTCCCAAAGCCTCTGCAAGGATCTCTGTCAGATACGTTACCGGAACCTTCTTCGCAGCTCCGCTGTTCCTCAAATTGTAGAGACACAGAGGACAGGCTGTAATCAGCTCCTCCGCCCCATGACAGACTGCGGATTCCATAACCTTATCCACAAGGCTTCCCGCCAGAGGTTTGTCTTTCAGAGATATGTAACCGCCGCAGCACTCGTTCCGGAACGGATAAACGATCGGATCCGCTCCCAGCGCCCGGATGAAATCCTCCATAACCGTGGGGTTTTCCGGATCGTCGAAAGCCATAACTGAGCTTGGACGGAGCAACATACAGCCATAGTACGCGCCAATTTTTCGTCCGGTCAGAGGTTTTACCACCTTTTCCTTCAGAGTATCGAAGCCTATCCGATCCCGCAGCACTTCCAGAAAATGAAGCACCTTTGTCTCTCCCAGATAAGGCTCATCGAGCTTCAGATAATTGTTTGCTCTGGTGCGTATATCCTCCACGTGCTGCATATCGTCGTTCACACGCTTAATCACGTGATGACAGGCGGAACAGAGCGTCACCAGATCCTGTCCTTTTTCCTTCGCGTCATTCAATGCGCGGACTGCCGACAGCTTTGTGGCGATTTCGTCCGAAGCCAGAGGATAAACAGCTCCGCAGCACTGCCACTCCTCAATCTCCTGAAGCGTAAAGCCCAGCGCCTCTGCTGACATTCTGGCGTATCGATCCAGGTCCTGCGCCTTGTTCTTCAACGTGCAGCCCGGATAATAGCTGTACACCATTTGACTACCTCCTTTTGATAAATTTCTATCAATTTTTAAATATTGTATCATGTCGTCATTTTTTTAACAACCCCTTGCAGGGAATTTTTTATGGTTTTTTATAAACATTTCATGCAATATGTTCTTTTTTTTATCTAAATTTGATCAATTTTTGTTAATCCCTAGTGTTTTCATGGGAATTTCCATTCCCTAACTCGTCGTTTTTTCATCAAACATGTTAATTCATTAACTATATCGTCAGTTATTTAACGCAAAGAACGGCAATCATCATTCTCTGATCATTGCCGTTCTTTCAACATTTCCGGAAATTCCGTAAAGGTTTCACGCCGGAAACTGTCAAACACTATATTCCATTTGCAGAAAGAGGGATTTTCAAAAGGAAGATCGCAAGTATAGCCAGAATCCAGGGAAGAAATATCAGAGGCAGAAGAATCACAGCCTTATGATTTTCCCAGTGATACTCCTCATAGGAGAAAACTTTTTTCGGATTCTCTATGTAATACAAATACAAGATAAGCGGAGGCGTGGACGGATGCTTAAAAAAAGCCCGATACTGCTTTTCCTTTCCTTCCAGCGAATACCGGTACGCCGCGTGCCAGTCATAAGACGAAACTTCTCCGGAAGGACGCTTTTTCACAAGCTTTGCCTTCAGCACATGATTCCTGCTTCTGGCAATATCACGCTTTCTCTCCCAGCTCAGACGATAGCTGACCTTCCTGTACAAAAGTATGGCAACCACGTATCCTAAAATAAGCACGGCAAAGACAACCGCCCATTTTACCCAGTTCACCGGATCATCTGTAAATACCCTGTAAAATTCTTCTTTCATCGTATTCCCCCTCTCCTCTGTAATTCTGTCCGCTTTCTCTGTCTTTCTTACCCATAATTGGCAAGGGCATACCCGCCCCTGTCAATTATTAGGTAAAAGAAGCACAGATCCCATCCGCAATCTGTGCTTTCTTCTCCTTTATATGCTTTTCTGCACTGCTTAGTCGTTAGCCGTAACTTCTCTGATAAAGTCGCGGAGTACCTGTGCGGAATGCTCCAGATCCTTCAGCTCCTCATCGGTCATGGAGATCTTCAGCGTTCTGGCGATACCCTCGTCGTTGATTACACAGGGAAGGCTGATGGAGGAGCCTGCCATGTTGCCAAAGCTCTCGTCCAGAACATGGGCTACAGGAAGCACGGTGTTCTGATTCTTCAGAATGGACTCCACAATACGGAAGGTAGACATGGCGATACCGTCAAAGGTAGCTCCCTTCAGAGAGATCACGTCCGCCCCGGCCGTACGCGCCTTTGTGGCGATCTCTGTCATTACCTCCTCCTTCTCTTTCTCATCGGTCGGAAGGAAATGATCGATCAGCTCGCCGGCCACGTTCACGCTGCTCCAGATCGGAACCTGCGTATCGCCGTGCTCGCCAAGGATATATCCCTGAATGTCGCGGATGTCCACTTTGCAGCGGCGGCTCAAGAGATAACGGAAACGTGCGGTATCCAGAGAGGTACCCGTTCCGATTACGCGCTCCGCCGGAAGGCCTGTCTCCTTCTGGATCAGATACGTATTTACGTCTACCGGATTAGAAACCACAATGATCAGCGGATTCTTCGCATACTTCATAATATTCTGAGCGATGCTCTTTGCAACGCCTGTATTTACCTTTGCAAGCTCAAGACGCGTCTGGCCTTCCTTGCGGGGAACGCCTGCGGTTACGATGATGATCTTTGCGTCCGCGCACTCCTCATATCCGCCCTGCTTAATACGCACCTGGCTGTAGAAAGCCGTGCCATGAGAAATATCCAGAGCCGCTCCCTTCGCACGCTTCTCGTTCAGGTCAATCAGAACGATCTCGCCTACCTGTGCGCGCAGCATCAGCGTATAACAAATGGTCTCGCCTACATTGCCCGCGCCGATTACAACGATCTTGTTTGATGTCTCACTGTTCATACTGTTACCTCTCTCTCTTGTTTACGTGATATAATTGATAATTTTTCAGCAATCCACTGTATTATAGCACGTCGTTAAACTAGTAACAAGCCCCGGACAACAGTTTTTTCATTTTTTTGTACGGATTTAAAAACAATTTAACAATGCCTGTATTTCGTTTTCTGCCCGCCTCAATACATGGCATATTCCATATAAAACATCTTTTCATGCTTCCCCCCCTATTTCTCTGTATTGTCTTTGCTAATTAAAGGTATCATACACACCGTAAGCATGATTGAATGTTCCATATGGGTACGTACGAGTATAACAGGCAGCCGCTCTCTTTTTGCTCTTTGAAGTCGAAAAGTATCATTTTTTATAAAGTTTTCAACTTCCAGGTCGAAAACTCTTGCTTTCATGCTACCGTAATCTGACGGATTACCTTTCTTTCTATGATTACGTCAGCGCACGGATTCCAGCTACGGGAAAAACACATCTCATTTTTGATGAACTACAGGCTGTCGAGCATTGGGAAAAAGCCATTGAATCTTTCCACCTTGATTTTGATGTGGATATTTATATTACCGGTTCCAATGCTTATCTTCTCTTTGCAGAGTTTTCTACCCTGTTATCCGGAAGATATGTGGAAATCCGCCTGTTACCATTGTCGTTCAAAGAATTTCTGATCTTCTATGAATTTGAACCTGCAGTCACTTCACAGGTTAAAGGGAAGAATGTCGCGGGAAAAACCGTTGACAAGTACATTTCTATGCTTCGCAGCGCGTTTATCTTCTATTCTGTCGGGCGGTATGATGTAAAAGGAAAACAGCTCTTAAAAACGCTTGGAAAAAACTATATTACAGATATGGGCTTCCGAAATATGCTTCTTGGTTATCGCGATTCTGATAGGGGGTATATTCTTGAGAACATTGTATTTCTGGAATTACTTCGCCGTGATTATCGTGTGTACATCGGAAAAGTCGGAGAAACAGAAATCGATTTTGTGGCGGAAAAACCAGATGACAAACTTTATATTCAGGTAACACTGACGCTATCCTTAATTGACAAGGGCAAACTATTCTTTAAATATAAACACCGGCATCGGCGGACAGTTTCCACGATTGTAATACTCATTAACAATGACCGTATATTCTTTGGGCGGCAGTTCTTTCAGACAGCTCAGTATGCGGTCCTTTTCCTCAAATCCTGTCTCCTTGCCGCTGTAAATACACAAGCTCATCATACCCTTGCTTTTTAGTATTTCCAATCCTTTTCGTATCGCTGTCACGCTCGTCTCCGGCTTCGTGGCAATCCGGTGATCTCCGCCGGGAAGATAACCGAAATTAAAGCAAACCACATCCGCGGTCCCAGGCTTTAAATATTGATCCATGTTTTCATGACCGTCCCTTATGAGATGCACGCTGCCGCCGTATCCATGTTCTGAGAGCAAAGCTCTGGTATTGAGCACGGCCTTTTCCTGAATGTCGAACGCCCATACCGTTCCGCTTTTCCCAGCCAGTTCACACAAAAATAAGGTGTCATGTCCATTTCCCATTGTGGCGTCCACATAGATTCCACCCTCGGCTGCCTGGGAACGAATCACCGCGTGACACCACTCTGTTATCTGAGAATATCTCAAAATCTCTCCTATCTCATCTTTCTATCCCTTTTCCAGCTAAAACGGCATAAGATCAACCATAAAAACGGTATCCATGCTTTCCGCTGCGCTTTACCTTATAAAGCATATCGTCGGCACGGCGAAATGCCTCTTTAAGCCTCTCGCCATCCTCTACCTTGGAAATACCGATAGAAATTCCCGGAAATACCCTTCCGCTTCCGGCATATTCCTCTGCCTGCCGCAAAATTTCTTCAGCCACGGCGCAGGCTTCCTCCCCGGAGGCAGGCTCCGCCGAAAAAACGGCAAACTCATCCCCGCCGATTCTGCCGACTGTGCTGAAGCCGGAGGCTCCTGACAAGCAGCGGAGAATCTCGCCCATCTTCTGAAGGACCTTATCGCCCTCCTGATGACCGTAGGAGTCGTTAATCCTCTTAAAATCATCCAGATCAATAGTTATACAGAAACCGCTCCCCCGCTCAGCCAGCAGCCGCTCACTTTTTTCATAAAAAGAGCTGTGATTAAGAAGTCCGGTCAGCTGATCGGTAGAGGCCAGATGCTCCAGGTATTCCGCTCTGTGATTTGCCTCGTCTACCTGATCCATTAACGTCTTGGGATAATATTCTCCCTCCTTCTGATCGATATAGGGTATCGACTGATGAACGTGAACCAGCTTCCATTCTTCGCCCCGTTCCTGCTTCTCCTCTGTTCTTTTAAACACCATGGTGTAGCGGGTATCCATATTCACCTTTGCTTCGGTATACTTTCCCGTTCCCACCACATGAAACTCTCCGAACACCAGCCTTACGCCGCTGCTGACAGGCTGCTCTTTTGCGGAGATGGACTGAATCTTAAATTCAATCGCCTCGCGCTCCGGTTTCTCCATGCCAAGAGCCTCTGCAAATGCGGACAGTTCTTCGTAAAATTCGTGCTTTCCGGTCCCAATGATAGAAATATTTCCGTCCAACGCAGCAAAAAGCTCCTGCATGTCCTCTGTGCTTTCGCCCAAAAGATACAACTTCCATATTCTCTTTGCATACTCACACAGATTCATGCCGTTATACCCACCCTCTTACAAATGCATTCTTTTGATGACCTTCAGCCGTGTAAATTCCTCACGCTCTTTTTCTTCCAGCGCATTGGAAATGCTTTTCGTCAGCGCCTCATAGCGGGGAATCGTAATATTTTTCAGCGCGTTGGCGCGCTTCTGTGCCTTCTTAATATTGGCTGCAAGCTGATAAGCTGAATTTTCCACCATGGACAGCTTAATGGTCAGATCCTTTACCTTCTCAAAAGCCACTCTGGCAATATCAAGAGATTCCTTCGTACTGTAAAAGGCATAGACCGGAGTTCTCGTAGCCGCATCATAGCGAACCAGCGGAATTTCCGTACCCATGATGCTTCGCGTCTTTACTTCAATACTGTTCTCTACCGGAACATTCCGGGCCACATCGGCCACAGTATTGATGCCAAGCTCCATATTGGCCCGCTGAAGGGCCGCGTATGCTTCCGTGAAGGTCGTACGGATCTCAGCCTGTATATCCTTCGCCTGATCCACCAGTCCCATAAGCTCCCGGATCAGAATATTTCGTTTCTTGTCCATCAGCTCATAGCCAAGCTTCGCAAGCGCAAGAGAGTTTTTTGCAGCTATCAGATTGCCTTTTGTAGGGACTGCACTGTTGTCCATGCAATAACCTCCTTCTTTTCTGCCGCAGGCGGGATCACGCTGGTCTGTCCTCCATCTGTGACACGGGCTTCCTTCGCTTTCTGTATCCTGTGTCCGTCCTCTCCTACCGCAGAAATTCACTCCGCCATTATTACAGAGCCGGAAATTTCCTCCGCCCTGTCACAATGCCGGAAAATCACTTCGGGCTTTCCGGAATGGGGAATTTCTTCACTATCTACAGGCTTGTTGCAGACACCCCGCGGACTTTCATCTGTCCAGTGTCTCAGCGTCTTCATGAACACCTGTCTGATTCCGGCGGACTGTTTTTCGTCCGACAGGAAGCAGACTGGTGTACAGGAAGGGATGGACACGGACAGTGAAAATCTGCGGGGAATCTTTGTACAAACCTGCAGTCAGGGACGAAACCCTGCTTCGGAAACCCGGATTAATTTTCCTCTGCTTCCGCCGGCTTATAGTATTTATCCAGAATCTTCGTATCCACACGGTCCAGTTCTTCTCTGGGCAGCATGCCAAGAAGCTCCCAGCCAATGTCCAGGGTTTCTTCTATGCTGCGGTTCTCATCCGCTCCCTGGCCGACGAAGCGTGACTCAAAGGCCTTTCCAAATTCCAGATACTTTTTATCAATCGGGGACAGCTCGTCCTCGCCGATAACAGACGCCAGCGCCCGCGCGTCTCCCACCTTCGCGTAGGAGGAGAACAACTGATTCGCCAGATCCTGATGATCCTCTCTCGTAAAGCCTTCTCCGATGCCGTCCTTCATCAGACGGGAAAGGGAGGGCAGCACGCTGATGGGCGGATACACTGCCTGGCCGTGAAGCTCACGATCCAGTACAATCTGTCCCTCTGTGATATAGCCTGTCAGGTCAGGAATCGGATGGGTAATATCGTCGTTGGGCATGGTCAGAATCGGAATCTGCGTTACAGAGCCCTTTACGCCTTCCACGATGCCGGCACGCTCATAAATCGTAGCCAGTTCACTGTATAAGTAGCCTGGGTAACCCTTTCTGGACGGGATCTCGCCTTTGGAAGACGAAACCTCACGCATAGCCTCCGCAAAAGAAGTCATATCCGTCAGGATAACCAGGATGTGCATATTGCACTCGAAAGCCAGATACTCCGCAGCCGTCAAAGCAACCTTCGGCGTGATCAGACGCTCCACCACAGGATCATTCGCCAGATTCAGGAACATCGCCACATGCTCAAAGGCTCCGCTCTCGTCAAAGGCGCGGCGGAAGAAATCTGCCACGTCATGCTTTACGCCCATGGCCGCAAACACGATACCGAACTGCTCGTCGGAATTCTCGCCCAGAGACGCCTGCTTTACGAGCTGAGCCGCAAGCTGATCATGAGGAAGTCCGTTTCCTGAGAAGATCGGGAGCTTCTGTCCCCGAATCAGCGTCGTCAGGCCGTCAATCGCCGAAAATCCGGTACGGATATAGTTTCGGGGATACTCGCGTCTTACCGGGTTCAAGGGCTGGCCGTTCACATTCCGGCGAATATCCGATACAATATCGCCCAGGCCATCGATGGGCTGACCCAGGCCATTAAAAGTACGGCCCAAAATCTCCGGAGAGAGCGCGATCTCCATCGGATGTCCGGTCAGCTTGGTGCGGGTATTGATCAGAGACATATTCTCTGTTCCTCCGAACACCTGAATCACTGCCTTATCCTTATAGCACTCTATAATACGTCCCAGTTCTTTTTTCTTCGCGTCAATGCTGATCTCTACGATTTCCTCGTAGGAGGCGTTCTGGACGCCTTCCAGGGCGATCAGAGGGCCATTGATTTCACTTAAGCCTAAATATTCAATTGCCATATTTCTTTATCCCCCTTATGCGTTCTTTTCCAGTACACGATCGTAGAAATCATCAATCGCCTTCTTGTAATCGTCAAACATCTCAAGGTGATCGTTCGGCACATCGTATTTGATGGCGATGACCTTCTCAAAAATATTTTCCGACTTCAGTACAGACATGGGCATCCCCATGGTAATCAGGGCCTTCGCCTTATCGTACAGATAGAGTATCGTCTCCATCATCTTCATCTGTTTTTCCATCGGCACGCAGGTGTCGTCAGGATGGAAAGCGTTCTGCTGCAGAAAGCCCAGACGCACGACCCTGGAGATCTCCAGCACCAGCTTCTGATCGTCCGGAAGTACGTCGCTTCCGATCAGCTTTACGATCTCCATCAGACTGCTCTCCTGATTCAGAATTACCATCAGACGGTTTCTGCAGTCCATAAAATCCTTCGCCACGTGATCCTTATACCAGGGCGCCAGATCCGAAACGTACTCGCTGTAGCTCGACAGCCAGTGGATAGCCGGGAAATGGCGGGCATAGGCCAGGGACTTGTCCAGTCCCCAGAAGCAGCGCACAAAACGCTTGGTATTCTGCGTAACCGGCTCGGAGAAATCGCCTCCCTGGGGAGACACGGCTCCGATAATGGATACGCTTCCCTCTGTGCCGTTTAAGTTCATCATCATGCCTGCGCGCTCGTAGAAAGCTGACAGACGGGAGGCCAGATAAGCCGGGAAGCCTTCCTCAGCCGGCATCTCCTCCAGACGTCCGGAAAGCTCGCGCAGAGCCTCCGCCCAACGGGAAGTGGAATCTGCCATAATAGCCACATCATACCCCATATCACGGTAATATTCCGCCAGCGTCACACCTGTGTAAATACTTGCCTCACGGGCCGCCACAGGCATATTTGAGGTATTGGCGATGAGCGTCGTCCTGTCCATCAGGGGATTGCCGTTTCTCGGATCCACCAGCTTGGAAAAGTCCTCCAATACCTGCGTCATCTCATTGCCGCGCTCGCCGCAGCCGATATAAATGATAATATCCGCATCCGACCATTTTGCGATCTGATGCTGCGTCATGGTTTTTCCCGTTCCGAAACCTCCGGGAATAGCCGCTGTGCCTCCCTTTGCTATGGGGAACAGGGTGTCAAGGATACGCTGTCCTGTAATCAGGGGCTTCACAGCCGGATAACGCTTTCTCGTGGGACGCGGCACGCGGATCGGCCATTTCTGCGTCATGGTCAGCTCCTTCTCCGAGCCGTCGTCGAGCTGCAGAACGGCAATGGTATCATTAATGGTATACTGTCCGTCCGGCATTACCTCAATAAGGGTTCCCTCCATATCCGGAGGAACCATAACCTTATGCATAATCGCCCTTGTCTCAGGCACCTCGCAGAGAATCGTCCCTCCGCGTACCCGTTCTCCCTTTTTTACCAGCATATGGGCGTCCCAGAGCTTTGTCTGATCCAGGGAGTCCACCACGGTACCGCGGGTAATATACGCGCCCCCGGTCTTTGCGATCTCGCTTAAGGGACGCTCGATTCCATCAAAAATATTGTTCAGGATGCCAGGCGCAAGTACAACGGAGATCGCGTCTCCGGTAGCCTCCACAATCTCGCCAGGCTTAAGGCCTGTCGTTTCCTCAAAGACCTGTATGGTCGTAATATCTTTGTTCAGGCTGATTACCTCGCCCACCAGCTTTTCCTTGCCTACATAGACCATCTCCGACATTTTAAAACCGGTATGGCCCTTCAGGTAGATAACGGGGCCGTTGATCCCGTAGATAACGCCTGTTCTATTCATGAACTGCCCCTCCTTTTAGCCGGAAATGCTCCTTTGCCTCCGCAAGCCTGGTCTCAAATGAGTTGTCGATCAGGATATTTCTCGCCGGAAGAACCGCACGGGTGCCTCCCAGAAAGGAATAGGTACTGACCGTCACCGGCGCGCCTATCTCCGCCTCGACACTGTACTGGCTCTGAGCGTCCGAGGGATCAAGGTACAGTATGATTTCCTCTCCGCCCGCAAATTCTATGGCTTCCCGAAGCTGCCTTACGAGCATCTGACGATATTCCCTCGTCTCCGCAAAACGGGCAAGCATATCCCTTACTTCTACAAACAGTTTTTCCTTTATTTCTGCCTGTCTCTTGCTCATGGTTCTCTTAATCTCAATCTGTTCCTCCGAGAACCTCTTATTATTTTCACGGACAAGACGGACGGTCTCTGCCTTGATCTCCAGATCCGCCTGACGCCGTTTCTTTTCCTGATGCTCCTGAAAAATCTTTTCCAGAGCGTCCGTATATTCGCGAATCATGGCGTTGCTCTTATTTCGCGCTTCTTCCATGGCATACATGGTAAAATGCTGCAGTTTTTCTTCTGTCGTCATCGCGATCCACCTTCCTTTTTGCTGCTTTGGCGCGCCGGTCCGGTTTCAGATAAACCGGCTTGCTACAGTTTCACTCCCACAGCCTCATTGACATAAGAAGTGATAAAGTTTTCTCCCCTTGTGGTGCCGTGGCGGTCAGGAATCTCGATGAGAAGCGGCAGACTGCGGCTCAGACGGACTTCATTGATGAGATCCGGAAACTCCCGTCCAAATTTCTCCGTCAGAATAATCACCGCAATCTCCTTGTCCGCCAGCACGCGGCCGAGCTCATTTTCAAGCTCCTCTCTCTCATGCACAACCGCTCCCTCGATGCCTGCCAGGCGCATTCCTGTATAGGTATCCACATTATCACTTATCAGATACATCTTCATAGGAATTCCTTCCTTTCTGAGAGCTGGGACGTATTGCCCCTTGGTATGCCGACATTATAACTGTCCAAGAATCATGAAGGAGATAATCAGACCGTACAGAGCGATACCTTCGGCCATAGCTACGAAGATCATGGACTTACCGAAGATACTCTGATCCTCGCTGATCGCTCCGAGAGCCGCGCTTGCAGAAGAAGCTACCGCAATACCGGAACCGATACCGGAAAGGCTCGTCGCCAGAGCTGCCGCGATATAACCAAGTCCGGAAGATAGTCCGGACGCGGAAGCGCCCGTCGCAGCGGCGTCCGCTGCCACCTCGGCTGCCTGTACGCTGCCTGCTCCGCCAAGAGAAAGGATAGACGCAAGAGCCAGGGTTCCAAAGAAGAAAAAGCAGTTGCACGCCAGAGATCTCTTATACCGTCTGCGGCTCTTCTCTCCCAGGAAATACGCTCCAAAAGGAATGATAATACTCAGAATCAATGCTGCAACAAGTAATACTCTCACTACGATAGACATATAAATTTTCCTCCTTAAATACCTTTAGATATTTACATAAAATTGTATAGCAGTCCTTTTTCCCTTACTTTTTCAGCTCATAGGGCCGGAATGCATGTCCCGTTCCTTTGTAGAAACGGCTGAACAGCTCATAATACTCAAGCCTCAGCACCTGAATGCCTACGATCAGTCCCTCCATAGCGCAGACAAAAGCGTTGCCCAGAATTATGATAATCCAGTTGCCGCTTCCTCCGTTTGTAAAACCGGCCAGCATCAGCACGACCTCCATCATCGCCGCATGGCTGACCGCGAAGGCTCCGATACGGACAAAGGACAGCGTATTTGAGAAAAAGCTTAAAAGCACCTCAAACATCTCGAAAAAGGTCTGCACCAGATACATCGGCACTCCATCGTCAAATTTCGCCTTTTTCTTCTCCAGCCACGCTCCAAGAGGCTCCTTAAAAGCCATAGCCAGAAGCGGAACTCCCAGAATCACCACAAGGATCACCGCTGCCGGAAGCGTATGTCCGCTCATAAACAGAATCAGGCACGCCACCAGAAAACCGTAGAACAAAAGTCCCGCGACGCCGTTTGTGTCAAACCAGGTTCCTTCCGCATCATGATTCCGCATACATACAACGATGTGCATGACCATAACTGCCAGAATCAGAAACATGCCAAAGACAATGGCCACAACAAATACCGTGTTCATCTGTCCGATCACAGGCAAAGACATCATGGCCTCTTTAGGCTTCAGCCAGATATGCTGAATCAGCGTGTCTTCAAAGCCAAAAAAGCTGCCGTACATAAATCCGAAAAATGTGGAAAACACACCCGCGCTGGCGATGATCGCCGCCAGATCCATTCCCTTTTTCTTATAAAGAAACAGGCCGCCCAGCAGAAGCACCAGGCCCTGCCCCACATCTCCGAACATTGCCCCAAAGATAAACGCATAGGTCAGGGCCACAAACATAGTGGGGTCCAGCTCATTATAAGCCGGAAGTCCGTACATCTTTACATACATTTCAAAAGGACGGAACAGTTTGAAATTCTTAAGTTTTGTAGGCGGAGTGCTGAAAATATTGTCATGATCGTCCTCCACCACCACAAAGGTCTGCTTGTCGTCCTCGATTTCCTTCTGGAAGGCATCCGCCTGATCCTCCGGCATCCAGCCGCAGAGAATATAAAATACGTTGTCCTTCTCTCTTGTCAGGGCCGCGAACTTCCGGATGTCAAAGCTTGCGGAAAGCTTTTCCAGATGCGAAACCGCGCCCGCCAGCTCGTCCGCATGCTCTCCTACTACTGCGGAAATCTGTCTGTCTACCTCTGAAAGCTCCTCATCCAGAGACGCGATTCTGTTTTTCAGCTCCTCATAGGCCTGGCTGGGCGTACCCTCGTATTCATCCGGCAGATAAAAATGCTCAAAATGCATGGAGGCGTAGACGGCATCTACCTTGTCCGCCACAGAATCCGGCGCAAAATACACGCCCCAGACATACTCGTCGTCACTGCTGCACTGATAAAAGATCGTATCCAGCGTATCGTATACATACCGTTCAAATTTATCGAAATATTCTTTTGAAATCCTTCCAAATCTGTATTTGATATAACGGAATTTCAAAAGCTTGTGAACCTCAAACCGAAGTCCCCGGAACGGATCTATATTTTCCAGAGAGACCCGGCACTTCTCTCTCTCCTCGGAAAGCTCCGCCCTCTTGTTCCGAAGCTCAGTCAGATGACTTTCCGCTTCGCGCAGAATATTCGCCGCCTGCTCTGCCGTTATATCCGGAAACTCCTGATCCGTCTTCAGTCCGGCAGGGAGATATTCTTTCGCCTGGCGGATTATTTCCTCATACGGATTCTTGTCCGTATAGGCTCTCAGATCCCGTACTGTCTTAAGCTCTGTCAGGGCGTTTTCCAACTGAATCTCATACTTGGAAAGATATTGTCCAGCCATGCGCTCAATATCATCCTTCGGCCCAGTGATGCTTAAGAACTTCATTTTAACAATCACTTGCTGCTACCTCCTCTGCTTTTGCTTCCATCCCCAGACTGTTCCACGTATTTTAACGTCTCGCCGGGCGGCAGTCCATACCTGACGCCCTCCAGAACGGTGGTCAGCCTGTCCAGTTCCCTTTCTTTTTCATAAAGGTAACTGGTGATCACCGCCATAGAATACGGATTGCTCCGTTTCTCTTCCCCATAAATTTTCCTGATAAACTGGTGATACATCTGCTCCAGCTTTTCTCCGTCAAGCTCAAGAAATTTCTTTCCGTAGTATGTCTTTCGTACCGCTGCCTCAAGCTCCTTCTCATCCGCGGCAGTCACCATACTGCGAATGTCGCTGTCATGCAGCCGGTAGGTAATTGGAATCAGCAGCGTATAGGTCGAAGCTTCACTGAGCTGATAATACTTTTTCGCCCTGTAAATCCACATCATATTCAGCAGATCAATCTTGCTCCCCAGGCTTCTCGTCAAAAGCTCCTGATCCTTACCTTTTAAAAGCCTGTCTTTCTGCTTCCAGATCATCGAAAAATAATACAGATCCAGCGTCATTTCGTAATCAAACAGTTCTGCCTTTTCCGCATTTTCCAGCTTCTGCAGCACCCTGTAATACTGCGTGTCCTTCAAAGTTTCCAGAATTTCCGGAACTGTCACCGCATCCGCCAGCCTGGCAAGCGGTATCTCCGTAAATTTCTGAATAGTCCCGCGAAATTCCTTTTCCTCTCCCGTTCTGTCTCCATGGTTAAACGCCCGCCGGAAAGCCCGCTTCAGAACCGCTATCTCAAACTTGCTGAAGTACAGCTTCAGAACGCTTTTCTGTCCCCTGTCGCAGAAACGGTAAATTTTTGTATAATCATAGTACAGGGTTCCTACCAGAAGTCTCTCAACCTCTCCGCGGTGGAGCTGATTCTCATCTCTGCTGCCGAGCAGGACGCCGTACGCAGGAATCTTCTTCAGATAGGCCACGGCCTGGGGCACGCTTTCCATAGCCGCCAGTCTGCGGTAATCATCCGCTTTCAGAAGGCGGCTTTCCATAGCGCGTATCTTTGTGGCAATGGCGCTGTATTTCATCAGATCACCCATGCCTACTCTCCTATCATTTTACGAAATATCCCTTCGGCCAGCTTTTCATGGTTCTGGCTGTATTCCTGCTCCATAGCGTTCAGCTCGTGCTCTGTCTCAAGCCTCATCTTCAAAAGCTCATTCTCAGCGTCAGCCTTCAGTTTTTCATTCAGGCTTTTCAGCTTTTCCTGCGTCTGAGCGTCGAGTCCCGCGTCAAAGGCCTTGGTCTTTGCCTCATACTCTGCGGCTATCTGCTTTTTCTGTTCCGCTGCCTTTTCCTCCAGTGAAACAGCCGCATTTTCAATCTCAGAAAGTCTGTTCAGGACAGTTTCCATCTGCTCCATGCGCTTTCCTCCTGTCTCAAGTCAGTCTAAATTCTCCGTCCCCAAGGACGCTCTGGTCCTCCAAAAACCAGATTATCTCACTTATACTATATCTTTTTTGTGCAAAAAGCTATAGTAAAAATAACAAAAAAGTATTTTTTTTCTTCCTGCTTTTCTCTATATTTGTGCAAATTTTCATTTCCGAAAAAATTCCCCGGCTTTTACCGGGGAATTTCACACACAAATTTAGTTGTATTTACGCTTTCTCGCTGCTTCAGACTTCTTCTTACGTCTTACGCTGGGCTTCTCGTAATGTTCTCTCTTACGAATCTCCTGCTGAATGCCTGCTTTTGCACAGTTTCTCTTAAAACGACGCAGAGCGCTATCTAAAGTCTCGTTCTCTTTAACGATTACATTCGACATAGTACCACACCTAACCTCCCTCCAGTTGCATATTGTGCACTAGACAACTGTCTGGGTCATATACCTTAGGCTATCAAAAACTCACGCCGTTTTCCAGCCAAAGGGATCGTTGCACAACTAAGATTATAGTGTTTGAACGTGCTTCTGTCAATAGTTTTTTGTTTTTCAGAATCCTCTTTCCTTCAAATCCGCCACAATTCGCACATAGGTTTCCGTCACATCGAAGCCCTTATAATCCTGGCGTTTCAAATCGATGATGTCGCCATGGGAGATGCCGCGCAGCCTTTTGTTTGAAAAAACGCCCCGGAATTCGCCCCATTTTGCAGATTCCACGCTGACCAGCCCATCGTTTTCTCCTTCCAGAGGGCGTATCAGGCAATAGGGAATCATAAGCAGCAGATGACTGAACGGATTTTTCATTTTGGAGGTGTAACTCTGGTAATAGACGCCCGGCACATCCGGCGTCTCCTGATTGAAGCGCGCGCTTGCCTCCGTCGCGAACTGATGGGTAGCCGTATAAAAATCCGGGGACTTATCTCCAAACCTTGCAAATGTCCGGTCAAAGCAATCCGCCACAAAGCGGTAGAACCCTTCCGGCAGCCGGCAGGCATAATCCACAAAACGGCAGCCTCTGTGCGGCGTATTCATCGTCGTAAGCGAAGCCACATACGGTCCCATCCCAAGGGTGGAAACCGCGTATCTGGCATCCAGTCCCCCTTTGGAATGAGCGATGATGTTGACTTTCTCCGCGCCCGTTTCTTTCCGGATCTCGAAAATTCTGCGGCGGATGTCCTCGCCATTGTATGCGATGGTACCCAGAGCCTCCTGGTTGCCGTAATAGATCACGGCTCCGTTCCGCTTAAGCTCCCTGGGAATCCGTCCCCAGTAATTAAAATACCGGAGATCCCGAAAGCCAATGCCGTGAACGAGAAGAAGGGGATACTTTGTAGCACACATTCCGGAGTCTACCCGGAGGGCGCGAAGCTCTGCCTTTTCCCGTAGAAAATCATACTCCTCATAGACAAGACGGCAGGCGTACAGAAGGACCAGGAGATTTACCACTGGAATCCACCAGGTCAGCAGCATCACCACACGCCTGGCGATGCTGAGGCGTCTGGAAGTGAAGAAGATCCGCAGGGTTCCCAGCCAGACAAGCAGAAAGATTCCCAGGAGGGCCAGCACCAGATCCAGAAGCCGGACGGCTCTGCCATACATCAGAGCAATCCCAAAAGAAGGCTGGAACATACGCCAGATGATCCATATCTGAACGACCGCTCCGTACAGGCCCCAGTAAATGCTTCTGCGCCCGCCCAGCATCATCCGCGCCCGCAGCCCTGTCCGCACACGATCCCGGACCGGCCAGACGAGAAGCCACAGGTATGTAAGAATCAGAAAAATCGCCGCAGGTATCTGGAGAATCCAGGCGAGTTCTTTCGCTCCCGCGCTTTCTGCAGTCCGCCCAAGTCCTGTCAGGAAGAAGGGCAGATTCAGGGCGCATGGCACAGCCAGCGCCAAATACAGCTTTCCTGCAAAATGTCTCATACTCTCTCTTTCCTTCTCTCCTCCAGCCGCCTTGCTACCGACGGATACCTCTGCAGATCCGTATGCGGGATCGCGGTCGCAGCCACCATGAGCTGAAGAAAATCCTCCACCGCGCCAAACTGCACATACTCCATCCGGCTGACAATCTCCTCCGCTTTTTTGGCAAGAGAACGGTCAAGCAGCAGCTTCCTGGCCCCCTGCAGGGAAGTGTTTCCCGGCGAAAGGATCCTGTCCCTGTCAATATCCGGATAAAGGCCTATGGTCACCGCCGATTCCTTGTCAAAATGAGTGCCAAAGGCTCCGGCCACATAAAAACGTCCCACATCCTCCATCGTAAGGCCAATGAGCTTCATCATATACTCCACCATAGTCATGGCCGCGGCCTTCGTCCTCAGAAATTCATCCACGTCGTCCTGGTAGAAGTAAAGCCCTGGAGCGTATTCTACCGCCAGCTCCGTCTCCTGTTCCTCTCTGCCTGGAACCTTTATCACTTTCGGACTCTCCTCCTGAAACCGCCCCCGCAGATCAATCCAGCCATTCAGGAACAGCTCCGCGATCAAATCTGCGATCCCTGAACCGCAGATTCCTTTCGCCTTTCCCTCTCCGATCACATGAACCTTCAGCCTTCCCTGCTCCGTCGTGACACGATCTACAGCGCCTTCTTCCGCCCGCATCCCTGTGTGGACCACGCCGCCTTCCAGGGCTGGTCCCGCAGCCCCCGCTCCGGCCAGCAAAAAGTCTTTATTTCCCACGACCAGTTCTCCGTTCGTTCCCACATCAAGAAAGACGCAGATCTCCTCCTGATCCGGGATCCCTGTGGCCAGCATTCCGCTGATGATGTCGCCGCCCAGATAATTTTCCAGGCCGGGACAGCAGTAGACGAAACCATCTATAGGAATCCCCAGCTCCTCTCCCCGTACCATATCAGGAGCAAGAGTCTGGACCGCATAGGGGGACGAAAAGACGCCAAAGGCATCCAGTCCCAGCAGAAAATGGATCATCGTCGTATTTCCGGACACTGTCAGGATCGGGCAGGAATGAACATCGATTCCCGTCTTTTTCTCCAGGCTGTCCAGAAGCGTACAAAATCCTTCTACGGTAGCCCGCTGAAGCCTTTTCCGGCGCTCCGGCCGACCCTTCGTATAAAAAATCCTGCTTAAAATGTCTTCGCCCCAGTTAATTCCCGGATTGAAGATGCTCTCCCTTCCAAGAATTTCTCCTGTATTCAGATTCAAAAGCTCCATGAGCACCGTCGTGCTTCCCAGATCGACGCAGAGTCCGTAATGAGCCTCTGCCGTATTTCCTGCTTCCAGTCTCAGAAGCTCCCAGCCATAGCCGTCGAAGGCGATTGTGGCCGTCACCCGGAAATCGCTCTGCTCACAGATGTCAGAAGCGTTCCGTAAAGCGTTAGAACGTACCCGGATATAGGCGGTTTTTTCCTCCTGCCGGAAAGGACCACTGTCCTTCAGGGCGGCGATTAGCCGCTCCTGCAGCGGACGGTGGTCCTCCTCGCAAGGCTTGGGAAGCTCAAGATAAATCTTTTTGCTCCACACTTCCATGTATTAGTTGTCCAGCAGCTTATCCTGGTCGTTCCAGCTATACAGCTTCCGGATCTCCTTTCCGATCTTCTCTGACGGATGCTCCTGAGCCAGCTTTCTCATGGCCTTGAAGTGAGCCTGTCCGCCTGCCGGGGACATGTCAAGCAGGAAGTCCTTTGCAAAGGTTCCATCCTGAATGTCCTTCAGAATCTTTCTCATGGTGTTTTTGGTATCCTCTGTGATAAGCTTCGGGCCTGTGATATAATCGCCGTACTCAGCCGTATTGGAGATGGAATAGCGCATTCCCTCAAAGCCGGACTGGTAAATCAGATCTACGATCAGCTTCATCTCATGGATACACTCAAAGTATGCGTTTCTCGGATCGTAGCCAGCCTCTGTCAGAACCTCAAAGCCCGCCTGCATCAGAGCGCACACACCGCCGCAAAGCACCGCCTGCTCGCCGAACAGATCCGTCTCTGTCTCCGTACGGAAAGTGGTCTCCAGGATTCCCGCTCTTGCTCCGCCGATAGCCAGGCCGTATGCCAGCGCATACTCCATAGCCTTTCCTGTGGCATCCTGGTATACGGCTACCAGACAGGGCGTTCCCTTGCCGGCCTGGTACTCGCTTCTTACCGTATGGCCCGGAGCCTTGGGAGCGATCATGGTAACGTCTACATTCTTCGGCGGTACAATCTGATTGAAGTGAATGTTGAAGCCATGGGAGAACATCAGCATATTGCCTTCTTCCAGGTTCGGCTCAATATCCTTTTTGTACATAGCTGCCTGAAGCTCGTCATTGATCAGAATCATGATAATGTCCGCTCTCTTCGCAGCCTCGGCCGCCGTATAAACCTCAAATCCCTGCGCTTCTGCACGCGCCCAGGATTTGCTTCCCTCATACAGTCCGATAATTACATTGCAGCCCGACTCTTTCGCGTTCAGAGCCTGCGCATGTCCCTGGCTTCCATAGCCGATTACCGCAATGGTTTTTCCCTCCAAAAGGGAAAGATTGCAGTCTTCCTGATAATAGATCTTTGCCATTTTTTCATTCCTCCATTTGATTTTTTATCCTTAAGGATCACATCGGTGCGTCCCATGACGCCGGTGCAGTCACTAAAAGAAGCTCTGTTCTCCGGATTTAGCTGAAATCGTAATCCATTAGCTTTCCGTCCTCATCGTACATCTTTACGTCAAAGGTGCCTCTGGACAGTCCGGTCACTCCTGTTCTTGCAAGCTCCAGAATCTCATATCCGCTCAGCAGATCGATAAACGCCTCTATCTTCGACTGGTTTCCGGTAAGCTCGATGACAAGGGAACCCTTCGCCACATCCACAATCTTCGCCCGGAAGATATTCGCCACCGCAATCAAAGACTGACGGTTCTCCTCATCCACCTTAATCTTGATCATGATCAGCTCCCGGCAGATAGAGGTCTCCGGCTCCAGGCGCTTAATGTCAATCACATCCACCAGCTTGTTAAGCTGATTCTCTATCTGCTGCAGAATCAGTTCATCGCCTTTGGCCGCAACCGTCGCTCTGGAATAGCGGGGATCCGCCGTTACGCCTACAGTCAGGCTGTCGATATTATAGCCGCGGCGGCTGAACAGCCCTGAAATCCGGCTCAGCACACCGGAAGTATTGTCTACCAGAATAGAAAATACAACTCGTTTCATTCTCTCACCCCTTGTCCTTTTCTCTGTTTTCTCCGGCCGCGCCGAACGCTTTTCCAGCCGCCGGAAAACAGCTCCGTTCTTTGAATTGTAGCAATTTCCTGCTGCATTGTCAATCAGTCAGGCAAGCATCATCCGGTCATTGGCGAACTCTCCGCCGCTGGCCTGCTCAAACTTCTCCAGAAGGTCCGACACCTTCAGCCGCTTTTTCTCCTCGCCCGCCACATCGTAAATAATATGGCCGTCGTACATCATAATCAGCCTGTTTCCATGTACAATGGCGTCCTTCATATTATGGGTGATCATCATGGTCGTCAGGTGATTCTCCTCCACAATCCGGTCTGTGGCCTCCAGGACCTTCGCCGCCGTCTTCGGGTCAAGGGCTGCCGTATGTTCGTCAAGCAGCAGAATCCTCGGCTTTTTCAGAGTAGCCATAAGGAGCGTCAGGGCCTGCCGCTGTCCGCCGGACAGAAGCCTTACCTTTGTCGTCATACGATCCTCCAGGCCAAGGCCAAGCGCAGCAAGGCGCTCCTGATAATACTTTCTTTCCTTATGGGTGATTCCCGGCTTCAGAAAACGGAAGCTGCCGCGTCTGGCTGCCAGCGCCAGGTTTTCCTCGATCTGCATGCCGGCCGCCGTGCCTGTCATCGGATCCTGGAACACACGTCCCAGATACTTTGCCCGCTTATGTTCCGGAAGCTTCGTCACATCTTCGTCGTCGATATAGATCTTTCCTTCGTCTACCGGCCATACGCCTGCCACCGCGTTCAGCATTGTGGACTTTCCGGCGCCGTTTCCACCGATGACTGTGACGAAATCTCCCTCCTTCAGCTCCAGATTCAGACCGCTTAAGGCTGTCTTCTCATTCACAGTCCCAGCGTTAAAAGTTTTCCAGATCTCTTCCATTCTAAGCATGGGACGCACCTCCTTTTTTCACCGGCTTTGAAAAATATTTCCCTTTCAGATAAGGTACTGCCAGGAACACCGCCACTACCAGAGCCGAAATCAGCTTCATATCGTTGGCGTTCAGTCCTGCCGTGATGACAACCTGATATACCACCCAGTAAATAATGGCGCCCAGCACCACGGATACCAGCTTGAACGCAAAATTTCTGCTGATTTTGCCGAACAGTACATTGCCGATGATCACAGCCGCCAGACCGATAACGATAGCTCCGCGTCCTGCATTTACATCCGCAAACCCCTGGTATTGTGCGTAAAGCGCGCTGGAAAGAGCCACGATACCGTTGGAAAGCATCAGTCCCACAAGCTTTCCCGTATTCGTATTGATGCCCTGAGCTCTGGACATATTCTCATTGTTTCCGGTAGCCCGGATCGCGCATCCCAGCTCTGTTCCGAAGAACCAGTACAGAACCGCAATCAAGATAAGTACAAAAATCGCAGATACAAAGATTGTATTCTGATAAAACGGCACGTCCCGTACCCAGCGCAGAGAGACGATCTGGTCATACTTTCCGAAAGCCAGAGCTACGTTCGCCTTTTCTCCCATGATACGCAGATTCACCGAATACAGGCCAAGCTGTGTCAGAATTCCTGCTAAAATCGCCGGGATTCCCATTGCCGTATGGAAAAGACCGGTCACCAGGCCAGCCGCCATTCCCGCCAAAAAGGCTACAAACAAGGAAACGCCCACGGAATGTCCGCTCTGCATCATGACGATGCATACCGCTCCGCCTGTCGCCATGGTTCCGTCCACCGTCAGGTCCGCCAAATCCAGCACCTTATAGGTGATGTAGACGCCGACAGCCATGATCCCCCAGATCAGTCCCTGCGCTACGGGGCCTGGAAGGGCATTGATAAACTTCATAATTTCCACCTTATATTTCCTCCTGCCTGTATAAATACTCCTCCCGCTTTTTCTTGCAGACGCCGTATCGATCCTTCGACGCCATGCGTTCCGGATGCCAGAATGAAAAAGCGTATAATCTTCAGTATTATATCAAAAAGCGGCAAAAAAGGAAAGTCCTTTTTGCCGCTTTTGAAATGAAAATACATTATCTCCTGGACGGCCTCTACTCCGCCGTCTCAATAGCTACATAATCATCGGGGATCGTCACGCCCATGGCCTCCGCCAGCTCCGGATTGTACTTTTTCGTAAACTCAGGAGCATATTCAATGGGCATTTCGGAGATGTCCGCCTCGCCGGTCAGAACCTTTACCGCCATCTGTCCGGTAGCCACACCCAAATCATAATAACTGATAGAAAGGGTAGCTACGCCGCAGCCTGAGCAGATTCCTTCCTCGCCTGCGATTACAGGAACGCCGGCCGGCTCGCAAATATTTCTCAGGATCTCTGTATTGGAAGCCACCGTATTATCCGTAGGCACATAGATCACATCGCTCTCGGACGCCGCTGTGGTAGCTACCGCCGCCAGATCATTGGAGTCTGAGAAGGAATACTGATTACAGGTATATCCAAGCTCTTCCAGGTAACCCTGAACCGTATCCACCTGATACTGGGAGTTCGCCTCTGCGGAACAGAACAGCAGACCAACCGTGGAAGCATCCGGGAACAGTTCATTGAGCATCGCCGCCTGCTGGTCCAGCGGAGCCAGATCAGAAGTACCGGATACATTAGTTCCTACCAGGCCGTCAAAATCGTCAATATCAAGGGCAACGCCGTACTCTGTTACGGAAGTACCCAGAACCGGAATAGAATCGGTTCCCTGGGCTGCAGCCTGAAGGGGAGCCGTCGCATTTGCAAGAATCAGATCCACATTGTTGGATACAAACTGGTTGATAATCGTCGCGCAGGTTGCGGAATCATTGGATGCGTTCTGCTCGTCAAAAGTCACGTTCTCCTCACCGAGAGCCTCCGTCACAGCATCCTTAAAGCCCTGTGTGGCCGCGTCAAGAGCCTCATGCTGTACAAGCTGACAGATACCTATCACATAAGTCCCATCTCCTGAAGTCTCCGCCGCTGCCGCATCAGCCGTATCCTCTGCCGCATCAGCCGTCTCAGCGCTTTCTTCTGTGGTCTCCGCCTCAGAAGCCGTGTCCGCGCTGTCTGTGCCGCCGCAGGCCGCCAGGGAAACAGTCATGCCCAAGGCAAGCATCAGTGCCAATAACTTTTTCATAGTATACCCTCCTGTATCATCTTTCTCCATACAGCGCTTTTCCGCCACAACGCTGTGCCGCATTAAAGCGCCGCATTACTTTTCACATTGTACCCCATACCCTGCTGTTTGTCAATCGAATTTTTTGATATAGGGAATCGAATTCTTTCCGTATCCGTCAAAAAAGAATTTCGCCTGCGAAATTCTTCGCGCGCGAGCGGGCTGCAAAGCAGCAATTTCCTCTCCGCGAGCTGCGCATCCTTGCACGAAGTGCATTTGATTTCATAGGAAAGACCTTTTTCCGCTTCACTTTCACACATTAACGTAACACAGTCTTTCCTATGAAGTCAAAAAAGATGTCCTCAAACAGGACATCTTTTGGCTTTACTTAATCTGTATTTCAACGAAAAGCTCCTCATCCGAATAGCTGGGATAATAAGAGCCCGTGAGACTCTCTTCCCCCTCCCGTATCTGAATCACCTGAGTGGCCTTTCCGGTTCTTCCAGGCGGAATACGGGCATCATAAGCATCGGAAAACAGCTCTTCTTCCTCCTCTGTATTCTGATTTTCCCAGTAGTCGTAGACGCTTCCATATTCTTTTCCCATATAATAGATAGAGGGCAGGCCCCGATAGAATTCCAGATCCCCCATATTTTCTACAGAATAATGGAGCTCATAAAAGCTATATCCCTCATAGGCCTGCGCGCCTTCGTAAGTATCTCCAAGCCTGACGGCTTCCTGGAATTCTACCACGCAGTAGGGTTCCTTTTCCGGTATATCCGGGCGAAAAACATTCAGCTCCCCTGACCAGAACAAAAAACCCAGAACCATACAGAAACATCCGACCACCAGAAGCAGCACGGACACAACCGTCATTCCCCTATTCCGCATCCGTCTCTCCTCCTTCCAGTTCTTCTGGAGCCTCCAGCGTCAGTTCCACATAATGACCTGCCAGAAGATTTCCCCCATCCCAGTCAGAACCATCATATTCGTCAAACCATACCCGGAGCGTCTGCGCGTTTTCCTCCACGAGGAAGCCATACCAGCCCTCGCAGGAAGTCTGCCACATCAGGGAACTTTCCTCCATAGCCGGATACGCGCCCAGCATCTGGCCGTATGGTTCAAATATATAAGTATACAAAGCGCGCCTGTACACACCGTCCGCCTCCAGATAAGGCTGCGCAATCAGATTATAGTCCTCATATTCCCCGTTGCTTTGTCCTCTCACACGAACAGCGACAAGCCGCATACCATCCGCCAAATCGGGAAGCTGTTCCTGATCTGCAAGTACCTTTGCTTCCATAATCTGAAGACTTCCGTGCTGAAAATCAAAGGCTTCCCCTTCTTCATGAGCGACGACTTCCAAGGCGTTATCCGACTGTCCGGAAAGTTCCTTCTGCTTCAGAGACGACGAATAAGTCAGGGTGCCGGAAACCAGAACGCCGAAACCTGTCATCAAAAACACAATGCTGAATATCAGAAGTCCAATTCCCGCACGCCTTTTCTTTCCTTCCTCCACAGGACGGAAAGCCGACTCGTCTCCAAAACGATCATGCAGTTCCTCATGACGTTCCTCCCGTGTCTCCCTTTGATTGAAGCAGCCGCATTTCGGGCAGATTCCATAATATTTTTCATAATCGAAATTTTTGTGGCAGCTATAGCAGCGCATGATCTTCCCCCCTTTTGATTTTCCCCCTTTAAAAAGCATGCACGGATGCGAAGGATATATCCTTTCGCTTCCCTACTCCCAGGGAAGCAGCGGATTTTCGATCTTTTTATCCCGGAGCATCAAATCTATGACAGCTTCCCTGGCCGGTTTATCCTCAAAAAGCACCTTGTTCACCTGCTCGATAATCGGAATCTCCACGTTAAACTTCCGTGCCAGAGCCACCGCCGCCTTCGCGGAATAGACGCCCTCCACGACCATTTTCACCTCGTCCATGGCTTCCTTCATGGTCTTTCCCTGTCCCATCAGGTAGCCGGCCTTCCGGTTGCGGCTATGAACAGAAGCGCAGGTGACAATCAGATCGCCGATACCAGACAAACCGTTGAAGGTCTCCTGTCTTCCTCCCATGGCTACTCCGATCCGGCTCATTTCAGTGATTCCGCGTGTAATCAGCGCAGCTTTCGTATTGTCGCCGTAGCCAAGACCGTCTGCGATTCCCGCCGCCAGCGCGATCACGTTTTTCAGCGCGCCGCCCAGTTCGATGCCGAGCATATCCGGGCTGGTGTATACGCGGAACACCTGATTCATGAAGACGTTCTGGATATACTCCGCCGTCTCTCTGTCGTGCGCTCCGGCTACCACAGTCGTCGGAAGCCCGCGTCCTACCTCCTCTGCATGGCTCGGACCGGACAGCACCGCCGCCCTGCAGTTTGAAATCTCCTGCTCAATGATGTCCGTCAGGATCATCAAGGTACTCTCCTCAATTCCCTTCGCCACATTGACGATAAGCTGGCCATCCGCCACATAAGGAGCCATGGACCTGGATGTGCTTCTCGTATAAGGCGAGGGAACGGCCAGCACCAGGAGATCCTTCCCCTGTACGCTCCCCTCCAGATCTGTCGTAATCCGAATATCCTCCGGAATCTTCACACCGGGAAGCTTATCCTTATGTTCGCGCTTTTCATTCAGCATATCCACCTCGTCCTGTGAAATGGACCAGACAGTCACCTCATGTCCATTGCTGTGAAGAAGCACAGACAGGGCTGTTCCCCAGCTTCCTGCTCCGATAACGCCTACCTTTGCCATATTGTGTTCTCCTTTCCCTATTCCGCTTTCTCTCCAAGCTTCCTTTCCGTACCATTCAGAAGCCCGCGAATATTTTTCCGATGACGATAAATGGCCATCGCGCATAAAAATATGGCGATCGCATACAACTCATACAGATGTGCCTGAGAAAGTCCCCATTTTCCCAGCACTCCGTAAATCACAACGCCTACGGGAAGCCAGATGCTTACCAGGATAGAACCAAGCGATACATACCGGGTAAGGGCCACGGAGCCTGCAAAAAGAAGCAGGGCGCCCAGCGTCAGGAGCGGATCGAGGGACAGAAAAAGTCCGGCTGTGGCCGAAATCCCTTTCCCGCCATGAAACTTCAGATAACAGGGAAAATTATGCCCCAGGATCACGCCCATAGCCGCATACATTCCCAGCAGCACTCCCATATTCTCATCCGGATAACGTCCGTCAAACAGGAAGCGCACCAAAAGCACCGCAAACACACATTTAAAGCAGTCGCCCAGGAAGGTGATGGCTCCGGCCTTCCACCCAAGGGTCCGCAGGGCGTTCGTCGCCCCCGCGTTGCCGCTTCCATGCTCGCGGATGTCCATTCCCCTCATGCGTCCGTAGATATAACTCGTCTGAAAAAGGCCGAATATATAGCCAATCGCAACACAAATCAGTCTTACCATCTCACTCACCCTTCCTTTCCCGGATCAGAAACCGAAGCGCGGTTCCCCGGAAGCCAAAGGCATCCCGAATCTTGTTTTCCAGGTAACGCGTATAGGAAAAATGCATCAGCTCCTTGTCGTTGACAAAGATCACAAAGGTGGGCGGCCTGACCGCCACCTGGGTAATATAAAAGAGCTTCAGCCGTTTTCCCTTATCTGAGGGCGGCTGCTGCAGAGCCACGGCCTCCGTCATGATCTCGTTCAGTACGCCCGTGGCGATCCGGAGATTCTGATTCTGAATCACCATGTCGATCAGTTCAAAAAGCTTTGGCAGACGCTGTCCGGTCACCGCCGAGATAAACGTAATCTCCGCATAGGGCATATAGGACAGGATCGTCCGTATTTTGTTCGTATACTCATAAACGGTCTTGTCATTTTTCTCAATAGCGTCCCACTTATTGACCGCGATGATGATTCCCTTGCCCCGTTCATGAGCGATGCCCGCGATCTTCGCGTCCTGCTCGGTGACGCCTTCTGTCGCGTCGATCACAAGAATCACCACGTCGGCCCGCTCCACCGCCGTCACCGTCCGGATGATGCTGTAGCGTTCCAGCTCTTCCTTCACCTTGCTTTTGCGGCGAAGTCCTGCCGTATCAATAAAGATATAATCCTTTCCATTCCGGCGTACCTCTGTGTCTATGGCGTCCCTGGTCGTGCCTGCAATATTGGAGACAATCACACGATTCTCTCCGATCAGCTTATTGATAATGGAAGACTTTCCTACGTTGGGCTTGCCCACAATCGCCACACGGGGCCTGTCGTCTTCCTCCTCCTGAGCGCTTTTCGCCGGGAAGTGCTTTACTACCTCGTCCAGCATATCTCCAATCCCCAGACGCGAGGCGGCGGACACAGCCACCGGATCTCCGATGCCAAGATTGTAAAATTCATAGACGTCCCCCATAAACTTCTGGAAGCTGTCCACCTTGTTGACCACCAGCACCACCGGCTTTCTGGAGCGGCGCAGCATATCGGCCACTTTAGAGTCCGCGTCCACCAGTCCCTGGCGCACATCCGTCAGAAAAATAATCACATCTGCCGTATCTATCGCGATCTGTGCCTGCTCCCGCATCTGGGAAAGGATAATATCGCTGCTGTCCGGCTCGATGCCTCCTGTATCTATCAGGGTAAAAGAATAATCAAGCCACGTCACATCCGCGTAAATTCTGTCCCTGGTAACGCCCGGAGTATCCTTAACGATCGAGATATTTTCTCCGGCCAGCGCGTTGAACAGCGTGGATTTTCCCACATTGGGACGTCCGACAATGGCTACTATCGGCTTACTCATGATTCTGTTCGTCTCCTGTTCTTATACTTCTTCGCTTCCCCGGCCTTCCTCCGCTTCCAGAGCAAGCACAGCCTGAAGGAAGGCTTTTCCGTCTGATTTTACAATAGTTATGGGAACTTGTAAAGCCCCGGAAAGTTCTTCCCTCGTCATATCGTCGAGGAACACCTGCTCGCCGCTTTTAAACATATGCTCCGTAAGCAGAAGCTCCTCAAAAAGCTCCCGCCCGGCAAGCTGCTCTCTTAAATCCTGTCCTGTCAGGAGTCCTGCCACCGTAATCCGCTTTCCGAAAAAACGGTTCTCCACTGGAATCACCTGGACCTGGACTCCCGGATATTTGGCCTGTATCTGACCGACCGCCTCTCGCAGAACCGGCGCCGCCAGCTTTCCTGTGGCGATGGTCACTCTGCGCTCCCTGTCGTCTCCCGGCAGCCTTTCAAGCTCCTCCTGAACCTCGTCCCAGAAAAGACGCACCATGCCCACGCCGTTCTCAAGCTGCAGATAGCCGTCGTAAGTCTCCGCCTCCGGAATCTCCCGCTCTGCCAGCAGATACCACTCATCCCCCGCATGGATAAAATGCGTGCCATGCTGCCGGAAAAGACGCTCCTGCCAGTCATGAATCAAATCCAGCACGTTTTCGGCGTCTTCCTTCGTAAAAGGTTCCAGGGGATAGAGGCCCTCCCTGTGATCCGTAAGCCCCACAGGGACCACGGATACGCTCTGCAGATGCGGCAGATAACCGGAAAGACGCTCGATACTGGCGTCCAGCTCCTCCCCATCATTGATACCCCTGCAGAGTACAATCTGGCCGTTCATTGTAACCCCGGCCTCAAAGAAACGGTCCGCCTTTTTCAGCGCTTCTCCGGCAAAGCGGTTGTGAAGCATCCTGCACCGGAGTTCCGGATTCATCGTATGAAAGGAAATATTGATCGGCTCCAGATGATAAGTGATGATCCTGCTGACGTCGTCTTCGCTCATGTTCGTCAGCGTCACATAATTTCCCTGCAGGAAAGAAAGTCTGGAATCGTCATCCTTAAAATACAAGGTCTCCCGCATTCCCGTTGGAAGCTGATCGATAAAACAAAAAACGCATTTATTGCTGCAGGAGCGATAGTCGTCCATAAGCCCGTTTTCAAATTCTATGCCAAGATCGTCCTCATATTCCTTTTCTATTTCCAGTTCCCATTCTTCTCCATCCGGCTTGCGCACCAGGATTTCCAGGTATTCCTCATTGATCAGATAATGATAGTCAAAAACATCTCCCACTGGCTGCCCATTGACCGATACCAGCACGTCCCCCGGAGAAAGCTCCAGCTCCTCCGCGATGCTGCCCGGCTCCACAGCCTTGATCCTGTGTTCTCTTTCTTTTTTCATAAATAACCTCATTCGTTTCCATTTTTTATATGATAACCCACTTGCCCTTAATTGACAAGGGTATATCCTCTCTGTGAGTTTGGGACCGTTTGCCCAATATCTTAACAGCGAAGCATACGCTGGCCTCTTGTTTTTTCTATCAAATTTTGTTATTATCTGCATATAGCATCGATGCGGCAACGGACAATACGGTCATAAAACGGCTGAATTTGCGTTCATACTGCGCTGCGTCTTCGCAATATTCTGTTCAGGAGGGGAACATTATGGAAACAAATAAAAACATGCTGCTTCGCGTCGGCTCCATCCTTATGGCGGTCTGCGCGCTGGTCGCTATCCTTGTCTCTGCGGTAAATATTTTTCTGTCGCTGGGCAGCATAGGAAATATGAGTGCCTCGGAATGGGCCATGCTGGAAGATCAGTTCAGTCAGCTTGGGGTTTCAGCGGAACAGGCTATGGGAATTTTTTCAACCATTTCCTACATTGCCCTTGTTCTCGTCGTTATTTTTAACGTAATGAAGATTATCGTAGGAATCGTCGGCTTCCGAAAAGCTGAGACTGCCTCCACCTATTTCATCGCATGGGGTATCGTGCTTCTTATCTTTGGCCTCCTCAGCCTTGGCAATCTTCTCAATATTATTGGGATCTGCAACCTGCTGGGCGGCATCGCGGCTCCGATTCTTTTTATCCTGGGAGGCATACAGAACAAAAACAGAAAAAGTTACGGAACGGAATAGGCAGACCGTAAAATCAAGCGGCCTCCTGCTTGTCTTTTCTGGGACAGGCCGGGGCCGTTTTTGCTGCAATTTTATCCCTGCTACGCTTACCCAGAATTGACAAGGGCATATTCGGTCAGAGCAGGGCCGCAAAGTTACCCGATATATAAAAATATGCTCCCAGAATATAAGGGAATCTATCTTGACGTTATCCCATGGAAAATGGTATAAATTTATATATAGCGCGCTGCGCTTTTTCAATTTCCAATTACGTCATACATTCGGAGGACATCTATGCCAGAAACCAATCAGTTTGAGAACATTTTACCGGTAGCCCCGCTGAAGATCGCAGCCCTGGAAAGCTGCCGGGAGTTTGCAGAAAAAGTAGACCGTTATCTTGTGGATTTCCGCAGGACGGCCAACACTCAGCACAGAGACAATATCTATTTCCAGGATTACGCGCAGGACTCCTATCTTATTGAATGCTCCTGTCCGCGTTTTGGTACCGGAGAAGCCAAGGGTCGTCTTGGCGAGTCTGTCCGTGGCAGCGATCTCTTTATTATGGTAGACATCTGTAATTACAGTCTGACTTATACGGTCTGCGGTCATGAGAATCATATGTCCCCGGACGATCATTATCAGGATCTGAAAAGAATGATCTCCGCCGCCACCGGAAAAGCTCACAGAATCAGCGTGATCATGCCCTTCCTCTATGAAGGCCGCCAGCACCGCCGCACCCGCCGGGAATCCCTGGACTGCGCGCTGGCCCTCCAGGAGCTTCAGAATATGGGCGTCAAAAATATCATCACCTTCGACGCGCACGATCCCAGGGTCCAGAACGCCACGCCGCTGAACGGCTTTGACAATTTCCAGCCTCCTTACCAGTTCATGAAGGCTCTGCTCCGCACGGAGCCGGACCTAAAGGTAGACAACGATCATCTGATGATCATTGCGCCGGACGAGGGCGCTATGGAACGTGCCGTCTACTTCTCCAACGTACTCGGCATCGATCTGGGTATGTTCTACAAGAGGCGTGATTACTCCACAATCATCAATGGAAAGAACCCCATTGTGGCCCACGAATTTCTCGGAGACAGCCTGGTCGGAAAAGACGTCATCATCATCGACGACATGATTTCTTCCGGCGGAAGTATGCTGGACGTGGCAAAGCAGATGAAAGAAAGGGGCGCAAGGCATGTCTATGTCTGCTGTACCTTTGGCCTTTTCACTGATGGATTTGAAAAATTCGACGACTATTATGAAAAAGGATATTTCAAGCGCATCGTGACCACGAACCTGAATTACCGGGATCCGGAGCTTCTGAAAAAACCCTATTACACAGAGGCAGATATGACCAAATTCCTGGCTACTATCATCGATACGCTGAATCACGATACTCCGGTAGGAAAAATCAATACGCCTACGGAGAAAATCCGCAAACTGCTGGCCAAAAATCAGGCAGGAACTGCTGGACAGGCTTAAGCGGTTCCAGCGAAAACCAATATTTCACAGACAAAACGCCGCCGGTCTTATGACCGGCGGTGTTTCTGTCCAATGAATCTTTCAGAACAAAGCTAACTCTTATTACAGAGTAAAACGGTGATTTCAGGGAATTTCGGTCAGGGTACAAGGAGGCTATCTCAGCATCAGAAACGCGCCCAGATTCCCCCGTTTCCCATGAGAAGCCCTGTGGCTGAACAAAAGGGCGGGATTGCAGCAGGTACAGAGATCGGTGACAGCGATCCGCTCTGGCTTAAGCCCCGCTTCCAGCAAGGTAAGCTCATTGGCCCGCCAAAGATTCAGCTGGTATTTCCCGTTTTCCTTTGCATAGAACAATTCCGGCCAGAACCGTTCCTCAAAAGCTTTCTGAAACGCTTCTATCACATCCTGGCTAACCTCATAGCAGTCCTGGCAGATGGAAGGCCCAATAGCCGCCGCAAGATCCGACGGTCTTGTCCCGTACTGCTCCCTCATCAGCTCTACTGTCTTTTTCCCGATCTTTCCTGCCGTTCCGCGCCAGCCTGCATGGGAAAGACCGATGCAGCGGCGGACCGGATCCACAAAATACAGCGGCACGCAGTCGGCGTAAAAGGTGGCAAGCGTAAGTCCCGGCACATCCGTCACCAGTCCGTCTACATCCGTATAGTCCTTCGGCCTCGCAAAGCCCTTTCCCCGGTCCTCCTCTGTCACTACCCTGAGGTTCGTGGTATGCGTCTGGTCCGAGCAGACCAGCTCCTCGCAGGAAAAGCCTATCGCTGCTCCCAGTCTCCGGTAATTCTCCCGGACGGCCTCCTTACGATCGCCGCGCGTGAAGCTTACGTTCATCGAGGAAAACATTCCCTCGCTTACGCCGCCAAGGCGTGTGGAAAAGCCGTGGACGACGGTTCCGGTCTCCTCAAGAGCCGGAAAAATCAAAAAAGGAACGCCCTCCCGCTCCACAAGCTTCGTCGAGGACCTTCCCTTTACTTTTTTCCATTCCATTGTTCTCATTTTCTTCTTTCCTTTCCCCTTACCCTGATATGCTCCGATAAGGAAACGCATTCCGGAGCAGCCGAATCTCCTCCCCCTCTATGGCCGCCACATCGAAGCGGCATGGACATTCCTCAGACACCTTATGCGTCATCCGGTAGTAATCCGCCACACGGCAGATCCGATACTGCTTTCTTGCGTCCACAGCCTCCTCCGGGCTTCCGAAAGCCTCGCTGCGGCGGTACTTCACCTCCACGAACACAAGCGTGCCACGATCCCAGGCAATCAGATCGATCTCACCCAATCTACAGCGGTAATTGCGCTGTAGGATCCGGTATCCCTGACCTTCAAGATATTTCAGAGCCTTCTGCTCATACTCTGCCCCGGTTCTGCGGCGATTTTCCATGCGTCTTCCCTTTCAGCTATTTCCGTCTGATTCCTTTACAAAATTTTTGATAAAGCTTCTTCTGTGAATCGGGCAGGGACCAAGTTCCTTCAAAGCCGCAATGTGGCGCGCCGAGCCATAGCCCTTATTGGAAGCAAAGTCATAGCCCGGATACAGCTCGTCATACTGAACCATCATCCGGTCTCTCGTCACCTTGGCCACAATACTGGCCGCAGCGATGGACACGCTCTTGGCGTCTCCTTTGACGATAGGCACCTGGGGAATCTCTACTTCCGGAATCGTCACCGCGTCATTCAACAATAGATCCGGTTTTACGGAAAGTCGGGAAATAGCGATCCGCATGGCTTCATAGGTAGCCTGCAAAATATTGATCTCGTCGATCCGCTCATGGCTCACTGCGCCGATTCCCACCGCCACAGCCTTTTCCATAATCTCATCGTAAAGCTGCTCCCGCTTCTTCTCCGACAGCTTTTTAGAATCATTCAGATATAGAATCTCACAGTCTTCCGGCAGGATCACAGCCCCGGCCACCACCGGTCCTGCCAGCGGTCCGCGTCCTACCTCGTCGATCCCGCAGACAGCTCCCCTTCCCGCGTACTTTTCTTCATAGAGTCTCATAGCGGCCAGCCTCTCCCGCTCAGCCTTCAGCCGCTCCAGCCGTTTCGCCTCTCTCTGCTGCCGCAAAAGCTCCGTCTTTGTCATCTCTTTTTCTCCTCCCGCTACTGATGCTTCAGGATTCCAAAGGAACTAAGCGGCCAAATCCGAAGCCAGGCCCTTCCCACAATCTCATCCCGGCGGATTAAGCCGACGCTGGGATCCCGGCTGTCGGAGCTCTGGTTCCGGTTATCTCCCAGAACAAAGTACTCGTCCTCTCCAAGCGTGACAGGCTCTGCCGCAATACCGGGATCCTGTATCACCTCGCGCCCATAGGACTCCTCCAGGGGACTTCCGTCGATATAAATGGTACCATCGGCTATCTGAACCGTCTCTCCCGGAAGACCGATGATCCGCTTGATATAATAAGTATTTTCTTTATAATGGAACGGAAATACAATGATGTCGAAGCGTTCCGGATCCTGGAAACGATAAGTAATCTTATCCACAATCAGTTGATCGCCATCACTCAGTGTATTTTCCATGGATTCTCCGCTCACATGGGTTCTCTGGCCCACAAAGGTGATGATCAGAAAAGTCGCGCCAAGTACGATGCCAATATAGATCAGCATTCCAAGAAGCTCCCTCAGCGGACTTCTTTTGTTCTCCTCCTCCGTAAAATCCTGTTCCTCCTTTTTACGTCCGAACATCGTTTATCCTCCTGTTATGGCATTTCCAGCGTGATGCGTCCAAGCTTTCCGCTTCTGAATTCCTCCAGAAGAATAGCCGCCGCCTTCTGAGTATCCGGCTCGCCGCCCTTCTTCAGACAGCCTCTTTTTCTGGCTATTTCCAAAAGCTGCTCCGCTTCTTCCTTCTCGTCCAGCTCATAGCGGGCCTGAAGCAGTTCCGCATAATGTTCGTTTAAGTAACGCAGCAGTTCCAGCGAAAGCTCCTCCGTATTCAGCACTTCCTCCCGGATAGAACCGATCAGCGCAAGCTTAAGTCCCACTGCCGGATCCTCAAACTTGGGCCAAAGAATTCCCGGCGTATCCAGAAGCTCCACCTGCTTATTCAGACGAACCCACTGGGCTCCTCTGGTCACTCCCGGTTTATTTCCCGTCTTCGCGCAGGCGCGTCCCGCGAAGCTGTTGATAAACGTGGATTTGCCTACATTCGGAATCCCTGCCACCATGGCCCGGACAGGACGGTTCAGGATCCCTCGCTTTCTGTCCCTCTCGATCTTTTCCCTGCACGCCTCCTGGACAGCGGCCTGCACAGCCTTAAGACCTGAACGGCTTCTGGAATCCAGCTTCACCACCTGAAAGCCCTGGTTTCGGAAATAGACGCTCCAGGCTTCATTAGCCCACTCGTCCGCCAGATCTGCCTTGTTCAGAAGCAGCAGTCTCGCCTTGTTCCTTCCCATCTCGTCGATGTCAGGATTTCGGCTGCTCATGGGAACACGGGCGTCTACCAGCTCAATCACCAGATCGACCAGCTTCAGATTCTCCTGCATCATTCGCCTGGCCTTCGTCATATGGCCAGGATACCACTGTATATTCATAAAAACCTCATTTTCTAATCCAAAAAGCCAAAACGCTCTCCGGGCGTGATGATAAACCAGGCCTTTCCCAGAATATCTTCCCGTTTTACATTTCCAATATCCGCGCTCCGGCTGTCCTCGCTGTTGTTCCTGTTATCCCCCAGCACAAAAAATTCGTCCTGCCCCAGCGTTACGCCTTCCTCGGCCAGCCCTGCGTCCGTCATACTCTCCGTCTGAACGACCTCGTCCAGAACCTCGCCATTGATAAACACACGTCCGCTCTCGATCGTGACAGTATCTCCCGGCTTTCCCACAACACGCTTGATGTGATAGTGAGAATTTTCGTTTCCATTGGGTTTAAATACGATCAGATCGCCATAATCCGGCGCCTTGATCTCATAAATCAGACGATTAACCAGAACCCGGTCTCCGCTGTAGATCGTAGGCTCCATGGATTGTCCCACATTGCTTAAGGTAAAGCCGAAAAACCAGGCAAGCATACAGCCGATGACAAAGGCAAGCACGACTTCTCCAATCCAGAGCGCCGCCTTCTGTATCATTGTCAGACTGATTTTCTTTTTTCTTTTCCGAAAGCTCAAGCCTCTCATAAATCTCCTCCGGGAAGCCTCCACCTATTTGCCGCATGATTGCTGGAAATTCCGTCAAACCTCTGCCGGTATGATAAAAAAGGGAGAATTTTCATTCTCCCCTCTTTCCCCGGCCAGAAGCCTTATCTATCCCAGCCGGCAACTCAAACCACAACTATCTTACCAGCTCTTTTACCTTTGCACGCTTTCCAACGCGTCCTCTTAAGTAATTCAGCTTTGCACGTCTTACCTTACCGCGGCGGACAACCTCTACCTTCTCCACATTCGGGGAATGCAGCGGCCATGTCTTCTCCACGCCTACGCCGTTGGAATTCTTTCTTACAGTAAAGGTCTCGCGTACGCCGCCTCCCTGCTTCTTCAGGACGATTCCCTCAAAAACCTGGATTCTCTCGCGGTTTCCCTCTTTGATCTTTCCGTAAACCTTTACGGTGTCGCCTACGTTGAACTGAGGCGCCTCTGCCTTTAACTGTTCTGCCTCAATGCTCTTGATAATGTCGTTCATTTCGTTGTCTCCTCCTTCATTCTGGATGTTCTTACTGCGGAAATGAAGATTTCACCGGAACCGCACCGGAGGCCGGCGCGTATCATTCCTCCTGCCCACAGGGGCATCTCTCCTGTCTGCCGCAGCAGCGGACCATCTGCTTTTATCACAACGCACATTATTTTACCATGACAGGCTGCAAATTGCAAGCCCTTTATTTTTTCTCCGTCTTCGCCATGTATGCCTCATACAGATCCGGACGCCGCTCCCTGGTGCGAAGCACCGACTGCTCCAATCGCCATTTTTCCACGTTGGCGTGATGGCCTGAGAGCAGAATTGGCGGCACCTTTTTCCCGCGCCACTCCTCCGGCCGGCTGTACTGAGGATATTCCAGCAGTCCATCCTGGAAGCTTTCAAATTCCGCGGAAGTCTCGTTGCTCAGAACGCCGGGAACCATACGGGAGATCGCGTCAATCATGACCATAGCCGGAAGCTCGCCCCCTGTCAGCACATAATCCCCGATGGAGATATAATCCGTCACGATTTCTTCAAGCACCCGCTCGTCCACGCCCTCGTAATGGCCGCACAGGAAAATCAGGTCTTCCTCCTTCGCCAGTTCCTCTGCCATGGCCTGGTGAAAGACTGAACCCTGGGGCGTCACATAGATCACACGCGGCTTGCGGCCGATACGCTCCGTCACTGCCTTCCATGCCTGATAGACAGGCTCCGCCTGCATCACCATGCCTGCGCCTCCGCCATAGGGATAATCGTCCACTTTTCCGTGCTTGTTGCCCGCATAGTCGCGGATATTGACAGCCTCAAGCCCAATGGTCCCCTTTTCTATGGCCCGTCCCGTGATGCTTGTCCCAAGACCATTTTGGATCATCTCAGGAAATAAAGTCAGCACATAATATCTGTTCATTCCAGCAATCCCTCCGGTATATGCACCAGCATTCTTTCCTTCTCCAGATCCACTTCAAGGATGCAGGAAGGGATCGCGGGAAGCAGAATCTCCTTTCCCTCGTCCGTCTCTACCACATAGACGTCGTTGGCCCCAGTCTGCAGTACGTCCGTAAGAATACCCAGTCTTTGCCCGCCGTCGTCAAAGACCTCCAAATCAATCAGATCCGTGATGAAATTTTCATTTTCCGCAAGCGGAACCGCCTGCTCCCTAGTGATCAGAAGATCGCATCCCCGATACCTTTCCACCTCATTGATGTCCTGAAACTCACGGAATTTCAGGATCACCTGATTCTTGAAAAACCGGACTGCTGTGATCTTAAGAGGCAGATATTCCCTTCCGGTATCGAGAAGCACCCGCTTAAGCTCCCGGAAACGCTCCGGATCGTCTGTGGTCGGAAATACCTTAACCTCGCCTTTGAGGCCATGGGTGGAAGAAATCACACCTACCCGTAAATATGGCTCCATACACTGTTTCCTTTCCTTATTTTGAGCCGCGCGCACTGCTCTCATTTTGAGCCGTGCCAAGCCAGACAAAGCGGCAGGTGTTTCCACCCGCCGCTTCCAGAAATCCTACTGCAAAATCTCTACGACTACTTTCTTATCCTCCTTCGAGGATGCCGCCTTTACGACACTGCGGATAGCTTTGGCAATGCGTCCCTGTTTTCCAATGACCTTGCCCATATCCGACGGCGCCACCCGAAGCTCCACAAGAATGGATTTCTCATTCTCGGTCTCCGTGACAACGACCTCGTCCGGATGTTCTACCAGTGATTTTGCAATCACCTCTACTAATTCCTTCATGTCCTACCTCGATTATTTCTCAACGCCGGCTGCCTTCAGGATCTTGCCAACCACTTCAGTAGGCTGTGCGCCGTTAGCCAGCCACTTCTTAGCTGCCTCAACGTCCACCTTGAATGTACTCGGATCAGTGCTCGGATCATAGGTTCCAATCTCCTCGATGAAACGTCCGTCTCTCGGAGATCTGGAGTCTGCTACTACGATTCTATAGAAAGGAGCTTTCTTCTGACCCATTCTTCTCAATCTGATTTTTACTGCCATCTCATTCACCTCCGCATTTTATGCTGTATACTGCTTTTATTTAAAAGGGAAAACGGAATCGTCCCCTTTTACCGAATTTACCGCCGCCCATCATGTTCGGCATCTGCTTCATCATCTTACGCATCTGCTCAAACTGCTTCACAAGGCGGTTCACCTCCGCGATGTCCACTCCCGCGCCTTTCGCTATCCTGTGCTTTCTGGAAGGATTCAGGATCTCAGGGTTGGATCGCTCCTTCGGCGTCATAGACAGAATAATCGCCTCTGTCCTCGCCATTTTCTTTTCATCTATGGCATCCTCGATGCCTTTCATCTGACTTCCCAGCCCCGGCATCATGGCCAGCACACTGGATAAGCCTCCCATTTTCTTCATCTGGTTCATACTTTCCAGATAATCGTCAAAGCCAAACTGCGCCTTCTTTAACTTCTGCGTCATGGCCTTGGCCTTTTCCTCATCCACAGTCTCCTGCGCTTTCTCAATCAGAGTCAGCACATCGCCCATGCCGAGGATACGTGAAGCCATACGATCCGGATAAAACTGCTCCAGATCCGAAAGCTTCTCTCCCATACCTACAAACAGAATCGGCTTTCCGGTCACTGCCTTGATAGAGAGAGCGGCTCCGCCTCTCGTATCGCCATCCAGCTTTGTCAGGATTACGCCGTCAATTCCTATCTTTTCCTCAAATGTGGTAGCTACATTAACCGCGTCCTGTCCGGTCATGGCGTCTACCGTCAAAAGAGCCTGATCAATCGGAAGATTTTCCTTGATCTCCTGCAGCTCCTTCATCATATCCTCATCCACGTGCAGACGGCCCGCCGTATCGAGGATTACCACATTGAAGCTGTTTTTCCGGGCATACTCGTAAGCCCCTTTTGCGATATTTACGGGCTTCTGGTTCTCTCCCATCGTGAAAACCTCTACGCCCTGCTTCTCTCCGTTTACCTGAAGCTGCTTGATCGCGGCCGGCCGGTACACGTCGCAGGCCACGAGAAGCGGTCTCTTTCCCTTCGCCTTCAGCTTTCCGGCCAGCTTCGCCGCCGTCGTCGTCTTACCGGCTCCCTGAAGTCCCATCATCATAAGAACCGTAATTCCGCTGTTCAGCTTCAGCTCTGTCGTCTCGCTTCCCATCAGGCGGATCAGTTCTTCATGAACGATCTTGATCACCTGCTGCCCCGGCGTCAGACTGTTCATTACATCCGCGCCTACCGCACGTTCCTCCACAGACTTGATAAACTGCTTGACTACTTTAAAGCTTACGTCCGCTTCCAGAAGGGCCATCTTTACTTCTTTCAGAGAAGCCTTCACATCCGCTTCCGAAAGACGCCCCTTGCCGCGCAGATTCTTAAATACATTCTGTAATTTATCGGATAAACTTTCAAATGCCATTTACAAATTCTCCAAAATACCGTGAAGCTGATGGACCAGTTCCTCTCTGTCCGGCTGCTCCGTTTCCAGGAGAGATGCCTCCATCCTCTCAATCTGTTCCTTCACAGTCACAAACTTTTCCACCAGGTGAAGCTTGGACTCATAGTCCTGCAGAATCTTGTTGCACCGCTTAATCAGATCGTGGACGCCCTGACGGCTGATTCCCTGCTCCTCAGCTACCTCGCTGAGGGAATAGTCGTTCAGAACCACATCCTCATACACCTGCTTCTGATGCTCCGTCAGCAGCTCCCCGTAAAAGTCATACAGGAGCGTCTGTTCCAAAATTTTATCCATGCTCATCACCCGCTTGCTTATCATACACAAAAAAAGATGCGGTGTCAAGTATTTTTTCTTGACGAGCATGTATCTGACGATTTTGAATCTAAACTGCAGAATCAAAAGACAAAATATTCCAAGATACTTGTGTTTTACTTTATAATACTTTATAATTTTGAGTAAAAATGAGGGAGGGTGGAATAATGGATAAAGTGTTCTCTTTAGCAAAAAAGAATAGCGAGAAGTACGATAGTTCCCGTTGGGGTCTGACTTTGGGGGCTTTGGCAGTGATAGGGGTATTGACTTGGCTTGGAAATGGTGGTCAGGGTTCTCGGTGGTGGAATTTCTTTGGGTGTTTTTTATCATGGATTGCCATTGTTTTCAAAACTGTCATGGCAGATGAAGAATGGTATCTTCTATTGGATACACACAAAGAGCGGGTGCTTAAATGGCTTTTTACTTTGCTGGGATTGATAGGCTACACCTTTGGGTTTGTCTATAACCTGGCTTATACCGCCTTATATAATCGGAGTCACTATGACTTTGGAGAAGAAGCAGAAAATGCCTTTATTTCTCTGGGATTACTTTTTCAGCGCAGCCCTCTTGAAGCTATCATCTTTGTGGGAGCAGCACTTATTTTTGCAGTCTGTTTTCTAAAAGTTTTACAAGCGATTGCCAAGGGCTACAAGGAGCGCAGGTATCAAATCAAACATGCGCTCTTGGCGGTGGGGCCTGACGGCAAAAAGTACCGGGTACCGATGAGCTTAGATACGGCTTTCGAGATATTGGATAAGGCAGAAGATGACAAAAGTATCCCTCTCCGGCTTGTCCAAGAGAGGGTTGGCGATCTGATGTACGAGGATTTTAAAGCCGATGGATGGAATGTAAACCGGCCTTCAGAGATAGAGAAGGAAAAATATTCTGCGAATCCGCAGTCTCTGTGGGTTCATAAGGTCGAAGAAATATACTCGAAAATCATTCTGTTCCGGTTGAATCACCAACAGTATGACAAGGCCAAGCGGAATGTGGATCGGCTGATGGAGATCGCCAAGAAGCGCAACTGGAAATACAATGGGAAGACTACATTATATCTGGCACTGGAGCTTCACCGGCTGGTGTATGCAGGGATTCCTGACAGCGAAAAAGATCTCGCTGTGGAAGCTAAGTACGAGAAACTCTGGCAGGAGGAAAAAGCAAATTATGATGCCTGGGTAAAAGCTGCTCCTGCTCGTCAGGCTGCGGCGGAAAATGCGATGAAGGAGATGCAATTGGAGGCGGAGTACCAGGAGGCGAAGCGTCAGCTTCGAGCTGAGAAAGAAGCCAAGCTTCGGCGCCAGTATGAGTCCCAAATGCAGAGCCTGGACGATCGGGAGCGCACCCTCAACGCCCTGCTGGACAACAATACATACACCAACGAAGAAAACTATCTGGCCGGGAATTTAGGCACACAGGAATACAGCAGAAGAAAATTCCTGCGGGACGAAAAGGCCGACAAATACCGGAAAGAATATGAGGATGCCCTCAGCGCGCTGGACGATGAAGATGAATAATTAAGGGCCGATACAAACAAAATACCGCTGTGTGAGAAAACCCCAGTGCTGGAACACTGGGGTTTTCGTTGTAGTCGAACTACATGGACTATTCCTTTCGGTTTCCGTTATTTTATCTGCTGCGCGGCTACCTTGGCCACCTCCGCGATCGCCGCGTCGATGCCCTCCGGATTCTTGCCGCCGGCCTGAGCCATTCCCGGCCGTCCGCCGCCGCCGCCACCTACAAGGCCCGCTATCGCCTTGATGAGATTTCCAGCGTGCGCACCCTTTTTCTGCGCCCCATCCGTAGCCGTGGCCATCAGGCTTACTTTGCCGTCCACTGCGCTTGCCAGCACTACGACGCCGTCGCCCAGCTTCTCCTTGAGCTGATCGCCCAGTTCACGAAGACCGTTCATGTCTACGCCATCCACTCTGGCTGCCAGGACCTTCACGCCTCCGATTTCCTGTACCTGATCCATGACGTCGCCCAGGGCATCCTTTGCCATTCTGCTCTTAAGGGCCTCATTCTCGCTGTGAAGCTCTTTAATCTCAGCCTGAAGATGCTCGATCTTCTCGTTCAGACCGGCCGGCGTCGTCTTTGCGGTCCGGGCTGCCTGATGAAGCTGCTGCTCGATCTCTTTATAGTAAGCGAATACGCCCGCTCCCGTCAGCGCCTCGATACGCCGCACGCCTGCCGCGATTCCGGCCTCGGACACGATCTTGAACACCATGATCTGAGAGGTGTTGGCCACATGAGTTCCGCCGCAAAGCTCCTTGGAGAAATCACCCATGGAAACCACGCGCACCTTCTCCTCGTACTTTTCGTCAAACAGAGCCATAGCTCCCGTCTTTTTCGCCTGCTCAATATCCATGACCTCCGTCACAACCGGGAGGGCCGCCTGGATTTCCTGATTGACGATTGTCTCTACCTTCTCAATCTCCTCCGGCGTCATGGCCTCAAAATGCGAAAAGTCAAAACGCAGACGCTCCGGCGTCACCAGAGAACCTTTCTGCTCCACATGATCGCCAAGCACCGTCTTCAGCGCCTTCTGAAGAAGATGCGTCGCGCTGTGGTTCTTGCAGGTGTCCGCATGCTTTCCTGCAGCCACTTCGAGCGTTACCTGATCGGAGACCTTGAACATTCCCTTGATCACACGGCCCACATGGCCTACCTTGCCGCCCAGCAGCTTAATCGTATCCTGCACCTCGAACTCTCCGTCCGCGCTTCGGATGATTCCTGTATCTCCCTGCTGTCCGCCCATGGTTGCGTAGAAGGGCGTCTCCTTCACAAAGATGGTTCCGCTCTCTCCGTCTGTCAGGGCTTCCACAACCTCTGTCTCCGTGGTAAGCACCGTGATTTCCGACTCATGAGCCAGTTTCTCATATCCTACAAACTCTGTCGTAACGCTCGGATCGATCTCATCGTAGACCGTAGCGTCCGCGCCCATATAGTTTGTGACCGCGCGGGCCTCTCTTGCCTTTACGCGCTGCTCCTCCATGGCCGCCCGGAAACCTTCTTCATCCACGGACATACCTTTTTCTTCCAGAATCTCCTTGGTCAGATCCACCGGGAATCCATAGGTATCATAGAGCTTGAAGGTATTTTCGCCGGAAAGGGTTGTCTCACCCTTCTCCTGCATCTTTTCCTCCATCTCAGCCAGAATATTCAATCCCTGATCAATGGTCTTATTAAACTTTTCTTCCTCCTGATCCAGAACCTTGAAAATAAAGGCTCTCTTTTCATCCAGCTCCGGATAACCGTCCTTGGAACCCTCGATCACGCTCTCGCTCAAACGCGCCAGGAATTTTCCCTCGATGCCAAGCAGACGGCCATGACGGGCCGCGCGGCGGATCAGACGGCGCAGCACATAGCCGCGTCCTTCATTCGTGGGCATAATGCCGTCAGAAATCATAAAGGTAGCCGAACGGATATGGTCCGTGATGAGGCGGATAGAAATATCCTTGGTCTCGTCCTTCTTATACTCTGTATGCGCAAACTCGCAAACCTTGTCCCGAAGCGCACGCACGGTATCCACGTCAAAGATAGAATCCACATCCTGCACGACGCTGGCCAGACGCTCCAGTCCCATACCCGTGTCGATATTCTTCTGCTCCAGCTCCGTGTAATGGTTATGACCGTCATTGTCAAACTGGGTAAACACATCGTTCCAGATCTCCATATAGCGGTCGCAGTCGCAGCCTACCGTACAGCCCGGCTTTCCGCAGCCATACTTCTCTCCTCTGTCATAGTAAACCTCTGAACAGGGACCGCAGGGGCCGGCTCCATGCTCCCAGAAGTTGTCCTCCTTGCCGAAACGGAAGATACGTTCCGCAGGAATCCCAATGTCCTTATTCCAAATATCAAAGGCCTCGTCATCATCCAGATAGACGGACGGATACAGACGATCCGGATCAAGCCCTACCACTTCCGTAAGGAATTCCCAGGTCCAGGTAATCGCCTCCTTCTTGAAATAATCTCCGAAGGAGAAGTTGCCAAGCATCTCGAAGAAGGTACCGTGACGGGCCGTCTTGCCCACATTTTCAATGTCTCCGGTACGGATACATTTCTGACAGGTAGTCACTCGCTTGCGGGGCGGAATCTCTGCCCCGGTAAAATAAGGCTTCAGGGGAGCCATACCGGAATTGATCAAAAGAAGACTCTTGTCGTTATGCGGTACAAGAGAAAAGCTTTTCATCACCAGATGTCCCTTGCTCTCAAAAAACTCCAAAAACATTCTGCGAAGTTCATTTACTCCATACTGTTTCATCTTTCCCTCCTGGGCCCGTTTCTCGCTCGCGGGTCTTTTCGTATTTCCCGGCGTATACCAGCAGAGCATAGCTCCCTATCCTGAAACGCCGCACATAATCTTATATATTATAGGTTCAATCCTTTTGTTTGTCAATGCAGGGAAGTCCTCTATTCCTTACACTGGGGATAGGCAAGCTGCTCCTGGCTGGAAGCCGTGGCCCGCGTAAGCTGAAGGACTGCCTCGCTGAAGTAGCGCGGGCTCACCTGATCGAGAAAATACAGGTTTTCTTTTTTTATCGTGTCATATACATAGCTTCCCCGTTTGACAGTCCCTGCCTTGTAGAAGGAAGCCCCGTATACCGTAACCTCCTCGTTCTCGTCTCCTACATAGCAGCCGGAAAACTCAAGTTCCACGCCCAGTTCGCCATCCTCCCGGTAGAAAGTCATATAAACGCCCGCGTCCTGAACCGAACCGCGATACCAGCCCATGCCCTGGAGCTTTCCCGACAGGGAGAGGCCGTTCAATACCTTGCCGCCAAAGCGCGTAAGCTCTGTCTTTCCTTTTTCTTCCTCCGCAACCCGATAGACCGGACGCTCCAACTGCTCCACAGGCTGAACTATCTCATAATCGGAAAGCTGCTCCTTCCATGCGGCCAACTCCTCCTCAGAAAGTTCGATGGGATGCACCAGACCGACCATTCCCTTCTCCGGAAATTCAAATTCATCCTCATCTTTGGTATTGAAGCTGCCGTCCTCCATATAGCGGAAGGTTTCTTTCAGACTTCCCCCCTCATAGACTCCCCAGATCAGCCCGATCGCGAACTGATGCATGACCGGATTTTTCACAAACAAAGCCTTCCACTGCTCCGCGCTCCAGAGCCGCTCAGCAGTCAGCGCCTGCTCAAGACGCAGCTTCTGATTGGCCGCCACAGTCTTCAACTGCTTTTTTAATGCTTTAAATTCCGCATAAGCCGCGCCTGCTTTTTGTTCCTCATCCCTCTTTCCGGGCGCGGGCATATTTTTCAGCCGTTTTCCCTCGCCGTCAAACACCTCCAGCTCCAGCGCCGGCGTCAGATAGACGCGAAAGCTTCTGGAACCATAATCAAAGATTCTCTCCAGTCTTTCATCAAAGCCAAGGGTCGGCACAATACGATCCTCCAGTTCCGCGCGGCTGATGCCAAGGGAGGATGCCGCATAGTCCAAAGCCTGAGCCGCCGCCGTCTTTACCTGGCGGAACTTGAACTTTCTCGCCGTCTGATCCACCAAAAGCAAAGCCTGAGAGCTGCCGTTCAAAGCCAGAGCTTTCACAGCCTCCGCAGCCAGAGCGCCTCTCGCGTGCTGGGGCCAGTCCTGGATCTGTCTCCAAAACTGCGGAACAATCTCCTCGCCTCCGTGGAGAGACGCAGCGTAAAGCACCCACTTTTTCTTTGCTTCCGCTCCGCTCTGCAGCCATTTTTCAAAAAGCTCGGCGACATAGCTTCCAAACTCCTTTTCCTCAAGCTCTCCTGCAAGCCTTGCAGCCTCCGGACTCACTCCCGGCACAGACATATCCGCATAGGCCGCCAGAATCGCCTGAAGGTAATCCTCCTGCGCCAGTTCCCCGTTCTTCTTATGCACCTCGCCAAAAGGCGTCTCATAAGCCCAGGCCACCTTTCTTTTCTTTCCGCCTTTGAGGATCTGCGCGGCCAGCTCCTCCGTACTCTGCCCGACGCCGGAATCCGGATTCTTTCCCTCCGCCGCCTCTATGCCAAGACAGCTCTGCAAAAGCTCTCTTAACTTTTTGCTTTTTTCTGCCTCCAGCGCCCTCGCAAACTCCTCCTGGTAATCTCCTGCTCCCCAGCTTTTCATGACGCGGATGGCAAGCTCGCGCTCCTGAGATTTTTTCGAGGCCAGAAACGCCTTCATCCTGGGCTCCCACTCCCTATGCCCCGCACAGATCAGGACCAGCGTTTCCTTTACCTGCTTGGAACTGTCAAGCGCCCCTGCCAGAATCGTATCCGCTTCCTGCTGCCAATCCTCATCCAGCACCCGGTAGCAGATCGCGCGTCCTATGGCCGTGCTGCTTTTCAAAGCCGCGGGATACTCCTCCCGATGCGCGGGAAGCCTGGACGCCAGGGCCTTCACCGCAGCGTCCAGGAAGCGGTTCTTATCCTTTTCCATGTAATAAGAGGCATAGATTCCCTCCATGGCATCCGCCTGATACTGAACCGGAACCTTCTCGCGCTCCAAAAGACCTATCAGTTCATCCACCTTCTTTTCGTAGGTCTGAAGATCTACTCCATTGTTTCCGTTGGTACGCGGAAGATACGAATATGCAAAGAAGCTTCCTTTCATTTTCAGAGCTTCCAGGACGACGGCTCTCCTCCCTATCTCAGACCTCAAAGAGCAGATTTTCTCATAGGTTCTGTAATAATATCCATAGCTTCCCTGCCAGGAGTATACGAAAGGATAGAGCGCGTCAAGAGACGCCTCGCCCAAAAGATACTGCTTTGCCTCCTTTTGTCCCTGCTGAAGTCCCTGCGTCAGCTCCTCCGCAAGCTTTTTCTCATAGTCTCCCGCAATGTCTGCGCTCATATCCTGATACAGCCTGGGATTTCCTGCCTTAATCTGCTCCAAGAGGAACTGGTAGTCCTCCGTCGTCGTGGAAGCTTTCTCTGCTTCTGTCCTGACAACCTCCGGGTACTTTGCGGCCATTCTTCTTAAGCCCCCGGCCACCCGGTTTTTCAGATACCAGTGCGTAAACGTATCCTTTCCTGCCGGAAGAATCCGTTCCAAAAGCTCCATGCGATCCTGGAACCAGGAGTTTTCCGACATCTTTTTGCAGGCGTCCAGCGTCCATTCCAGATTCAGAGCAGCCATGATCTGCAAAAACGCAAGACAGCTTTGAGAATGGTTCTGAGCCAGAAAAGCGCTTCCCGCAAGCAGCGTCAAAAGATACTGATTCGCCTGTTTACCCTGAAGCAGTTCTGACAGCTCCGCCGGAAATGTCCAACAGACATCCGTGCGTCTTACATAAGACTGAAGCTTTTCCTTTTCCTCGTCTCTCAGGCCCGGTGAGCAAAAGACACCTGGCAGGCTGTCCGCCAGATTTCTTTCCAGAAACTCCTCCACCTTCCTGTTCTCCAAACTGCTCTCCTCATCAAACATACTCTTTCCGAAAAAATCAAAAATCCCTTTTTTCTTTTCCCTGAACACCTTTTTTTCATGCAGATAGACTGCGGCCAGCAGTACCTTCGCATTGTCGTATTTGTGACTGCAAAGCTCCATGGCTCCCTTTATAATCTTCAGGTCTTTGCGCGCCTGACTGCTAAGCTCCTTGATACACGACCAGGACAGCGCATACTGATTCCAGACTATGCCCTCCGCCTGAATCGCGGCTTCCTGCTCCGGCCTCAGATATTCCCGGACGTCCCTTAGATTCCAGCCGTACGAGCATAAAAGATAATAAGCTGTAGAACCGCCTGCTGCCGCCGCAAAGCGAACATAACGCGAAAGTTCCTCCGTTCTCTTTCTCCTTTTCAGATGTTCCACATAATCTGAACTTTTTTTCCGCTTATCCTGTGGAAGCTCTGAAAAATCCTGAAGTTCCATCCTGCGTAAGGCCCGCTCTCTCTGATCATCCGCCGCCTCCGGCGCAAAATACTCCTCCGCCGCTGCCTGGTTTTTCTCCGAAAGCCCCAGGGCTTCCAGCACGTCCATAAGTTTCTGATAATTTCTCTCCTCATTCAAATTCATTTGTTCCCCTCCTGCCTTATTCTAACCCCAATTCTATGAAACCGTGCCAAGTCCAATCATCGCCTGGTCAAGCGCCGTCTTTTTTAAACATATCTCCAAGTACTCCGAAAGCCGCGCCCAGGCCGCGATTCCCGGACCAAAATCCGGCCTTATCTGATGCCGCCTGCCCTCAAGGCTCTCATATAGGAGCGTAAGCTCCTTCTTAGCTCCGTGAAGCCCCAGCTCTCCGCTCTCCTCGCAAAGCTCCGAAAGCCGGGACAGGATTTCTTCTCCGGCTGACTTAAGTCCGCTCTGGAACAGATCCGCCAGTGTCCGGCGAATTTCCAGAAGAAAGTCCTCCAAAACCCGGACAGATTCCTGCTTAAGCTTCCCGAACTCTCCTTCCTGGGCTTCTTCCTTCCAGGATGTGTCTTCCCAGGGATTCTCCGTACCCTGCCGAAACATTTCCGCTCCAAAATATTCAATGGGATACAGGCAGAGCCGCCCCTTTTCCAGATAGGGAATCCCAAAGAATACCATTCCTCTCTGCTCCTGTTTCTTCAAACGGGCGGACAGCCGTTCCAGGGCATGAATGATAAACTTCTCCTCCCTGGAATATGTAACAGCCACCGACAGACTGCGTCCGTTTCTGTCGCAGATTTCCATGGAAAACCTTTGGCCGACCGGATCGAAGCTTCCCTCCCGGCAGCTTACGGCGCCCGCCAATACCAACGGCTCATGGTCCCCGGATGCCAGTTTCTCAAGGAGTTCCCGGTAATCCCAGACGATCATTTCCCGAATCTCCTTTTTTCCAAGCTCCCTCTGTCCTGCAATCTCACTCTTTGTCTCCTGACTTACAGAGAGCCGGCCATCCTTCGTAGCCTTCGCCTGGGTTAAATAAAATTCCAGCTCCATCATCCTGGCCCGGCTTACATTCAGTCCCCAGGGAGCCTGGCTTAGCTCCGGATTCCCGGCTGGCCGGCGGCGAACGCCTTCGTAGAACGTGGGACGGGCGTCCGTCCAGGTGTAAAAACGACGCTGATCTGTTTCCACAAAATAGTAAGTCTCCCCCTGATACCCATTTTTACTGGTAAAGCTTCTCTGCCCGATCGCAGTCAGATGAAGCCGGGGCGCCGGATGATATGTCTCCCGGAAGCTTCCTGCCAGCGCTCCAAGTTCGTCCGCTTCCCTCGTCTCTTCCAAAAGACAGGCTTTTCGGTACAAGGCCAGAAGGCGGCCTAGCAAAATCTCCTCATGAAAGGCCGCTGAACGCTCAAAATACCGGCGGTACTCAAACGCCGCGCTCCGAAACTCCGATTCAAAGGAAGGAAGCCCTGCTCCATGGCTGATCACAGCCAGCCGTTCCATGCTTTCCGAAGCTTCCGGAGAAAGACGGGACAGTCCGGTCAAAAGCTGTATCCGGATTCCCTCCTTCATAGCCTGGGCTGCCTGGGAAAGTTCTTCCAAGTCCCACTCCCCGCCGCCTTCGTTCCCAGCCTTTAGCTGCTCCGGACTTACCGCTCCTTTCTGAAGCTGAAAGATCAGCACAGCCTGGGCCTTATGCGTGCAAAGCTCCCGGCTGTGACAGGTACAGGAGGCATAAGCAAGAGGACTTAACAGCTTCACGACCGTCCCGTCCCAGGGAAGGCGTACGGTAATGACGCTTCCTGATTCCAGCTTCGGAAGCTCTCCCGCCTCCATATGCTCTAAAAATACCCGATACCCCTTGCTTCGGCAGGCCTTCCTCAATTTCTCAAGCGGAATCGCCAGCAATTCCTGTTCCAGAATGGCTGCGGGATCCTCCCCTTCTTCCGTTTGTTTTTCCGAAATCTTTTCTTCTGCCGTTTCCTGGTCTGTTTCCCGGACGGTCCCCTCCCCCTCTGCAAGCTCCCGCTTCAGATACAGGATCGCAGCGATCAGATGCCGGCAGACGCTCCGGGAAGGACAACTGCACACGCTGCTCCCAAGGGGTACGCGAATCCGGCAGACCGCTTCTTTAAGCCGAACCTCCGCTCCTTCTTCCTCCCAGACCGCCTCCGGCTCCTCCTGCTCCAAATCCTTATACGCCCGCTTTACAGTTCCTTTGTTGGACAGTCCCGTCAAATATTCATCATCCGTCTGCAAAAGCAGTTTTTTTAACTCCTCCATCGGTATGCCTTTCCTGCCGCGGCCTCTACCGCATTACCTTTCCCATAAAATCTCCAAGGGCCTCCGGCGTCATTGCTCCCACAAAGGCTCCAAGCGCCGCAAGCTGTTCCGCCGTCCTCCGGTCATAGACAGGATTCGCTTCCATATCGAGGGCTGTCAGGCAGACCAGCTTCGCCCCGCTCTCCAGAATCCCCCTGCTCACGGACAGAAGCCCCGACAGACTGCCGCCCTCGCACAGATCGGACACCAAAACCACGATTGTTCGGAACGGTTCTTCCATAAGCGTGGCGCAGTACTGCAAAGCGCCCGCAATATTGGTTCCCCCTCCGAGCTGAATACTCATAAGAGTCTCCACGGGATCATCAAGCTGAGCGCTTAAGTCCACGACCTGTGTATCAAAGATCACAAGCCGCGTGTCCAGCATCGGAAGCTTCGCGAAGATTCCGGCCATCACCGCGCTGTGAATCACGGAGTCCAGCATGGAGCCGCTTTCGTCCACTGCGATCACCACCCGCCACCGATTGTATTTCCGGGTACGGCTGCTGAAATAGACCTGTTCCAGCAAAAGCTGCTTCCGCTCTCTGTCATAGTGCTGAAGGTTTTTCCGGATCGTCTTTTTCATGTCCAGATTGCGCATGGATCTCACGGAGCTGGGACTGTTCCTGTCCAGACTTCCCAACAGAGAACGGCGAATATCCTGATTTAGCTTCTCCGCAATCTCCTCCGCCACCTTTCTGACAATCCGGCGCGCCGTATCCAGGACTTCTCTCTTCATCAAATGCTTAAGCTGCAGAATCGTCTTTAACAATTCCTGGTTCGGCTCCAGCTTTTCCAGAACCTCCTTGTCTGTCAAAAGCTCTGTCATCTGATAGCGTTCCAAGGCATGGCGCTCCAAAATCTCCACGGTCTTCTTCGGAAACAGACGGCGTATCCTCGTGATCCAGGCGGCCACCGTCAGGCGGCTGGCCCCTGTTCCGCCCTCCCGGCGCACATCCTCCCCGGCCTCGCGGGAATAGAGAAAATCCAGCGCGTCTTCCAGATCATAACAGGAAAGGCCGTTTTCCAGAACCGCGCCCTCCCCGAAGGAAAGCCTGGTTCCCGACTGTTTTCCCAGTATCAGACGCCAGCGGTTCATCTGCTTTTCATCCTGTCCATCCGGCTTTTCTTCTCCCCGCTCTCTCATAGGGCTTCCTCCTTTCCCGGTCCTTTCAGGCGTACCTCATCCTTTTCCAAGCATTTCCGACGCCCAGGCATCCAGCGCCTCTCCATAGGCATAGTCCTCCGGCTCTGTCATTCTTCCCCGCAGCAGTTCCTCCCGCTTTCTCCCGTGAAGCTCCGCCGCGCTTCCTGCGATCCGATCGATCTCCGAGGGTGTAAAATATCCGAACGCCAGGCGAAGCTCCGGCAGGAGCGCAAGGAACTCCTCCGCCGAGAGACGCAGAAGAAGTTCGTCAATCATCCGCAAAAAATCCCGGCTCACGAATACGTAATCACGGGCCGTGAAAAACAGGCCGCGAAGAAAAGCGGCGCTCCTGGAGCGCATCTCCTCCGTCCCTTGAATATACCCCTTAGCCGCAAGGCGGATCCGGTCCGCAAAGCTTTCGTCATAACCGTACAAAAGGCCCAGGGATGCGCCTTCTATCGCAGGATTTAAAGGCTTTTGTTCCAGCATGCGTTCCAGGGCTTCCATAAACGCCGGACGCAGCTTCGCGTAAGCCTCCTTCCCTGATGCCTGATACAGGCTGCGCAGGCTCTCCATACACTCCTGCTGCCCTTCCTCTCCGACCTGTCCCATAGACGGCAAAAGCCCGATGATCTTCTGAAAGCAGTCCCCGATCATCTGTTCCAAATTCATACGATCCCGGACCTGGTACAGATCCTGAAGCTCACTAAGCATGACAAGCTGGGAAAAACCTCTGCTTAAGGAAAAGAAATCCCCGTCTTCCGCCAACACCCTGGCAAGCCGCGCTCCCATCCTTTCCTGTTCGTCAAAAAGCCCCATCAGAAAGCTCCACACCAGAAGCTCGGCCGCCTCCCTGCAGCCTGTGCTTTCTGAAAACTTTCGTTCCAGCAGAGCGCGGACAGCCTCCTCCAGCGTACCTCCCGACACACTCGCGTCGATAAGAGCGGCCGTCACCTGGGCGGACCATTTATAGGTCCAGCTTTCCCGCACACGGTTTCTGTCCCTGCGCTTTACCAGATCAGAACCCTTCCTCCTTTTTGCGAAGCCGCAGCCAAGAAATTCCGTCTGATAGAAAAAGCGGCTCATCCGCAGATGCTTTTCCTTCGCAAAGATTTCCAGAGTAAGCTCCTGTTCTATCGTGGAATGAATTTTCAGTCCAAACAGCGCGCACTGTCTCTCAAAATCGGCCAGCAGAGGCGGACGCATAGCATCCGCGCAGAGGGTTCCCGTCTGCTCTCCTGTCGTAAGCCGCCCAAGAATCTGAAGACTTCTGTCCGTGGAAAGGCTGCGCTCCCCTTTTACAAACGAGGAAAGGGCGCTGTCTCTCAGCTCATAAAGACCGGGACTTTTCTTCCCCCGAAGCCCGGCAAGACCGTCCGCCATGGAAAAGGCGCAGATCTCGTCATAGGCGGAAACTCCCTCATCCTTTCCTCTCGCCCTTTTTCCCGCAGTCACGAGAAAATGAAGCACCGTATCCCGATAGGCCTCCCCCGGCTCTGTTCCATCCTCCAGCCGTCTCCATACCTGATGATAAAAGCCCGGAGCCTGCATCCCGCTGGCATATCCGTTCAGAGCGTCCGCCGCCTCCATAGAATAGGCCATCGGATAGACAGACGAAAGCTTTGGATCTGTCCTGTGCAGGCGGACCGGCTCTCCCAGAAAGCGAAGTCCCCCGCCTGACACGTCCGTATCCAGAAGTTCCCCCAAGCCGAAGGTGTGGAAGCCGCCTGTCACCACCAGGACCTTTTTCTGCTCTGCAGACGCCTTGGCGATCCGCTCCGCCATATACCGCTCCCGCAGCAGACAGCCGTCGGCTTCCAGCTCCTCTCTTGGCGTGTAAAGCCTGGACAGGCCGCAGTATAAAAGCATCTGATGGACAAAGTCTGCCGGTTCTTCAAAAAGTCCCTGGATCTCAAAGTATTTCTCCCAGAACTCCTCAAAATCCCGCATCCCCGTCTTTTCGCAGAGAGACTGGAAATAGACTCCTCTGCTCAGAAGATAATCGTCGTTGTAGGTCTGCTTTTCTCCTTCCTTTCGGACTCCTCTGTTCTCTGCGGTTCCCGCAAGGATTTCCATATAGGGAAGATCCATGAACTCTGCCCGGATTCCCCGCTTTTTTGCCTCCCTGAGAGCCACAAGCTCCGGGGAACAGTCTAAAAAAGGATAATAGCATTTATAGTCCTTTTTTTCCTGGCTTATGATGCCTTCCTTATCCTGATAGGCATAGTACAGAGCCAGAGGAGGCCTGGTATCCGGATGCGTCAGCACGGGAATCAGATGTTCCGCATTTTGAGGGCCTTCGATCAGAATGCAGTCCGGGCCGTATGCTTCTATGGTTCTTTTTAACTGAAAGGAACAGACCGGACTGTGATGCCGGACCGGAAAATACAGGACCGGACGGCTCAGATCGTAGACTGTTCCGGGATGAACGGCCAGTTCTTCCGTCACCGCAAGGCTTTCCTGGCCTCGTAATACTCGCTCCATAAGCCGCCCTCTTTTCCTCCCTTGTCACGGATCACCGTCTGGAAATAACCCCGCAGCTTTTCCAGATCTTCCTTGTTCTCCTTTTGTACGGCTCCCACCAGATTCTGGACAAGACAGTCCATATTCATCCGGGAATCTGCGTAATAATAGGCTGTCAGCATCGTCTGATAATAGACGGAGACAGCTTCCGCCGTACTCATGACGGCGGAAGGGCGGTCGATCCTGTGGCCCATGGAGGAGACGCCCTCCCGAAGCTCATGGAAGGTAGAGGCCAGGATCTCCGCCACATCCTCGTCCGGCTCCATAGCAATCTGGTTTTCCCTGGCCAGCTCCTCCACCTCATTCAGAATAATCTGCTTCTCCATGGATACATCCCGGACAGGCATGACAGTCTCAAAGTTGAAGCGGCGCTTCAGGGCGCTGCTCATCTCATTGACGCCCTTGTCGCGCGTATTGGCCGTGCCGATCACATTGAAACCTGCTTTGGCGAACAAAAGCCCTTCCTCCCCAAGCTCCGGCACATGCAAAACCTTGTCGCTCAGCACGCTGATCAGGCTGTCCTGGATCTCCGCAGGCGTTCTTGTAATCTCCTCAAACCTGGTCAGAATCCCCTGCTCCATGCCGACATACAGCGGCGACGGAACGAGAGCCTCCCGCACAGGTCCCTTTGCCAGAAGCAGGGCATAGTTCCAGCTATATTTGATCATATCTTCGGTGGTGCCTGCCGTCCCCTGGAGGGTGTTCATACTCGTCCCGCTTATGGCAGCCGACAAAAGCTCCGAGAGCATGGTCTTTGCGGTACCCGGCTCCCCCACCAGCATCAGTCCCCGGTTGCCCGCCAGCGTGATGATGCACCGCTCCACCAGAGCGTCATTTCCGAAATATTTCTTCCGGATCACAAGCTGCCTGTCCTTCCATACAAGAGGCTCTCTGCTGCCAAGAATAAACGTACGGACGGCTGCAGGCGACAGCTTCCAGTTCAGCGGCCTTCTGCCCGTATCGCAGGCCGCGAGGGCCTCCAGCTCCTCCCGGTACCGCGCCTCCGCAGGCGGCTTCAATTCCATTTTCTGCTCCATATCCTTCTCCTCCATTCCAGTCAGGGTATGAGTATTTTTATTATATACTATTTTCCATCACTTGTCGTGTTAAGATATAGAAAAGACCGGCGCGGAACATTTTTGTTCCGCGCCGGCCCTTCCCTGCATCCTGAACCCTTCGCCGCGCCTTTCTCTTGCTCTGCTTTGTCCGAGCGCTGCTTCGTTTTTTACTTCCAGCTCTCTATCATTTCGATGAGCTTTGTCTCGTAATCTCCCAGCACTTCCTCCTGACGGCCCCCGTGCTGCAGATTCGTCTCTACCCCGCGCTCTCCTTCTTCAAATTCCCAGATATGATAGGGAACGCCCCGGTAGGAAAAGTCGATGCTTCCGCAGCCGTCCTCCTCATGGTATTCGTATTCCCAGCCGCGCTTCTCAAGGTAGGCCCGGATGCGCTTCAGGCATGTTCCTGATTCCATATTGCTCTCCTTTATCAGTCACATTTTACCTTATGGTACACCTTCTTGCCCTTTCGGATAATCAGCGCGCCGTCGGCGTCCATATCGTTCACGGTAAAGGTCCGGTAAATATCCGTCACCTTCTCGTCATTGACCGTCACTCCGCCCTGCTGCACCAGACGTCTCGCCTCGGAACGGGTGGGCGCAAGCTTAGTCTCTACCAGAAGGGAAAGGATGTCCTTTCCTGCCTCCAGGTCTGCCTTTGCGAATACCGTCGTAGGCATGTCGTCCGTTCTTCCGCCGTTTGCGAAAAGAGCTCTGGCCGCCTCCTGCGCCTTCTTTGCTTCCTCCTCGCCATGGACAATCTTTGTGATCTCGTAGGCCAGCACTTCCTTGGCGTGGTTGATCTCAGCGCCTTCCAGCGCTCCCAGACGCCGCACCTCGTCCATCGGAAGGAAGGTCAGAAGTCCCAGACACTCCTCCACCTTTACATCCTCGATATTTCTCCAGTACTGGTAGAACTCGTAGGGTGAGGTTTTCTCCGGATCCAGCCATACGGCGCCCTTCATGGTCTTGCCCATCTTGATGCCCTCGCTGGTCGTCAGAAGCTTGAAGGTCAGGCCGTAAGCCGGTTTGTTTTCTTTTCTGCGGATCAGCTCCACGCCTCCGATGATGTTGGACCACTGATCATTGCCGCCCATCTGCATCGTACAGCCATAGAGCTGGTTCAGCTTCAGGAAGTCATAGGACTGCATAATCATGTAGTTGAACTCAAAGAAGGTCAGTCCCTTCTCCATTCTCTGCTTGTAGCATTCGGCTGTCAGCATCCGGTTTACGGAAAAATGCGCGCCGACTTCACGCAGGAAATCCACATAATTCAGATTCAGCAGCCAGTCTGCATTGTTGGCCAGAATCGCCTTGTCATTGTCAAAATCAATGAAGCGGGAAAGCTGCTTCTGGAAACACTCCGCATTGTGCTGGATCGTCTCCTTCGTCATGATTTTCCGCATATCCGACTTGCCAGAAGGATCTCCCACCATAGTCGTTCCGCCGCCAAGCAGGGCGATGGGGCGATGACCTGCCCGCTGCATATGCATCATTGCCATGATCGTCAGGAAGTGGCCCGCCGTCAGGCTGTCCGCCGTCGCGTCAAAGCCGATGTAAAAGGTCACAGATTCCTTTCCGAGAAGTTCTCTTACCTCCTCCGGATGTGTGCATTGCTCGATGAAGCCGCGCTCCATCAGTACGTCGTATACGTTCTCCGCCATTGTTTCTCTCCTTTTCCCAAATATAATCCTACAGCCTGGACAGGGGATTCGTTCTGAAAGAAAAAAATCCCCCGTCCCGTAAAAGGACGAGGGCTGTTCCCGTGTTACCACCTTTCTTCATAAACGGCTCGCGCCGCTTACCTCTTTGAGTGCCGTCTGACACTCTAGCACGCTAACGGGTGCAGGGTTCCGTCACAGCCTACTAGGACCTCCGTTCGGTGTGAAGCTCAGGGATGTATTCGGACTTAAGTACCTCGTGCGCCTCTCATCGCCCGGCTGCTTTCTGTACGTCTTCCTTAAGCTCTACTTGTTCCCGTCAAAGCCTTTTGAATATTGGATTTATATCAATCTGGCTACATTATATCGGCTGAAAAATCTTTTGTCAAGCCCGTAGTAAGACAAAAGGCACTCCGCCAGGACCAGCCCTCCCATAACCCAGACCAGCCAGGGACAGGTTCCCGCCGCCCCTGCAAACAAAAGCATGATGCAGGGCGTCACATATTTTCTGGGATGATGCCAGAGATCGCTTTCCGTCCTCCAGTTCCGCACGGGAAAATACCATTCCAGCATTACGGAAATCAGGGCGCTTTGGAGGGCGAAGACCAGAGCCGCAAACATCCAGAAGCCCGTGACGCCTCCGCGCCCCAGTTCCCAGACAAGCAGGAAGATTCCCTCCAGCGCAAGCTGAACGCCTGCCAGAAACAGACAATACGGAACGCAAAACTCTCTCCTCTGTCCGGGCAGAAAGCGGACCGCTCTCTCCAGCGCCGGATCGCAGGACAGAAGGATGCAAAGCGGCGTATTTAAGGACAAGATTCCAAAGCCAAGGGGGAGAAGCATCTGTATTTCCAGGCTGCCTGTCAGGCAGGGAAACAGACAGGCAAACGCACACATACCAGCCGTATTTACCAGATAATTCTTATGGGAAAACAGGTAACGGAAAAAATACCTCCATACCAGACTGCCTCCCCTTCTTATCTTCCATCGGCGCCGCCTTCGTGTTCCTCTCTTTCCCCCAAAGGCGAGGGCATAAGGATCCGCAGACTTCAAAAGCCAGTCCGCCAGCCGACACTTCCTGCGGGTATAGACGCATACAGCCGCCAGGACGGCGTGAAACATACAGAGCATTCCTCCTGCCGCCGGAAGAAACCCAGGGCGGGCCACGGCAAAGAGTACAGCCGCAGGCAGAGCCGCCTTCATCCCGATCGCGTAAACCCCCAGGACGAATCCATAAGAAATAATCAGTCTTTTCCGCGGGAAGGGCAGCATTAGAATATGGCGGAGCAGTTCTTTCTGTTCCCCGGCCGCAAGCGTCTGCCACATGACGCCTGCTGTGAAGATCCACAGCGCCAGATACAGGAAAAAGGGACGTATCTCCACACGGATGTCCGCCGTATACAAGCCGTAAAACACTACGAGGCAAATCAGTAAACTTTTCCTAAGCCGCTCCCTTTTTCGGCCCAAAAGCTCCGCCGCAAATACTCTGCATACCGCTCTATCCATACAGCGCCTCCCGGATCCGCCGGGGATCCTGACCAGGCTTATCGAACTGCCGGTCTATTCTCCCTTCCTTCAGAACCAGCGCCCGGTCCGCAGTCAAAGTGATGCTTTCCAAAATATGCGAGGCAAACAAAATGCTTCCCCTCTTTTTGTACTCCGCCATCTGCCGGTACAGAAATTCCGTGCTTTGAAAATCCAGCCCATTTACCGGCTCGTCAAGAAAAAGAAGCTCCGTGCCAAGGGCAAAGGCCGTGATCAAAAAGGCCTTTTTTCGATTTCCCGTAGAAAGCTCCCCAAGGAGGCTGTCTTCATAGGCTTCAAACTGAAATCCCTCTACAAGCTCCTCCACCCCCTGAGGCTCCTTCCCGTACGCGGCCAGAACATAGGACAGATATTCCCGGAATGTGAAATACGCAAAGGCGTGATCCTCCGCAAACACCGTGTAGCGGCAGCGTTTAAAGCCGCTGTCCCGAAAGCCTGCCGCTGTTTCGTGAAACCAAAACCCCGCGGTTTTCCTTCCTTCCTCTCCAAAGCAATAGCCTTCATGCAGGCCGGAGAGAAGGCTGATAAGCGTAGTCTTTCCCGCTCCGTTAAGACCGATGAGTCCCACGATCTCATGGGACTTTAGCTCCATAGACAGGCCAGCAAGGACTCTTTGCCCCGGCTGATACCAGGCAGAGAGCTCCTGCACAGCCAAAAGTCTCTCCATCATCCCTGCCGCCCCTCCCAATCCTTCTCATCCTTTTCCTGCTGCCAGATATGAAAGGCCGAATAGGCGAACACTCCGCCAAGGAGCAAAAAGAAAGGATTCAGGCTGATAAATCCCACTGCCACGAGCATAACCGCAAGTACAAATCTCACATACATATGACGACGCATTTTCATTCCTCCATTTCTCCAAAGGCATTTCCCACTGCCTTTTGTTGATTCTATCTTAACTGAAAAAAATGCGCCGTGCCGAAATGTCCGTGATCTGCAGGTTTTTGACCGCGAAAGGGCTGTCGGGCAGGCTGTGATATTCTACTTTTTTATATATCTCTGATTTCTACTATTCGGTTTCTCTGGTATGGTCATCTGAATCAGATTCCACTCCATTGCGGGGCGAAGATAATTTCTGCGAAAACCCTCTCTGGATTTTAGCTTCAGCTTTTCCATAAGGGCTTTACTTGTATAAGGAATATCGTATTCCATAACAGCGAGCAGCCTTTTGACACATTCAGAAAGCTGCTCGTTTTCTTCTCCTATCTGGCCGGAAACATCATCCAGGATTCTATCAATCTGAGACAGCATAAACTCAATAAAAATTGTTGACGCGCCTTCTGCATGGCATTTTGCTATAGCATTGTAATATTCATCCTGAAATTTTTCTATCTGCCCTTCAATCGGAATATATGCAAACACAGGCTTCCATTTAGAAAGGATAGCCGTATGCCACAGTCTTGCTATTCTGCCGTTGCCGTCTGAAAATGGATGGATAAAAACAAACTCATAATGAAATACGCTGCTCAAAACCAGAGGATGAACGCTGGACTGCGCTCTTTTCATCCACCCAAACAAATCGTCCATAAGCTGCGGCACCAATCGTGCAGGCGGCGCCATAAAAATACACTGATCGCCGTTAAACACTCCTTCTTCTCCCCGGCGAAATTCACCGGATTCCTCTACCACATATTTTGTCATAATACCGTGAAATTGTTTCAGGCATTTGATACTGTATGGTTCAATTTCAGATATACGTTCGTAAGCTGCATAGGCATTTTTGACTTCCTGTATTTCTTTCTGTTCTCCCAATACAGTCCTGCCATTGATAACATCCCTGACCTGTCCCAGAGAAAGCGAATTAGCCTCGATCTTCAGAGAGGAATGTATCGATTTAATACGATTATTTTTTCTCAGACGTGGTTTTTCCTCCAAAGCGCCGATCGTCGTAATACGTCCAATTTTTTCAGAAATGGACGATACATACGATACTATTGCATCCGTTATCATAAAAGGCGGCTTATAAGCTTCTATGAAAAACACCTCCTCCATCTTGCGTATTATCTTGCGTACTTTCTTCCTCATTATACATGTGCGAAACAGAAACTTCAAGCTCTTGTACTGTAAAGTCCGGCTCTTTTATCCGATCTATGATTCCTGTTTGCCGTCATTCTTCTTTTTCCATACTGCCAGTATATTATAAAGAGTAAAAAGTATTGTGGCGGCTCCCGTTATGATTGTGATAATTTCTGTATCCGTCTGACTGAAATAATAAGTAATCATGCAGCCGGTTATGAACTGCAGCGCCGTCCACTGTATGATACTTACCATATCATCTTTCCTGTTTTTACATAACTCGCACTCCGCTACGCAGAAAAATCCATATAAAATAATCATAACTCCGGTCCTATTGTCTTTCTGCAAAAACGTAATCAAAATAATCGTGAGAATAAACAACGGCAGCACGGAAAAAGATTTTTTCATGGATACTGTCCCCCCTCCTGTCTGTAAATATAAATTTTTATTTTTTCCCCTCAATTCCCTCAAAGGAAAGGGTTGCCACAGCCCGGAACACTCCTCCTTCCCAGGCCGTGTTCACTGTTCCATCGTACTTTCCGGCTGCGGTCCGGGCGCTTTCCAGTCCGAAGCCGTGGATTCCGCCCTCCGTCTTGGTGGACTTCAGGGTTCCGCCTTCCTCCTTGGGCTTTTCCGCAAAGCCGTTTTCTACTTTGATCACCAGCATCTGGTGGATTCTTCGTATGGCAAGACGTACAAATCTTTGATCCCCTTCGGCCTTTTCTGCGGCCTCCAACCCGTTATCCAAAAGATTTCCCAGAATCGCGCACAGATCCGCGCTCCGGATATTTGTGTTCCTGGGAAATTCCGCTTCCGCGCGGAAACGTATCTGCTTTCCGGCCGCAGCCGCAGCCTTGCTGTTGATCAGGTAATCCACGGTCTCATCGCCCGTCCAGACGCGGTTCGTCATCTCACGGACCGGTTCCTGCAGCTCGTCCAGATATGCAAGCGCCTCCTTATATTTTTCATGGGAGAGATACCCGCGCAGCAGCAGGATATGATTGTGCAGATCGTGGAACAGTCTGGCGTTTACGGCGTAGGCGCGGTTCAAAGCCGTATAGTCCCGTTCCAAAAGCCGCGCCTGCTCCTCCCGAAGCCTTAAAAGCTCGCGTTCTGTCTCATACTGGCGTCTCATGCTGAACACCAGCACGCACACCAGCAAAATGATAGAAAGGATCATCCACATGGCCAGCTCATCTGGCGGAATCGGAAGCGCCCTCTGCTCCGAGAGAGTCAGCGTAGCCAGAAAGCCCGTCAGAACCGCCAGGGAAGCCAGGCGAATCCCTTCCTTCTCTGTTTTCTCTTTCTTTCCTGACAGAATCAGGATGAAAACCGCGAGGATGAGATAAAGTCCCCAGGCGGCTGCCTGTCCCTCCAGGGTATCCCTCTCAAGGAAGGCGGAGGAATCAAAGCAAATCCCCAAAAGCGCCGCCGTAAGAAAGCGAAAGAGGGCGACGGCTATCTCGTAAAATATGCCGAAAAACAGACCCATTCTTTTTTCGATTCCCCAAAAGCGTCCCAGGCAAAAGGCAATGCAGACAGCCTCCCCGGCCAGCCAGTACAGGTCGGGAACCCCTATCAGACAACAAGCGGCTGAAATCGCCGCTCCCCCAAGAGCCGCAGCCGCCCATCTCTTTTTTTCGGGCGCTCTGTTCTGCGCGCCGCCCTTTCCCGCTCCCTTTCCGGTATCTGAAAATCCGGAAAGAAGAAGCAGGCAAAGACTTACCCGAAGCGCCCCTGCCAGCCCTTCGGAAAGCAGGAATCCCCACAATCCAGCCTTCATATGTGTTTCCCCCAATAGCTGTTGATCTGTTCTTTTACGGACTGCAGATGGGAACGGCTGATCGGCAAAGCTGTTCCGTTCTTCAAAACCGCCATGCCGTCCTTCACCTGCATAATATGAATCAGATTGATGATACAGCCCCTGTCAATAAACAAAAATTCTTCCGCGTTCAGCTCCTCCCATACCTGTTGGAGACTTTTTCGCACCTTTGCAGTACCGCTGCCTGTGACGATGCAGGCGTTCCTGCCCTCCCGCTCGATATAGAGGATTTCTTTATACGGAAGCCGCTCAAGCCTGCTGCTGGTCTGAATCGTATAGGTCCGCCCATCTTCCAGTTCCAGAAGCTTTACCGCATCCCGGATGGCTCCGGGGAGCCTTCGTTCCAGTTCGCTTTTCGGCACATAGCGGAACACCGAAAGCTCAAAGGCGTCAATAGCATATTCCACATGGGAAGTAATAAAAATAATTTTTATATCCGGCAAAAACGGGCGGATTTTCCCGGCAAGTTCCATGCCCGTGACGCCCGGCATTTCGATGTCCAGCAAAAGCAGATCAAAAAAGAAGCCATCTTCGGTGATGTCACAGAGCAGATTCCTGCTGTCTGTGTAAGAAATCACCCTTCCGATGCTTCCGCACTGATGAAGTCCTTCCTCGGCGGCCCTTGCACAGACCGAAACCATATGTTTGTCATCGTCACAGACTGCTATCTGCAGCATAGCCGTCTCCCTTCCTGCTCCTTCGTACTCTATCCTTCGTACTCTAAGTATCTTGATTTAGTATACAAAAAAAGCCCTTGAAATTCAAGGGCTTTAAAGCAGTCGATAGGGGAATCGAACCCCTGTTTCCGCCGTGAGAGGGCGGCGTCTTAACCGCTTGACCAATCGACCAAATGCTCTGACGCACTGCCAGCTTGACTAATATATCATAGTTTTTTTGAAAATGCAAGCACTTTTTCTAATTTTTTTGCCGGACAAACACATACGTATTTTCATCCGACTGCCCGCTGACAAAGCGGTAGCCCAGCCGGTCAAATTCCTTGGCTTCCTCCGGCTTCTCCGCCTGGCGCTCCGCCAGAAAACGAACCATCTCTCCCCTTGCCATCTTGGCATAGGTTCCCTTCTGCACAATTTTGCCGCCCGACCATTCTCCAAAGACGCAGGTGATAAACCGATCTTCCGGCTCCAGAAAGGACTCCACGCAGCGGGAATACTCTTTGGAAGCCAGATTCAGCAGGGTACGGTCACTCTCTTTATATACCTCCTGATAGATCCTGCCTCCCCAAAAGCCGTACAGATCTTTTGCCTCTCCTACCGGCAGCCGGGCCTGCATCTCCAGACGATAGGGAGTCACTCCATCCATGGGCTTCAATACCCCGTAAAATCCTGACAGAATCCGAAGATGGGACTGTACCCAGGACAGCATATGCTCCTCAAAGACGGCCGGAGCCATATATTGATACTGGATTCCCTCATAGGAGAGAACGGCGGGCGTCAGCCCTGCCCGCAGATTCATATCCTGAATCCGTTCATAATTCATCCGGGCCAGCTTTTCATTGCAGCCCCAGAGCTTCTTCGCCTCCTCAAAGGACAGCTCCCGCAGCCGTTCAAGAAGCTCCTCGGTCTTGTCCAGATATACCGGCTCCCCAAGGGGAGCCAGCATATCTGTATCCACATTCATCTTTTTGGCGGGTGAGATAATCAGTCTCATGAAAGCTCCTCCAGCATCTGCGCCGGATTATCCGCAGCCTTTACCTTATCAAAGGCTTTCACAATGATTCCGTTTTCATCGATCAGGTAGGTGGTGCGGACCACGCCCATAGACACCTTTCCGTAATTCTTTTTTTCTTTCCAGACGTCATACGCCTGAATCACTGTAAGCTCCGGATCCGCAAGCAGCGTAAAGTTCAGTCCCTGCTTCTCCTCAAATCTCTTATGGGAGGCTACAGAGTCCTTGCTGACGCCCAGGATCACCGCTCCCTTCTCCTCAAACTGGGGACGAAGCTCTGAAAAGCCGCAGGCCTGTCTCGTGCAGCCCGGCGTATTGTCCTTCGGATAAAAATAAAGGATCACTTTCTTTCCCGCATAGTCAGAGAGACTATGCTCCACCCCGTTCTGATCGGGAAGGGTAAAATCAGGCGCCTTGGTTCCTATTTCCAGCATCTTACTTCCTCCTTTACAAATGATGTTCCTATGGGTACCCTCAGCCTGACAGGGTACCGTCTGTTCCAATGGAGATTCCAAAGGAAATCGATTCTAAGTTGCGATAAAAGCTTTCCGTCTTGCTTTCCTCAAGAAGACGCATCTGGTTCGCCTCGCTGACACAGGGAATCAGGCGGATTCCGGTTCCGTCTTCTCCGAGCGTCAGACTGACCAGCATACTTTCATAAGTTCCGTTACTGAAAATGAAATTTCCGAGACTGTAAAAGATCGGTTTTCCCTGATAGTACTCGATTCCCTGAAGCACATGGGGATGAGCGCCGATCACCGCGTCGGCTCCGGCGTCGATATACTGCCTGGCCAGAGTCTTTTGATATTCTTCCGGCTGGTTATTCTTTTCGATTCCCCAGTGGACGTAGACCACAGTGAAATCACAGCTCTCCTCCGCCTTCTCTATCTCTTCCACCAGCGCCGAAGCGTCATAGGTCGTAAAGACGCCGGAGCTTCCTGACGAAGCGTTCCAGGAAGCCACAGGAATCACGCGGCTGGCGCCCAGAAAGCCGATGGTTTTCCCGTTTATCTCAAAGGTCTTCAGGGCCTTTGCTTCCTCCAGGTTCTCTCCCGCCCCTACATGAGCGATCCCCGCCTGATCAAGCGTGTGCAGCGTCTCTGTCAGAGGACTCCGTCCAAAATCCAGCATGTGATTATTGGCAAGCGTCACAATGTCCACACTCAAATCGGAAAGCACGGAGATATAGCCCGGATCCACCCGGAAAGTGTACTCCTTCTCCTCCATGGCCTCTCCTGTAGTGCCGAACGGAAATTCCTGATTCAGCATAAAGACATCCGCGTCCCGCAGGACGGAAAGCAGTCCTTCTGAAGCCGCCGCCCCAATTCCCTGCTGATTATATTTGCTCTGAAGCAGATCGGTAAGGAACAGATCTCCCGCAAAGAGCAGGGTGACCGGATCCTCTCCCTCTTCCGGAAGTGAGATTTCCGCCGGTTCTTCTTCCGTACCTTCAGTCTGAGACGCTTCCCCGGTATCTTCCGCCGGTTCTTCCTCTTGTGATTCTTCCTCCTGCGGCTCTACCACATGAACCTGCGGCACCTCCGCCTCTGACCTTCCTCTCTCCGGAAGCTCCACAAGTCCCGCCGCCGCACAGACACCCAGGCTGGCGGCCAGCATCAGAACACAAATCAGCACTCCCTTTGCCAGACTTTTCAGAAATCTCCCCATCCGTCTCTCCTTTGCTGTCTTATTCTTTTAAGAACACTTGCTCCAGCCGCAGTTTTTGCAGATATTGCAGCCGCCCTCAAAGCTTAAGGGTTCTCCGCATTCGGGGCAAACGATCTTGGCTTTTTTCTCCGCCACTGCTTTGGGCTTGGGCGCAGGCTTCGTTTCCCCGCCTTCCTTTCTTCTGCGTTCCTTCAGCTCCTCCTGAACCTCCAGATACATATCAAGAAGCGCATTCCCCACCGCCATGGGACAGCAGGAGCCCTTGCTGGTATCCCCCTTCGTAGCCCTGCGCACCGTATAGGAAGGGCAGGAACCCGTGGAGTTGAGCTGATCGATGATGGTATAAATATCCACGCCTCCGCGGGCGCTGATAGAAATCATACGGGAAAGGCCGATCATAAAGTTGTTGCAGCCTCCCGTGGAACCCTTGCTCAGATAAATCTCAAGGAGAGCACCCGTGTGCGGATCAAACAGAGCGATGCAGTGCAGGCTTCCGCAGCCTGTGATCAGCTTCCTTTTCTTGCCAAGCACGTCGTCGTTCACCTTGATGATCTCGCCTCTCAAAAGCCCTTCGCCTGCGGCCACGCCCTTTTTCGTGTCCGTCGTCAGGATTCCCACACGCTTGCAGCCGTCACGGAAGATAGTGATTCCCTTGAGACCGCGCTCATAGGCATAAAGGTACAGCCGTTCCGTCTCCTCCACGGTAAAGGAATTTGGTACATTGACCGTGGAGCTTATGGAAGCGTCGATATGCTCCTGCCAGATGGACTGCATATCGATCCGCTGCCGGTAATCCAGCGTCATAGCCGTCACAAAGAAGTCCGGAAGATTTCCCTCATCCTTAATCTTATGCTCTTTCATATACCGCTCTACGATAGGCGTGTATACCTTGTAGTAGACGTCGCTTCCATGCAGGGATTCCGTCTTTCTCTCATAATAATTGGCATAGATAGGCTCGATGCCTCCGGAGATTCCAAGCATCGTGGAAAGCGTTCCCGTAGGCGCGATCGTAAGAAGCTGGGAGTTGCGAAGCCCGTATTTCTGGACAAGCTCCCGCGTGCGCTCCGTGGTATTTAAGAGGAAATACGGCGTACTCATAATCTCCTCTACCTTGCACTCCGGAAACGCTCCTTCTTCCTTTGCCAGAAGGGCTGACATCTCAATCGCCGTATCCGCCATGGCAAAGCCAATCTTATCGCAGATCTCTACGGCGTCCGCCTCTCCGTAGGTAAGTCCCAGTTTCAGAAGCATGTCCGCCAAGCCCATGATTCCAAGTCCGATCTGCCGCCAGCTCGCCACGCTCTCCTGCTGCTCCTTTAAAGGATGCAGAGGCAGCCCTTCGTCCAGGACCTCGTTCAGCGCCTTTACACAGATCCGCACGCAGTCCTTAAACATGGCAAAATCAAAATACGCATTATCTTCAAAGGGGTTCTGTACAAACTCCGAAAGATTCATGCTTCCAAGCAGACAGCTTCCGCCTGCCGGCAGCGGCTCCTCCGCGCAGGGATTTACGCCTGCATAGGAAAAACTCTTTGTATTGGAAAGCAGGTTCCATTCCCGGATGCGGTCCCAGAACAGAGCGCCCGGCTCCGCATAATCCCAGTTTGTCTCCGCCAGATGATGGAACAGATCCCTCGCCATGATTTTCTTCTCTATCTTCTGCCCTGTCTCCTCTCTTGTATAGTGCAGGGTAAACGGCTGATTCTCCTTTACAGCCTCCATAAATTCATTGCTGACACGAACAGAAATGTTCGCTTTCGTCACCTTGTTCAGATCTGTTTTCAGATCTACAAACTCCTCCACGTCCGGATGCGAGCAGTCGATGGAGATCATCAGCGCTCCCCTTCTGCCGTTCTGCCCGATCAGGCTTGTCACCAGGGAATACAGCTCCATGAAAGATACCGCTCCGCTGGTCTCCTTGGCAGCGTTGTTGATCGCGGCGCCCCTGGGACTTAAGCCGGAAATATCAATGCCGCAGCCGCCTCCATAGCTGTAGGTGCGCGCAAGCTTTGTGGCGCAGTTGAAAATACTCTCGATATTGTCCTCCGGAGGCGTAATCACATAGCAGTTAGACAGACTGATTTTTTTCCCGTGGCTTTGAAGCCCCCGATTGGACAGAATCCTTCCGCCGAACAAAAACTTCTTTTCCCTGATCAGCTGCGCGACTTCCTTATTTCCTCCGCTGATACGCGTAATCCATTCCTCAAAATTTTCATTCTCAAAACAGTACTTCTTTTTCCAAATATCAATTCCAAGTTGATTTCCGCTTCCCAGCCATTCCTTTTCATCCATGATTCCCCACTCCAATCTCCATATATAGTTGTGCAATTCCTATACTAGCACAAGATATAGGTTTCCTCAAGAGTTTTTTCACTGCTGACTGACAGAATTTTTACGCCTGCAGATTCAGGCCTTCATCCTCGATAAGATCCGTGCCGTCCGCCGCCGAAGTGGCCAGAAAATCGCAGCGCTCATTCTGCTCATGACCGTCATGTCCCTTTACCCAGATAAACCGCACCTGATGAGGCTCTTTTGCCTGAAGAAGCCGTTTCCAGAGGTCCACATTCTTGACCGGTCCGGAACTTCCCTTCCAGTTTTTTTTCAGCCAGTTATCCACCCAGTGCTGGTTAAAAGCGTCCGTGACATATTTGGAATCCGAATACACCTCCACCTCACAGGGGCGGTTCAGGGCTTCCAGGCCCACGATCACAGCCATAAGCTCCATGCGGTTGTTGGTGGTCCTTTTGTATCCCTGGCTGTATTCCCTCACATGGAGCTGTCCCTTTGCATCCTCACAGGTCAGAATCACTCCGTAGCCGCCCGGCCCATCCGGATTTCCTCTGGCTGCTCCATCCGTGTAAATTTTTACAAGCATCTCTTAGCTCCTCCATGATACCATGTCAAACTTGAAAAACGGAATTGTCCGCACAGGGAATTCCCACGGACGTTCCCGTATGGTGAAAAGGGGACACACCAGCCGGTGTGTCCCCTTTGATGTTTCTGAACCGAATTTTTACAGCAGCGCCAGCAGAACAAAGTTCAGCACAAACAGGAAGGTACATACCCAGAGAATCGGATGAATCTCCTTTGTCTCCTTCTTGCAGATCTTCACGATACAGTAGAAGATGAATCCGGTCGCGATACCGTAGGAAATGCTGTAGCACAGAGCCATCACAAAGCCTGCGAAGAAGGCCGGAATCGCCTCGCTCAGATCGTCCCACTTAATCTCCTTGAATGAGGAGGTCATCATCATACCTACCGCCACGAGAGCCGGAGCCGTCGCTGCGAAGGGAACCGCGCTTACAAAGGTAGCAAGGAATGCGGAAAGCGCAAAGCAGATAGCTACAACGACAGAGGTAAGACCTGTACGTCCGCCTGCTCCGATACCGGAAGCGCTCTCTACGAAGGTCGTCGTATTTGAAGTTCCAAACAGAGCGCCGATAGAGGTCGCCGTCGCGTCTGCAAACAGAGCCTTGTCCAGTCTGGACTTAAAGCCTACGTTTTTCTCCATCATCTCCTCATCCTCAGCGCTGAAGATGCCGCTGCGGCGTCCGGTTCCGATAAAGGTTCCAATAGTATCAAAGGTATCTGTGATGCTGAAGGAGAAGATCGTGATCAGCACCAGCGGAATCTTGGCCGGATCGGAGAACAGGCTTCCAATGCCGCCTTCCTTGAAGATAGCGAGGAAGGTACTCGGCAGAGCCGCGCATGCCTCGGAAAAGCTTGTAGTATCCTGAGGTTTCGTTACACCGAAAGGAATACCGATCAGCGTAGTCACAACAATCGCGATCAGAATTGCGCCCTTTACATTGCATACCAAAAGCACAAGAGTCAGGATCAGACCGATGATAAATACCCAGAACGCCGGCTGATTCAGTGTAGACAGAGCGGGAACGCCGCCGTCAAAATTGATGATGCCCACGTTCAAAAGTCCGATATAGGCTACAAAGATACCGATGCCGCCGCCGATCGCATTCTGCAGGCTGGTCGGGATGGACTTGATGATGTATTTGCGGACCTTGGTCACAGTAATCAGGATATTTACCAGACCACAGATAAATACCATGGACAGCGCCTGCTGCCAGGTAAAGCCGAGGCCGAAACATACGGTATAAACAAAAAACGCGTTCAGTCCCATACCGGGCGCCTGCGCGTAGGGAACATTCGCCACCAGGCCCATAACCAGGGTTCCGATGATAGAAGCAATGATCGTAGCAAGGAACACCGCTCCCCACTCCATGCCGGACTCAGACAGAATACTGGGGTTTACCACGATAATATAGGACATTGCAAAGAATGTGGTAAGTCCAGCCATAATCTCAGTCGAAACAGTCGTGCCGTTCTCTTTGAGTTTGAAGAATTTCTCCATTACATAACCCTCCTAGTTTTCTCGCCCCTTTCGGGGATTTGCGGTTGTCTGATCTGCCTGATAGATACACTCCTTGCGGCGCTGTTATCTTTTTGCAGATCAAAATACCTTTCTATGTTAACACAGAATCCAGGAAAAGTCCACGTAATGATGATTATTTTCACTCTTTCGCATTTCCTATAAGTATTTATCAGTATTTCTTATAAATCCATAAAAACCGGAGCGCGTCAGACACCATTTTCTTTCCTGCGCTCCGGCCTTACTCTCAAATAATGATGCAGATCAGTCCGCCGCTGCTCTCGTTGACGATCTTCTGCATGGTTTCCTGAAGCTTCACCTGACTTTCGTCCCCAATCTGGTAAATCTTGCTCCGTATGCCATCCTCCACCAGCTCCTCCACGGATTTTCCGAAAATATTGGTATTCCAGATTCCGGCGTCCGAATTTTTGCTGTCCTTGAGGAAACGGATTAAATCCTGGGCCTGTTCCTCGCTTCCCACAATGGGGGCGATCTCCGTCTCGATATTCGCCCGGATCATATGAATACTCGGAGCCAGAGAACGGATCTTGACGCCAAACTTATTTCCCTGGTGGATCAGTTCCGGATCCTCCAGTGTGATTTCCTCCTGATCCGGCAGAACCACCCCGTATCCTTTCTGGCGGACGGAAGCCACCGCCGCCTCTACCCTCGCATATTCCTTTTTCATGCGGGACAGCTCCCGGATCAGGGCAATCAGTTCATATTCTCCCAGAATCTCGCTTCCGGTCAGTTCACTTAAAAGTTCATAATAGTATTTCTCATCCAGCTCCAGGGTTACCCGGCCGCAGCCGCTGTCCATGCGGATCTCGTCAAGCTTCGCTCTCTCGATAAACGGGCTGTCTGTCTGGAGATTCTCCTGTTTCAAATCCCGGATCGTATTGATCCTTTCCGCAATCTCTCTGATACTTCCTATGATGTCCTGTTTGATCTTGTGTTCCAAAGGAAGCATCTCCACCCAGCGCGGCACATAAAACTCCAGTTTTGCCAGCGGGAATTCATAGAGGATCTGTTCCAGTATTTTTGTAATATCCTCCTTTTTCAACTGCTCGCAGTTTACAGTCAGGACGGATACCCCGTACTTTTCCTCCATTCCGGCCGCCTGGGTGAGTACAGATTCACTATAGGGCCTTTCCGAATTTAAAAGGATGATAAAGGGCTTTCCCAGTTTCTTTAATTCCGCTATTGTCCGTTCCTCTGGTTCTATGTAATTTTCTCTGGGAATCTCTCCGAAGGAACCATCGCAGGTCACCACGATTCCGATGGTAGCGTGATCAGTGATTACCTTCTGAGTTCCCAGCTCTGCGGCCTGGGAAAAAGGAATCTCATAATCAAACCAGGGCGTTTTGACCATGCGCTCCGCGCCGTCCTCAATATGTCCCTCGCTTCCCGGCACCATAAAGCCCACGCAGTCAATCATGCGTACCCTTACTTCCACATCCTCCGAAATGCGTACCGCCGCGGCCTCTTTGGGAATAAATTTGGGCTCCGTGGTCATGATCGTCTTTCCGGCAGCCGACTGCGGCAGCTCATCTCTGGCCCTGGTCCTGGCGTGTTCATCTTCGATGCCCGGCAGCACGCAGAGATCCATGAAACGCTTGATGAATGTGGATTTCCCGGTCCGTACCGGTCCCACCACCCCCAGATAGATCTCGCCTCCTGTCCGGGACTGAATATCCCTGTACAGGTTATATTCGGAACTTTTGTCCATAAAAATACCCCTTCCATATATACTGCTACAGTATATGCAAGGGGTATTTTTCCTATGTGTCCGAACCGGCGGCAAATTCTGAAGATTTTGCGTCTCCGGCTACTCAATGTCGATGTCCGGCGGCTTATCAAGCTCCTCCGAGACATATTTTCCGTTCTTCTTTCTCTGACGCACACACTCTGTCAGAAGATACTCTATCTGGCCGTTCACCGAGCGAAAGTCATCCTCCGCCCAGGCGGCAATCTGATTATACAGCTTTGTAGAAAGGCGGAGCGGAATCTGCTTTTTCTGGTTCTCTGCCATATCAATACAGACTGCCTGCATTTACCACAGGCTGGGCGTCATGATTTCCGCAGAGTACTACCAGAAGGTTCGATACCATGGCAGCCTTGCGCTCGTCGTCCAGCTCCACCGTATGCTTTTCATCGAGACGCTCCAGGGCCATCTCCACCATGCCTACCGCTCCTTCCACAATCATTTTCCTGGCGTCGATGATCGCTGACGCCTGCTGTCTCTGCAGCATCACCGCCGCTATCTCCGGCGCGTAAGCAAGATAGGTAATGCGCGCTTCCAGAACCTCCAGCCCCGCGTCCGCCACTTTGTGCTGAATCTCATTCCGAATACGCTCTGCCACTATCTCGCTGGAACCGCGCAGGCTTCCCTCATCAGCGATGCCATCTCCCGTCGTATCCACGCCAGGAGCCACATCGTAGGGATAAATACGCACAATATTGCGAAGCGCGCTGTCGCACTGAAGGGAAAGATATTCTTTGTAATTGTCCACCTCGAACACGGCCTTCGCCGTATCCACCACGCGCCACATGACCGCGATGCCGATCTCCACAGGATTGCCGAGGCAGTCGTTGATCTTCTGCCGGTTATTATTCAGCGTCATGATTTTCAGAGAGATCCTCTTTCCGACCGCCTCCGAAGTTCCGGCCTGCGCCGCCGCGTTCATCAGTCTGTTCGCGTCATTCACATCTCCGCTCTGATTGAGCCTGGTCTTCGCCGCCGGATTGACCGCCGTGCAAAAAGGATTCACATAATAGAAGCCTTCCTCCTTCAGCGTTCCCACATACTTGCCGAACAAGGTCAGCACCAGGGCCTCCTGAGGCTTCAGTACCTTCAGACCAAGCAGAGGAATCCACCCCAGAGCCATCCAGAGCGCGCCTGCCACGAGCAGAGGAATCGCCAAGGGCATCAGGACTCCTCCCTCCGTCATAATACAGCCGATCACAAAGACCGCAATCCCTGCCGCATAGAGCAGCAGCAGTAAAAATAACATAGCCAGTCCATTCTTCTTTGCGTTCAATACTTTTTCCTGCATTGTACAGCCCTCCTCTTTTTGATATCAAAATCATATCATATAGATACAGGACTGTCAACTGTATCCGTCAAAAAGACGTTACCAGCGGGAATTTCTGCCCCCGAAGGCAAGTATGATGCCATCCACGCCAAGCAGTATCAGATAGCAGCCGATAATGGTGTCAAGCGACATCAGAGTGAACACAGGACTGAACAGCATCAGAACCGCAAGAATCAGTCCCAGAATATTCAGTATCAGCGTCAGGTAATAGCTGAACGAATTCACATACTTCATAATGCGGGGCTGGGTAACCAGTCTGGATATACAGTGAGCCAGAAACCACAGCGGGAACAGAACCGCGATCGCCACGCTTCCTGCGCCCGGATACACCAGCAGCATGATTCCGGCCATGACGCTCAAAATTCCCGAAACCAGCGAGAGCATCGGGCCGAATCCCGTATACCTTTCCATTTTCACATAAAAGACTATATCCAAGATACCTGTCAAAACCGCCAGCAATCCATAGGCAATTACAACTCCCGTCAAAGCCGCTCCCGGATGGCAGAGCGTCCATATTCCGAGGATCACCAGTAAAACTCCTATAATAAACTGCATCCAACTGAACCCTGAATATCTTCTCATTTTTTATGCCTCCTTACGCTCCAGAATTTCCATAAATTCTTCGCCTGTAATCGTTTCCTTTTCATACAGGTAAGCAGCCAGCTCATCCAGCTTCTCCCTATTCTGCACCAGGATCTCCACAGCCTTCGCGTGCTGCTCCTTCACAAGCTCCACAACCTTCCTGTCGATTTCCTTCTGGGTTTCAGGCGAGCAGGCCAGAGAAGTGTCTCCGCCCAGATACTGATTGTTCACAGTCTCCATGGCAACCATATCAAAGTCTTCGCTCATGCCGTACCGGGTGATCATAGCCCTTGCAAGCTTTGTAGCCTGTTCAATATCGTTGGAGGCACCTGTCGTAATCTCTCCGAATACGACTTCCTCCGCAGCCCGTCCTCCTGTGTATACCGCGATCTTATTTTCAATCTCCTGCTTGGTCAGCAGATACTTATCTCCCTGCTCCACCTGCATCGTATAGCCAAGAGCGCCGGAAGTACGGGGGATGATCGTAATCTTCTGCACAGGAGCCGAATGTGTCTGCATGGCCGCTACAAGGGCGTGGCCTGTCTCATGGTAAGCCACTACCTTCTTTTCCTTATCCGAGAGAACCGCGTTCTTTTTCTGGTAACCTGCGATAACGACCTCGATGCTCTCCTCCAGATCCGCTTCCTTTACATAGGAACGTCCGTCACGCACCGCACGAAGGGCCGCCTCATTGACGATATTGGCCAGCTCCGCTCCGGAGGCCCCTGCCGCCATACGCGCGATCGTGTGGAAGTCCACATCATCGGCCAGCTTCACTTTCTTCGCGTGTACCTTCAAAATATCCTCTCTGCCTTTCAGGTCCGGAAGCTCCACGGGCACCCGTCTGTCGAATCGTCCCGGTCTCGTAAGCGCCGGATCCAGGGATTCCGGTCTGTTGGTCGCGGCCAGAATCATGACGCCGTTGTTGCCCTCAAAACCGTCCATCTCTGTCAGAAGCTGGTTCAGTGTCTGCTCACGCTCATCGTTGCCGCCTGCCTGACCATCACGCTTCTTTCCGATAGCGTCAATCTCATCGATAAAGACGATACAGGCTTACCTGTTCCGGGAGGGCCTACAAGGAGAACGCCCTTCGGCATCGAAGCTCCCACATCCGTATACTTTTTCGGGTTATGCAGATAATCCACAATCTCGGCCAGACTTTCCTTGGCCTCCTCCTCGCCTGCCACATCATCAAAGCGAATACCCTTCGTGGACTGCACATAGACCTTGGCATTGCTCTTTCCCATGCCGAAGGCCATGGAATTTTTCCCGCCCATCTGTTCCATTATCTTTTTGTTCATATACTGTCCCAGGGCAATGAAGATAATCAGAGGAAGGAAAAAGGTCAGAAGGCTCAGCAAGAGCGGCGACGTCTCCTGATCCACATTTCTGGCAAAGACGGCTCCCGAATCGTAAAGCCGCTGCGTCAGCGTGGGATCCTCCATCTTTCCCGTTCTGTACACCTGGGTGTTGTCCTTATCCGTAAACAGAATCTGTGAATCCTCTACTTCCACGCTTCCGATATTCTGTTCCTCAATCATCTCCATAAAGGTTCCGTAATCTACATCTGTGACCTGAGCCTTTGCCAGCATAGGCGTCAGAAAAATATTGGCCAGCAGAAGAATCAGCAAAGCGATTCCATAATAATAGTACAAAGGCTTTTTAGGCGATTTTACTTCTTTCATGTTAATCTCCATTCCGCCGCCTTTCAGTTGGCGGCACAAATAGTAATGAAAGTTTCGACTTTCTCCACGTTTTGCTCTATACTAAAAGCGAGAAGCTATACTACAAAGCACGGGGAGGGGAGTCGT
>DVLE01000009.1 GCA_018715645.1 Candidatus Merdisoma merdipullorum
TGATACAGCAAGCTGTAATCTAATTCCTCCAATTCGTGGCTGAGCAGTCGGACAGAGTCATCATCAGGAACCAAACCTTCTAAATTTAATGGCAAAACCAGTTGATAAGGCTCGCCGAATTCGGTATAATTTTTATGGTATATTTGGTGAATAGGCATATCTAATTATACCATGGATTGCGGACTCTTCGGAGTCCGTTTTCTATTTTTAAACATAAAAGTGGAGCTGCTGCTCCAGTAGATGATTTATCTACTTTTGCAACAGCCCCTAGCGTTTCCAATAAGTTTCTTCCACCTGGGGGAATCCTTAAGAAAGTCAAGCTCCGCATCTCCCTGCAGATTTTTCTTCAAAAACTCCCGCATCTCCTCTCCTTCCTCCACTTTCCTGAACTTTATATGCTCGTAAAGGGGCGAACTGCACAAACCGGCATACATCCCGTCTATGCTCTCCAAAAGCTGTTCCAGAAGATCAAGACATCTTTCCTGGTCCTTTTCCAGAACTGCGAGCTCCAGCTCCGGAGCCAGCGCGCTGTACTCTCCCATATCGAAGAGCCTTGCGTTCTGCGCCTGCTTTTCCGCCAGATAGACGGCTCTCTCCCGTTCTCCCTGGGACAGGGAAAGGCTGTACAGGTTATGGAGAACCAGAGTCACCATCGTATAATAGGAATACAGCAGTTCTTCATAAGCCTGGTAGGCTTCGTCAAGCCGCCCGGTCTTTTCGTACACGGCTGCCTTCAGTCTTTTATACTCCGGATTCTGTTCGGAGAAATAGTCCAGATATTTTTCCGCCTTTTCATACTGCCCTTTTCCGAAATAAATGTGGAACAGAGAGCCGGCCGCCGAGCGGCGGTTCTCTTCTTTTCCGCTTTCCAGCGAGCGTTCCAGCCAGCCGCAGATGTCCGTATCGTACTGGGAGGGATCTTCCGGCTTCTCCGTGATTCTGTATGCGTTCAGCATCTGTCCCATGGAAAGCGCCAGTTCTTCGCTTCCCGGATATTCCTGAATCCTTTCCTTCGCCCAGCGAAAGGCCCTGACATAGCCCTCGTCTTTCATGCGCTCGCCCAGCTCCAGGATAAGCGCCCGGATTTCCTCCTTCGTCAGATCCTCCCGAAAAGACAGAAGCTCCTCCAGAGAGATTCCAAGCAGTCTCGCTATAGGCGACAAGAGGGTGATGTCCGGCAGTGAGTTTCCGTTCTCCCACTTGTTCACAGCCGGAGCCGTCACGCCGAGCCGCTCCCCCATTTCTTCCTGTGTCAGCTCTTTTTGCTTTCTGTACTTTCGGATCACTTCGCCTATCTGCATTTCAAACCTCCTGTCCGGCAGGAGAAAAAACGCGCTCTTTTTTCCCCCGCCCTGTGTGATGCTCCTGCATTGGCCTCTGCATGGTTAGCGTCGGTGTACAAAGGGACAATACGGTCAAAAATGGCTGAATTTACGCCCCTGCTACGTTACTTTCGCTCCGCGTACGCCCTGTACGCGTCGTTCAAGTGCCTTGCAGGGACACAAATCAGCTCATTTTTGACTCTGCGACCTCAGCCCTCAAAAATTCGCCTGTTTTCAAGACAGACGATGGAAGCGTACTGGACGTACGCTGACAGAGGATAACGCAGAAAACAGGCGAATTTACAGGGCTGAGGCGTATTGCCCCTTGTACACCGACGCTACTCTGAGCTCTGGCATAAGCATAACACAGACGGCAGCCGTACGCTATTGAACAAAAATTAACCTATATTCATTTTTATTAACCGCTAGCTATTTTCTTCCGTCAGCTTGGCAAGCGTGCGGCACAGCAGTTGAAAATCAATGGGCTTCGAGATATGCGCGTTCATTCCGGCCGCTGAAGTCGCCGCCAGATCCTCCGCAAAGGCATTGGCTGTCACCGCGATAATCGGCACGCTGGCTGCATCTTTTCTGCGCAGTCTGCGGATAACCCTGGCCGCCTCGCAGCCATCCAGCACCGGCATCTGCATATCCATCAGTATCACGTCAAACTCAAACTCCTGGGAATCCTTAAAAAGCTCTACCGCCTCCTGACCATTCCACGCCTTCACTACCTCCGCCTGGTACATGGAAAGAAGCTCGCAGGCAATCTCCATATTGATCTCATTATCTTCCGCGATCAAAATCTTTTTCCCTTTAAGAAATCCCTCTGTGCTTTCCTGGGTCTGCTTTTGAAGTTCAGCAGCCGAAACCGTCTCCGCGCTCTCCTCCAGCCCATCTTCTTTTCCGGAATCCTCCGGCTCTCCTCCCGGATTGACGCCTCTGAAGGGAAGCGTTACTGTAAAGACGCTCCCCTCTCCCAGCGTGCTTTCCACGGAAATCTCGCCGTTCATCTGAGAGATCAGATTCTTTACAATCAGCATTCCAAGCCCCGTCCCCGATACATTCCTGGCTCCAAAACGGGTTTCCCGCTCGTAGGGTACGAAAATTTTATCAAGAAAATCCTCAGACATTCCCGCGCCTGTATCTCTTACGATGATCTGATACTTTGTATATTCATTTTTCTCAATCTCATGTACTGAAAGGCTGATACTGTCCCCCTTTGAGGTAAATTTCACCGCGTTGGACAGGAGATTGTTCAAAATCTGCGTCAGGCGGAAGGAATCCCCGTACACCTCCCCGGTTCTCAGATCAAACTCTTCTGAAAAGCTTTTGCCCTCCTGCTCCGCCTGGGAACGAAACAGCTCCGCACAGTCTCCGATACATTTCTTCAGATTGAAATGGCTGTTCTCCAGCGTCACCTTTCCGCTTTCCAGCCGGGACACTTCCAGGATGTCATTGATAAGCCCCAAAAGCTGTCTGCTGGAATAATTGATTTTTTCCATATACTCCCGCATCTTTTCAGGCTCGTCCGCATGCTTGCCGGCCAGCTCCGACAGGCCAATGATAGCGTTCAGAGGCGTCCGCATATCATGAGACATATTGGAAAAGAAGGCATTCTTATCTTCCTCGCTCTTTCTGGCCGTCCGCAGAGATTCTTTGAGAAGTTCAATGTGCTGCAGCTGCTCTCTCTTTTCCGCGTCCACCTCTTTAAAGCAAAGCACCGCCTCCTCCGGATTCAGGGATTCGTCAAAAAGAAGCCGCACATTCACCCAGCGGTATTCGTCTCCGAACAATCTCTGGAAATCGCCGCCGTAATCCCGCGTTCTTGCCGCGACCAGCTTTCTGATATTCTTAATAGAAAAGCTGTTGCGAAATTCCTCAAACACCTCCGGCTGCATCAGCTCACCCATGGTCTGCATCAGAAACGCGTAGGGACCCTGCGCCGGAATCCGCTGCCTCATATAATCGGAGCCCTTGATCATATCGTAAGTCGCGCTTTCAAAATCCATACGGTAAATCGCGTAATAAGAATTGCCCAGAACGCGCACCGTCTCATTGGTTCTGCGGTAATTCCGGTTCATGGAATATTCTCTGACGCTCATCACGACCAGAATCACGAGAAATATGAGCAGAATCCCCGCATACCACAGAGAGATTGTACGCACTCCTCCGATCAGGGAATTGTACGGCATCGTGATAATGGAAATCCACCCGTTGTCCGCAATATCATAATAGGCCGCCCGCTTTTCACCCGTGGGATCATAAGCGTAAATCCGGTAGTTATCGCTGTCCTCCTCGCCGATCGCAGATACAATATCATATATGTAGCTCTGGAGCTGCTCGTCTGAAAGCTCCAGCTCTGTGTCCTTGTAAAGAAGCGTTCCTGAGGAATCACAAAGATAAAAATAGCTTCCTTCCGGCAGCCGTTCATCACGAATATCACTCCGGAACTGTTCCGGGAAAATGTCAAAGGCCGCCACATTCCCCGGCTCATCTGTCTCCTGTGCGATAGTCACTATCAGTTTTCCGGTAATCGAGTCCCGGTATCCGTCGGTAAAAATGATTTCTCCATCCGCTTCTACCGCGCTCTGATACCAGCCTGCGCTCTCCACATCAAAATCTTCATCCCCTTCCCAGGGATTGGCCGCAATAATTTTCCCGTCAATTACCGCATAGGGATCCAGAACATTTTCCCCAAGCGTCGTACTGACGCTCTCCAGATAAGAGCGGATCCATTCCTCCGGCGCTTCGCTGCCGGAAAGCTGCTGGTCGATATATCTGGTAGACTGCCTCATCATAGTTTCGTACATGATGACTTTTCTGGAACTCTCCGCCGAGTAGCTGTATGCCATTTCGCTCCCCATTTTACCGGCATTATCCAGAAGAATCCCCTGTATCACAATAAGGCTGCACAATCCCATGATTACAAGCACTGCCCAGACCATAATCCGCCTGCGGATTCCGTAAGTATCTGCTCTGTCCCTCTTTTTCTTCGTTTTCATGCTTCCCACTCCTCAAGCACCCTTATCAGCTCTTCGTAAGCGTCGGTCAGGGCCGGAAGCTTTTTCCCTGCCTCCTCCAGATCTTCTCTGCGCAAGGGTTCCACCACCTCGGACACCTTCTCGTACAGCCGGTTAAAAGACAGATTGCCTGTCACGCCTTTCAGCGTATGGGCCGCGTTGAAGGCGGCCTTTACGTCTCCCGCTTCCATAGCTTTTAAAAGCGCGTCATAGTTTCCGTCTTCCCGGAACCCTCTGGCAAACCTTGTGTAAAGCCCTTCGTTTCCCATAAAGCGCTCAAGAGCGCCGTCTGTGTCCGCTCCTGCCTGTATCAGCTTTTTCCGCAATTTCTCATTCATTCCGCCTGTCCCCCCTGTCAGCTGTAAAATACTCTCAGATCTTTCTCCGCTTCCTCAAAATACTCCAGCATCTCCGGATTAAAGACGCCGCACTCGCCATTCCGTATCATACGAACCGCCGTGTCGCAGTCAAACGCTTTTTTATACACCCGCTCGCTTACGAGGGCGTCGTACACATCGGCTAAGGCCACTACCTGAGACCATACGGAAATCTCTTCGCCCTTCAGTCCATCAGGATACCCCTTGCCATCCCAGCGCTCATGGTGATGACGGGCAATATCACAGGCATACTTGTATACCTTATGGTTTCTAAGCTGAGGAATCTTCTCCAGCAGAGCCGCTCCCAGCACCGTATGCTGCTTCATGATCTCATATTCCTCCGCCGTCAGCCTTCCAGGCTTATTCAAAATCGCGTCGGAAATAGCAATCTTTCCCACATCGTGCATTACGGCGGCCAGGGTAATATGTTCAAGCATTTCTTTGGGAATTCCATCGCCAAGCGGCGTCTTCCCCAGCATATACCGTGTAATATGACTGATTCTGCGTACATGCTCGCCGGATTCTCCGCTTCGGAACTCGATGGCAGTGGCAAGAGCTTCCACCATACCCTTGTTCAGATTCAGAATCTCCATCTCCCGATCTATCAGCTCCTGCTTCTGAAACTCCACAAGATCCGACATCTTCTTTCTGGACAAAAAAAGCTCCACGACAGAATCCACCCGCCGTCTCACCACATAAGGAGTCACCGGCTTTCCGATCACATCCATAACGCCAAGCTCATACGCCCTGCGCAGCGTATCTCCCGCCGCATCCGCCGTGATCAGAAACACCGGTATCGGCGCAAGTTCCTCTCTTTTTTTTATCTCCTGCAGAAGCTCCAGTCCGTTCATTACAGGCATGACCACATCCAGCAGCACAGCGCAGATGCGTTCCCTGCACTCCAGAAGTCTCTCAAGACCTTCCTGTCCGTTCGCAGCTTCCTCGATCTGATAGGATCCCTGAAAGATCTCCCTTAAGATCGCCCGGTTCATCGCGTCGTCGTCAACGATCAAAAGCGTATCCGGCGTATTTCCCGTTCTGTCAAAATCCTTATTGATGTCCATATTTTTCTCCTTATCGTCCTCATCTCTGCCCGCGGGCTGTGCGGCTACAGTTCCCGAATCACCCAGTACTTATTCTTTCCGGACCTTTTCGCTGCATACAAAGCTTGATCTGCCATCCTGTAAAAATGGGAATACGTGCATTTTTGGCTGCTCATAAAGATTCCCACGCTGCATTTCATCTGAAAGCCTTCTCTTTCCGCTTTTTCAAGCTGTCCATAAAGTCTTTCCATAATCTTTTCCACTGCCTGATCCGGCTTTGCCACATTGGCGGTAAACCCGATAAATTCATCCCCGCCCATACGGTACACAATATCGCTCTTCCGAAAGGTATTTCTCAGGATTACGGCAAATTTTTTCAGAAATTCGTCCCCCTTCTGGTGACCGTAGGTATCGTTAACACGTTTAAAATTGTCAAGATCAAGCAGAAACATAATATTGACTTCATTTTCCCCGGCTCTTTCCAGAATCTCAGACACCAGTCCTCTTCCTGTTTTTACATTAAAGAGATCCACCAGAGGATCATACATGGCCTCTTTTTTCAGGGCATTCTGACTGCGAACCATCTGCTCCGCATTTCTCAGATACCCTACAATCCGCATATGTCCCGTGTACTGCTCCGTATATCTGGAACAGCTCACAGTGTACCAGCGGTAAGCTCCATCCTCGTCCAGAGATGCCTGAATATTAAATTCCACCGCCCGTTCCCCGGACTTCAGCGTCTGAACAGCTTTCTCAATTTTCTCCAGATATTCTCTGCTGATAAGCTTCTTTGTCACAAGACTTTCAGGACAGTCAGGTACGACTCTGTTTTCCTCACGGATATTCCCTCCATCCCCAAAGGTCAGAATATGCGTATTCTGATCATATTCAAATACGATCTCTGTTGTGGACTCCAAAAGAAATTTTCCCTTTTCCTGCTCATACAAAAGCCGCATTTCCATCTTCCGGCTCTCTGTCACATCCTGGAGAATACAGCCGCAGTATCCCTCTTCCAACGGGTACGTATGGATCATGAAATGTTTATCTCTTTTTGGATCATATTCGTTCAGAACATGCTCTTTTCTGTAAACGATCGTATCGTAATAACAGGAAAGACGTTTTTCTTTTGGTTCACCGCAAAGCTCCCGGTATCTTTTTCCTGCGATTTCTCCATGGTCATATCCTTCCATCCTGGCATATGCCTTATTGGAATAGACAAATACAAAATCAACAGGCTTTCCCTCATCGTCAGTCAACACTTCCAAGACACAAAATGCAATCGGCATGTTTTCAAGATAAAAATCGGAATTTATCATATTCCCAAACCTCCCTGAAATTTCGATTTTATCCTTGCGCATGTGCTCCCAGGCTCTTCCTTTCATAAACAGGGGCATATCCGTCCATGTCAATTCAGGGTATGCCGGAACATACTAAAGGGCTGACAAGAGCAGATAAAAGAAAGCATAGCAGATTCTCTTTTCACGCGAATTTACTATGCCTGTATCATAAAAGCAATTCTAATACTATTAAAAGTATAAAAGACTTTTTCTGAAAAGTAAAGGAGATTTTTGTATCTGAAGGCTGATCCGAAAACGGACGCACAGACGGCCGCAGAGGTCCGGAAACCCGGTAAGCCTCTGCGGCCGCTTTTGTGGGAAAACCATGCAAAATTCAGATTTATCCCCTGTAATAGTTGATAAGGCAGCCCTTCAGAATGATTTCACGCTCAGCGTCAGTCAGACTTCCCAGACGCAAGGTCACAGAACGCTCCTTATCTCCGTTCACATAGACGGCGATCTCGCTCTGTCTCTCCTCGATTGCTTTGCGGATGTCCGGCACAAACAGGAAGTCTCCTTTTGCGAAGGGCAGCTCGCCCTCGTCAATCAGGAAAGGCAGCATACCCCAGTTAATCAAGTTGGAACGATAACGCTTGGTCGCATAGGCATTGGCGATGTTCGCCCAGCCTCCGAGAACCTTCTGGCAGGAGGCAGCCTGCTCTCTCGCGGAGCCATCGCCCGGCTTCACTGCAAAGATGGTGCTTCCCACGCCCAGGTTCGTCTTGTTGACGCCCGGATACCAGGTCTCAACCGCCTGGAAGATGCCTTTCAGCTCCGGTACAGCCTCGGCGGGACAGTTTCCGGCCTCGATCGCCTTCTCGGCCTTCTGAATCTCCTTCGCCAGACCTACGTAAGCCGGATCCTTACGGGAAAGCGTAAACTCAGCCAGTCCCAGCGGATTGGAACGGTAGGATGAGGTTTCGCCGGAAGGAATCAGCTCATCCGTCGTCGTAACCGGATCGTGGATCTCAGAAACCACCTTCAGGATCAGATGCTCCGGCAGAGCCGGCATGGCAGGCCAGTCCTTGATGTTCGGTCCCATCTTGATCTCTACCGTCGGATCGGCCACGCCCTTGCTGTCAAAGACGCGGTTCTCATAAATCTTGCTGTCAAAGAAGTAGCGCGGATTGGAGTAATCCACATCCAGCTCCGTCGCCGCCGTCAGATAACCCTTGTTCGCCGCCGTAGCCGCGATAGAACGCGCGTCCATCAGAGCTACGGATGCAATCTGTCCGCTCTGAAGCTTGGAACCCTCCCGGTTCGGGAAGTTTCTTGTGGAGTGACGGATACTGAATCCATTGTTGGCCGGCGTATCGCCCGCGCCAAAGCAGGGACCGCAGAAGGCGGTCTTCATCACCGCTCCCGTCTCCATAAGAGCCGCGGCGGCTCCGTTCTTCACCAGCTCCATATATACCGGCATACTCGCCGGATACACGCTTAAAGTAAACTCATCGGGGCCAATGCTGGCGCCCTTCAAAATGTCGGCTGCAGCGCAGATATTCTCGAAACCGCCGCCGGCGCAGCCGGCGATGATTCCCTGATCCACATAAAGCTTTCCATCGCGGATCTTGTCGGTCAGATGATAGTCCACGGCTCCGCCTAAGGAAACCAGAGCCTTCTTCTCCACATCCCGCAGAATATCGCCCAGGTTGGCTTTCAGCTCCTCAATCGTATACGTATTGCTCGGATGGAAGGGCATCGCGATCATCGGCTTCACCGCGCTCAGATCCACATACACCATTCCGTCATAGTAAGCTACCTTGCCCGGCTTCAGCTCCTTGTAGGCTTCAGGTCTCTTATGAATCTCATAAAATTCCTTAATCGTATCGTCTGTCTGCCAGATAGAGGACAGGCAGGTGGTCTCTGTCGTCATCACGTCGATTCCGATACGGAAGTCTGCGCTTAAGTTCTCCACACCGTCGCCGACGAACTCCATCACCTTATTGTTTACATAGCCCTTCTCAAAGACTGCGCCGATGATAGCCAGAGCCACGTCCTGAGGACCTACACCCTTCTGCGGCTCCCCGGTCAGATATACGCCCACCACTTCCGGCATATTGATGTCGTAAGTCTTATTCAGAAGCTGCTTTACCAGCTCCGGTCCGCCCTCGCCCATAGCCATGGTTCCCAGCGCTCCGTAGCGGGTATGGCTGTCTGAGCCAAGGATCATCTTTCCGCTCTCAGCCAGCATCTCGCGGGCAAACTGGTGAATGACCGCCTGATGAGGCGGCACATAGACGCCGCCGTACCGCTTGGCACAGGTCAGGCCAAACATGTGATCGTCCTCATTGATCGTTCCGCCCACAGCGCACAGGCTGTTGTGGCAATTGGTCAGCACATAGGGAATCGGGAACTTTTCAAGTCCCGAAGCACGGGCTGTCTGGATAATACCTACGAACGTGATGTCGTGAGACGTCAGCTTATCAAATTTAATCTCCAGCTTTTCCATGCTGCCAGAGGTATTATGCGCTTCCAGGATCCCGTAAGCAATCGTCTGTTTCTTTGCGTCTTCCTTCGACGGAACAACACCAAGCTGGCTTTCCAGCACGCTGGCCGCATCCTTCGTATCAGGAACAAGCTCCGTTCCATTCAGAAGATACGCTCCGCCTTCAAATAATTGAACCATAAATCTATCCTCCTGAACAGGCGCCCTTCCCTCATTCTTTCCGAGCGCCGCGTTAACCTTATTATAAAGAGAGGCATGAGAGATTGCAAGCGAATTAAGCGCAATCTTTCATCCATGAAAAGGTTCTTCTGCCGCGGTATTTCCTGCCTCTCCCGCCCTTGCCGGCGCCTCCGGAAAGATAATCGTCACTTTGAACAGATCCCCATCCAGATAAATGTCAAATCTTCCCTTCTGAAGCTCCGTCAGATTCTTCGCGATGGACAGGCCAAGGCCGCTGCCTTCGGTGCTGCGGGCCACATCCCCTCTGATAAACCGTTCCGTCAATTCTCCGGCTTCGATATTCAGCGGCTGCTCGGAAATATTCTTGATGCTGAAACGCACCATATGCCCCACAATCGTCAGTTCCACATAGACTCGCGTATTTGGCATCGCGTATTTGGCCGCATTATTGTACAGATTCTCAATAATACGCCAGAGCCTCCGCCCATCGGCCTCGATTACCACCGGTTCCTCCGGCATGCTGACGACGAAACGAAGTCCCTTATCTTCAAATTTTTCACTGAATTCACCGTTGGTCTGATTGATAAGCTCCTGAAAATTGATACGCGTCAATTCAAGTTTGACATTGCCCGAACTGATCTTAGACGCCTCCACCAGATCATCTGTCAGATGCTTCAGACGCAGAGCCTTATCCTCCAGGATCGCGATATAGTTTTTCGCCCTCTCATTCTGAATATCTTCCCGCTTCAGCAAATCCACATAATTGATGATAGAGGTCAGCGGAGTTTTGATGTCGTGAGACACATTCGTAATCAAATCAGATTTCAGCCGTTCGTCCTTGATGCTTTTTTCCACCGCTGACGAAAGTCCCTTTCCGATCTGATTGACAGCCTCCGCCAAGACCAGATTATCTCCCTCAAGCCGCTCCACAGGTATCTGATGCTTCAAATCTCCTTCCGCTATCTTTCCGATGCCATCCAGAATTCTCTGACGCTGTACAGCCTGCCTCATGAGGAACACCCCTGCGGCGCAGTCGAAGACAACTGCCAGAAAGAATCCCCAGCCGCCCAGGCAAAGGAACAGAATATTCAGGGCCAGAAAACCTCCGTAGGAAAGCAGCGTCTTGGTCGTCGCTTTCCGGTTCCGGAGCGCAAGCTGCAGTCCCCGGTAGGCTGCGCAGCATACGCTGTTCGCCCACAACGTCTTGCTCTTCATCCTGCGCACAAGGCTCAGATAGCCGGAGAGAAACAGAAGATTGAACAGGAGCGCAATCCCGCCCCCCAGCAGCGCAAACTCTGTCATTCCCAGATCGTATACCGACAGGAGGGAAGCCGCTGCAAGCAGCGCCACGGCCGGCACTGCGATCAGCAAAAGCGCCGCCTCCGTCTTGATATGGTCAAACCGGTTCAGGCGAATCGTACGCTCCTCGTCCGTGCTGCGTCCTGCCGCCATGGTCAGATATACCATGGTCAGAAGATACATGATTCCGCCCAGAACCACTCCGTAGACTGCCATACGGCTGAGCGGACGGATCTCCTCATACTGCTGCTTGTACATCTGAAGATTGTCGCTGGCCATATACTGAGGATCTACGACTATTGCCAGGATAAACTCTCCGTCCACCGACGGAGGATAGCTTTTCACGTAGCTGCTCAGCTCGCTTAAGGAAATAGGCATATTGCTTACCTGGTAATCCATATTGGAGCTGTCATAGATCAGATAATCCCGAAAGCCGCGAATATGGGACAGAAGTCCGTCTACGTCTGAAAACTCCGCGTTTCCAAAGGTCATAATATTGGTATAGATCTTTTCCTTATAGTCCTCCGGCGTTATCTCCGTCACAGACTTGGGGATAAGCAGATACCGCATATTCGTCATACTGGGACTGAACAGATCCAGATTCTCCTTATAAGCGTAAAAGTCATTGTAAATGACGGGAATGATATTTTCCAAATCATAGTACAGAGCCTGGAGCTGGGCGGTAGTCAGATTTTTTTCCTCCGCATAGGCGGTTATGCTCTCGTACCCAACCGGTGAATACCGCTCTTCGATGGCTTCTATCTGTTCCACATTCTGGACGGTGGCCTGGCCGCCATCCAAAACCCCCATGTCTGCCAAGGCTTCCGGATCCGCCGCGCTGATGACTTCCTGCCAGTAGCCCTCTGTCAGTTCTTCCATCTCCGCCGTTTCTTCTGTACCGCTTTCTGTGATGGAGGAACCGGCAGAAGTTCCCGTCTCCTCCGGCTCAGACTCTTCTGCCTGCACATCCGTCTCCAGCTCGCTGATCTCCTCACGGCTTTCTTCCGAATAGCTTTCATCCTCTCCTACCGTGGAGATAGACGCCACTGCGGAGCCGTCCTCATATACGGACTGCTCCGTATAATTTCTGGAGCCCTTCGTCAGATAGCCGACAGTCCCATCGTCATAGGTCAGCTTCATCAATGTCGCAGCCTCAAAGCCATCCAGGGACCAGTTAAGCAGATCGGTCAGATGGTAATACAAGCCGCCGTCAGACGGATCCCCGTCCAGAATCGTATTGTTTTCTGCGTACTCTTCCACATTGACCAGCAGGCTTCCGTCGTAGACGCCATTCTTTTCAAACTTGCTCTCACGGCTTGCCGCACGGATACAGCGGTAGATCTGCTCCAGAACCTCATTCTGATAATAAGCCGTGCTTTCAAAGCCCTGATCCCGGCTGATCCAGCCGAAACCATTGCTTCCCACATACATCGTACACACGATTACCGAAAGCACCAGCACCACCGCGCAGATCTGATTCAGGACCACGGCAAGGGTCTTCCAGCTTTTTGAATACTCCCATCGCTTCATGTTACAGCTTCTCCACTTTGTAGCCGATTCCCCAGACCACCTTCAGATAGCGGGGTTCCTTTGCGTTGATTTCGATCTTTTCACGAATATGGCGGATATGAACCGCCACCGTATTATCAGCTCCTATAGCGTCCTCATTCCAGATACTTTCGTATATCTGATTGATAGAAAAAACCTTTCCCTGATTCTTTACCAGAAGAAGAAGAATATTGTACTCGATAGGCGTCAGCTTTACCGGCTCCCCATCCACGGTAACCTCCTTCAGATCATCGTTGATAATCAGACCTCCGGTCTGATACACCTTCTGATTTTCTCCTGCCGCCGTTCCAAGCTTCGTGTAACGGCGAAGCTGAGACTTCACCCTGGCTACCAGCTCCAGCGGATTGAAAGGCTTCGTCACATAATCGTCGGCGCCGATGTTCAGCCCCAGAATCTTATCGGAATCCTCTGATTTTGCCGAGAGAATAATAATCGGAATACTGCTCTTTTCCCGGATCTTCAGCGTAGCCCTAAGGCCGTCCAGCTTCGGCATCATAATGTCTATCAAAAGAAGCTGCACATCCTCTTTCTGAAGCATATCTACCGCCTGCACCCCATCGTAGGCCTTAAGGATACGGTAGCCTTCCTGGGAAAGATAGATCTCTATCGCATCCACAATCTCTTTGTCATCGTCACATACCAGAATTGTATTTCTATTCTTTGTCATTTTTCTCACCTCTGACTCCCATTTTACTGTCTATTTTCTGTTATAACAAGGCTTTTTTAAATTCCTTGTTGGGTAATTCTTAAGATTTTCTTGAGTTCAAAAAAGAATTTCATGTAACATAGTCTTTCCTGTAAAACAAAAAAGAGGACGCCCAAAAGCGCCCTCCACGGACAATTCTTTGCTCTATTTCAGATATTCCGCATATTTTTGCTCGCTGGCGTTTAAAAATACGATGCCGATGATCCCAGGGCCCGTATGCGCTCCAATCGCGCAGCCTACCCAGGACTTGATGATGCCGCGGCAGTGGTATCTCTCTGTCAGCATCTGCGCCACCCTGTCGCAGGTCTCCGGATCGTTTCCGTGAACGACGCTGATTACCTGCTTATCAAGTTCAACTCCCCTCTCGCCTACCAGATCGACGCAGCGTTTCAGGGATTTGTGACGGCCGCGAATCTTCTCTGTAGCCACCAGCGCGCCTTCCTCGTTGACCTCGATAATCGGCTTCAGATCCAGCACGCCTCCCAGCACCGCCGAGGTTTTGCTTAAACGGCCGCCTTTATAGAGATATTCCAGCGTCTCCACCGTCACGATATGCTCCATATGGGAACAGAAGTACTCGGCTGCCTCAATAATCAGCTCTTTAGGAGCACCGTTTTCCTGCATCCGCAGAATTTTCGCCACAGCCAGGCCAAAGCCCATGGACGCGCATTTCGTGTCAATGATCGTAATCTTAAAGTCAGGATACTCCTCAAGAAGTTCCTCCTTTGCCAGATTCGCCGCATTGAAGGTTCCGGCGATACCTGTGGAAAAGCACAGATAAAGCACCTCGTCTCCCGCCTTCGCGTAAGGCTCAAAGTTTTCCCGGAACATATACTGGTTGATATGATACGTCTTAATATCGGCTCCCTCCGCCTGAATCTTATAAAACTCTTCCGGAAAAATTGTCTTGCCATCAAAATAATCGGTTCCGTTGATCGTCACCGGTGTGGGAATCACATGAAGCTGATACTTTTCAATAATTTCCTTAGGCAGATCCGATGCGGAATCTGTGATAATTTTAAAAGCCATTTTTCTCTCCCCTGTTTCATTATTTTTACAGATTTTCAATTTCCTTCAGCCATAAAGACGCGCAGGCGTCGCTGGGCATCCGCAGATCTCCCCGCGGCGACACAGCCACCGACCCCACCTTCGGTCCATCCGGCAGACAGGACCGTTTAAACTGCTGAGCGAAAAACCTCCGGTAAAAGGTTTTCAGCCATTTCCGGATCGTCTCGTCATCATATACGCCCGCAAAGGCTTTTTTTGCCAGACGGTAGATCTTCGATGGCCGGAAACCGAAACGCAGAACATAGTACAGGTAGAAATCATGCAGCTCATAGGGTCCCACCAGATCCTCCGTCTTCTGGGCAATGACTCCATCTTTTGGCGGCAGAAGCTCCGGACTCACCGGAGTATCCAGCACATCGAGAAGCACCTCTGACAGTTCCGCGTCTTCGCAGGTATCCGCGTAATAGCGGACAAGATGACGGACAAGCGTCTTGGGTACCCCTGCGTTGACGCCGTACATGGACATATGATCTCCATTATAGGTAGCCCAGCCAAGCGCCAGTTCCGACATATCTCCGGTGCCGATTACAAGGCCTCCGGTCTGGTTTGCCAGATCCATGAGTACCTGGGTTCTCTCTCTGGCCTGGGCGTTCTCATAAGTCACATCGTGGCTCTCCGGATCGTGGCCAATATCCCGGAAATGGACCGTGACAGCCTCCCGGATGTCCACCTCCCGAAGCGTGGCCCCCAGCTTTCTCACCAGTTCGCAGGCATTCCGGTAGGTACGGTCCGTGGTGCCGAAGCAGGGCATCGTCACGCCCAGTATCCCCGTTCTTGGCAGTCCCAGGCTGTCAAAAGCCTTGACCGTCACCAGCAGGGCCAGCGTGGAATCCAGGCCCCCAGAGATTCCCACGACCGCCGTCTGCGCATGGGTATGCTCCAGACGCTTTTTGAGTCCCAGGTACTGAATCGAAAAGATCTCCTCGCACCGTCTCTGCCTGTCCTGGCTGTCATCCGGCACAAAGGGCGCCGGATCGACAGAACGGTCAAGCCTGGTCTCCTCTTTCTTCAGATGAAAATCTATCTCCGTATAGATAACGTCAGACTTTGCATAAAACGTCGTCATGCGTCTGCGCTCACCCGTAATCCGGGCAATATCCAGATCCGCATAAACCGTCTCATTCTTAAAACGAGCGGAACGGCTCAAAATCTTCCCGTTTTCCGCAATTAAATTATGTCCTCCAAACACCAGATCCTGGGAAGACTCTCCCTCTCCCGCGTTCGCGTAGACATAGCCGCAGACAAGCCTCGCGGACTGGCCTCCGATCAAAGCCTCCCGGTAAATGTCCTTGCCCGTGGTCTCATCGCTGGCCGACAGATTTACAATCACAGTCGCCCCGGCCAGCGCGTGCCGGATACTGGGCGGATTCGGTACCCAGACATCCTCGCAGATCTCTGCGGCCACCGAAAGTCCCGGAAGCTCCGGACAGGTAAACAGAAGATTGGTTCCGAAGGGGACGTAGTCTCCCTCCCGACCTGCGAACTCCACCCAGACGGCATCCGCCTCCTCATTTCCCGGAGCGAAATGGCGAAGCTCGTAAAATTCCCCGTAATTCGGCAGGCAGGTCTTGGGAACCAGACCTAAAAGCTCTCCTCCCTGTACGGCCGCCGCCACATTGTAAAGCTTGCCCTCCTTTTCCCAGGGAAGGCCGACAAAAATCAGGGCGTCCAGCTCCTTCGTCTCCCGGACGATCCGGGCAAGCGTCTCTTTCGCGCTTTCCAGAAGAAGCTCCTGCAAAAACAGGTCCTGGCAGGTATAGCCTGTGATGCAAAGCTCCGGAAATACAAGAAGCTTCGTCCCGTTTCCGGCCGCTTCCCGTGAAAGGCGGATAATCTCCTCTCCGTTAGCCTCCGGATCTCCTACCCAGACCTTCGGCGTGATCGCCGCAGCCTTGATAAATCCGTGTATCATACACTTTCCTCTCCCGAAACGCCCCTAGCGCTTCGCTTTTGCCAAAATTCTTTTCAGGTCCTCCACATCAAAGGTATAGGCATGGCCGCAGAACTGGCACTTTACCTCGATAGGCCGGTTGTCCTGGATCATCTCCCGGATGTCCTTGCTTCCGATGCTGACGATGGCCTGCTCCACCCGGTCTCTCGTACAGTTGCAGTAATAGGCGGCCGGAAGCGTATCGGTAATCTCAAGTCCGAAATCTCCAAGAAGCTTTTCAAGAATCTCCTCCGGCGTCAGCCCCTGATCCAGAAGGGCTGTCACTGAGTTTACTTCGGACAGCTTCTTTTCCAGCGCGTCTATAACCTTATCATCTGTAAAGGGCATAAGCTGAATGATAAAACCGCCGGCCTGGCGCACCGTATTGTCCTTGTTCAGAAGCACTCCCAGGCCTACGGAAGACGGTACCTGCTCCGATGTGGCAAAATAATAGGTCAGATCCTCCGCGATTTCCCCGGTCTGAAGCTCCGTCTGCCCCACGTACGGCTCCTTCAGCCCCAGATCCTTGATCACCCGCAGCATTCCGTTCCCCACAGCTCCGGCCACATCCAGCTTGCCTTTGGAATTGGCCGGAATCAGCACCGTCGGCTCATTGACATAGCCTTTCACCCTCGCCTGGGAATCCGCAGTCACCGTAATGCCGCCGATAGGACCGTCGCCCTTTATCTGCAGAGTCAGCAGATCCTGCTCACCCTTCATCATCGCCCCCATCATCGCTCCTGCGCTCAGAAGCCGTCCCAGAGCGGCCGTCGCCACCGGGCTAGTATTATGGATGGCGCGCGCCTCCTCCACCAGCTCTCTGGAGGTAACCGCAAAGGCGCGGATCTGAAGGTCCGCCGCCGTCGCTCTTACAATATAATCTGACATAAATACTCCTCAATTCTGTAACTGTTCAGTTCCTTCTCAGTTACCTGTAATCTTTCTACTTCTTTCGCACCACGAAAAAGAGCCTCTCCGTCTCCTTCCGGGGCTCCCCTCCGGTCTCCGCGTCCAGAAGTTTCTCTACCTCAAAACCAGCCTCCCCAAGGAGTCCGAGTACTTTTTCCGTCTCATGCGCTCTCTGAAAATGAGTCTCCTCAAAACGTCTGTACCGTCCGTCCTGTTCTCTGACGTAGAGCGTCAGATCATACTCGTTCAGCCTTTCCTGCGGATCATAATAGTTTTCCCAGATAAAGCTCCCTTCTTCCCGGTTCTCCGCTATCACGGAGTCGCCGAGAATCTCCTCATATTTATAAACGGTATTCAAATCAAAAAGGATGATCCCATCCGGATCCAGATAATTATGCGCCAGACGGAACACCTGAAGCAGATCCGCTTCTTCGGTAATATAATTCAGGGAGTCGCAGACGCTGATGATGGCTCTCACGGTCCCATACAGTTCAAACTCCCGCATATCCTGCAGAAGATACAGAATGTCATGGCCGGAACTTCTTTTCTTGGCGTCCGCCAGCTCCAGCATTTCCTCGGAGGCGTCCACGCCGATCATATCATAGCCTGCCGCGGCGAGAAGCTCCGTCATGCTGCCTGTCCCGCAGCCCAGATCAAGCACAAGCCCGCCGTCGATTCCGTATTCCCTTAGGCTCTCTACAATCCGCCCGCACCATTCCTCATAGGGAACGCCGTCCATAAACAGATCGTAGACTTCCGCAAAGCCGGTGTATGCGTCCATACGTCTCTCCCCTTTTCTGTCTCATCATAGCAAATTTCCCACAAAAATACAAGGACTGCCGCAGGCATTTGCGGCAGTCCCTATATCTATTTGCTGCTCAAAAACTTTTCTATATTCGCAAGAGCTTCTTCCTCGTCCTCTCCGTTCGCAGAGACAGTCACCGTCTCGCCGGAATACAGGCCGAGCGTCATCATTCCCATGATGCTCTTGGCATTCACCTTTTTGTTATCGCTTTCCACATAGATTTCGCTGCCATACTGACTTGCTACCTGTACCAGCAAGGCTACCGGTCTGGCCTCCAACCCATCTGGAATTTGAATAGTAATCTCCTGCTTAATCATAATATTCTCTCCTCCTTGTGATCCCTTAGCTCCTCTGCAATGAAACTCAGTTTTCTGAGTCTGTGGTTCACTCCTGATTTACCCACCTTCGGAGTCAAAAGCTCTCCCAACTCCTTCAGTGACATACCGGGCTGCTCCAGACGCAGCCTGGCGATCTCAGCCAGATTCTCAGGCAACTGTTCAAAGCCGATTGTCTTTTGAATATACTGTATATCCTCAATCTGCTTCACCGCTGCAGACACGGTCTTATTCAGGTTGGCAGTCTCGCAGTTCACCTGCCGGTTCACAGAATTCCGCATTTCCTTTAAAATACGGATATTTTCAAACTTCATCAGCCCCACATGTGCTTCCATTACATTCAGAATGTCTGCTATTTGTGAACCTTCTTTGACATAGAGAATGTAGCTGTTTTTGCGAAGTGTGATCTTTGCCTCGACGCCGAAGCTTCCCAGCATTTCCAGAAGCTGTTCCGCCCTGGATGCCTCGCTGCACACGATCTCAAAATGATAGCCCTTTTCCGGATCACTGATGGAGCCGGAGGCCAGAAACGCACCCCGGATATAGCTTCGTCTGCAGCAAGGGTTCTGGATCAGCGCATGTCTGGCTGCTTCCAGGCCGGCATAAGACGTAACCTCAAAGCTTCTGCTTCCACGGGGATTTCTGTTCTGACGAACCGACACGTTCATGTCTATATTAAATGTTTTTCTCAGCAATGTAAAGTATTTTCTTGCAACTGCCAGATTTTCCGTATGCATTCTTACACTTCTCCCGCCTTCTGTTCCCTCCTCCACATGAGTGCAGAAGTTCAGGATGGCAGAGATTTCCGCAAGCCGGCAATGTCTGGCAGAAGGAAGCTGACAGGACAGCTCCTTCTTAATCTCACTGGAAAATGACATCCGTCACCTCATCTTGTTTCTCAACTCTTTCCCTGCGCCGCGTTTTCAGCCTGTGCAGGGATTTCCAGTTACTAATGCGCTTTCACGAACGCATCCTTTTCAATATCGCGATGCTCTATCCTGACCGCGTAATCCGCGTTCTCCCTGAGACGCTCATACAGCTTATTCGCCAGAGTTACCGAGCGGTGCTTGCCGCCTGTGCAGCCGATGGAGATTACGAGCTGATTCTTTCCCTCCAGCACATAATTGGGAATCAGGAACTGAATCATATCGATCAGCTTGTCCAGGAAGCGGTGAGACACCTCAAAGCCCATGACAAATTCCTGAACCTCCCTGTCATTCCCGCTTAAGTTTTTCAGATCGTCATAATAGTACGGGTTCGGAAGGAATCTCACGTCAAACACCAGATCCGAATCATTGGGAATCCCATACTTGAAGCCAAAGGACAGGACCGTGATCACAAGATTCTTAAAGTCCTTATTCTGCACGAAGATTTTGTCAAGCTCCTGCTTCAGTTCTCTTGTGAGAAGGCTGCTCGTGTCGATAATGTAATCCGCCTGCTTTTTCAGGAACGAAAGACGCTCCCGCTCCTCCACAATTCCCTGGATGATGCGTCCTTCCTGAGCCAGCGGATGATTCCGCCTCGTCTCCTTGTACCGCTTTACAAGCACGTCGTCGGAAGCGTCCAGAAACAGAATCTCATATTTATATCCGGCCATGGTCAGGCCTTCCAGCGTGGAGGTAAGCTCATCAAGCGACTTCCCGCTGCGAATATCCAGCCCCAGGGCCACCTTGGAAATCTCACTGGTACTGGAATAGATCAGCTCCGAAAATTTGCTGATCAGCGAAATAGGAAGATTATCCACGCAGAAATACCCTGCATCCTCCAGTATCCGCAGAGAAGTTCCTCTGCCCGCCCCCGACATTCCTGTCACTATCACAAATCTCATTCGTTTTCTCCCTGTTGCTTTTACCGCTGTGTCTGTTCCGTCTCTTTTTTCTCCTGGAAAGCCGCGTCCGGAAATCCCAGCGTCTTTACCTCCATCTCCAGCTCCACGCCGAACTGGCGCCGTACCTCTGCCTGGATATGAGCGATAAGTCCCAGCACGTCTTCCGCCGTAGCTTCCCCGGTATTGATCACAAAGCCGCAGTGTTTTTCCGAAACCTGCGCTCCGCCCACGCGGTATCCCCGCAGCCCCGCGTCCATGATCAGCTTTCCGGCAAAATGTCCCTCCGGCCGCTTGAACGTACTGCCGGCGCTGGCATATTCCAGCGGCTGCTTTTCAGTACGCGCCGTCCGAAGCTCCTTCATCCTTGCCTCGATAGCCGCCTGTTCGCCCTCCTTAAGCTCCAGAAGCGCGCTTAACACCACGTAGCCCTTTCGGGCGATCACGCTGGTCCGGTAGCCAAGCTCCAGTTCTTCCCGCCTCAGCCGGAGAAGCTTCCCTTCCCGGTCCATGACGACAGCTTCCTTCACCACGTCCTTCATCTCTCCGCCGTAGGCCCCGGCATTCATCACCAGCGCCCCTCCCAGAGTCCCCGGAATGCCGGAAGCAAATTCCAGCCCCGTAAGCCCCTCCTTCGCCGCCAGATGCGCAGCCCGCGCCAGCAAAACTCCGGCTTCAAGCTCCATAAGGCAGCCCTCTATGCGTACAGACTCCAGATTGTGAAAAAGCTGGATGACAACGCCTTCATATCCGGCGTCGCTTACCAGTACATTGCTTCCATTTCCCAGGATGTACCAGGGAATCCCGGCCTCCCTGCAGGCCGCAATCGTCTCCGCAAGCTGGGGCGCCGAACCCGGAAGGCAGAAGAATCTGGCCGGCCCCCCGATCCGGAAGGTCGTATGCTTCTTCATAGGTTCATCACGGAGCACGCCTTTTGCTCCATTTATCTCACATAAGGTCCTGTAAAGTATCTCATTACTCATATTTTATACGGTATCCTGTCATTTCATTTATTCATAATCACGCCTGAATCATATGCTGTGCCTCATCCCGGCGTTACATTACATTATATGCAAAATTTTTGATTTACACAACCCCCAGCAGAAAGGATGCCGCTCATTCTTAAAACCGAATGAGCGGCATCCTTTATCTGTGAATACTTTCCAGTCTCTTATACCCTTCCCAGGCATAAAGCTGGTTCAGTTCTTCCCTGCAGTGTACTGCCACGATCCTGGCAAGAAAGAGATTGTGATCCGAAGCGTCCGTGACGCTTTCCAGCCTGCATTCCATCGCCACCTTCGCCCGTTCCACCAGCGGCGCCGTGATAAGCTTGGGCTCTCTTAACTCGATTCCAAACTGCTCCGTCTTGTCAACCTTACGTCCGGAACAGGTACCGCAGGCATAGGCGGCATCCCTCAGGCTTTCATCCACTAGGCTCAGTCCGAATTCCCCGTCCTGGGCAATCAGCTCTCCCGACAGCCCCTTTTTGCTCAGGCATACGGCGACCAGCGGCGGATGATTGGAGGCGAACGTCCACCAGGACACGGCTGTCAGATTGGTTTTTCCCTCCGGCGTTCGTACGGATACCAGGCCGAAGGGAGCTGGCGAGGCAAGCCTTTGCACCGCCCCGATATTGATTTCCATATTCCTCTTTCTCCTTTCAAGGCTCCTCCGCGTCCAGCTCGTACAGCTCCGTCAGAGAAGTAAATAATTTGCGCCACTTTTTATATTGCTTTTTGTACGTCTCATGCCGTTCCATATCCGGTTCAAAGGTTTTCCGCAGAGAAACCATACTGTCTACGGCCGCCTGTACGCTCTCAAATACTCCGATACCGTAGCCGGCCAGGATGGCTGCGCCCAGGCACGCGGTGTCCTGAGCCGAGTAGGTGACATTCAGGGGCTTTCCGGTAATATCCGCCTTGATCTGATTCCAGAGATCGGCTTTGGCGCCGCCTCCCATCGTCCGTATCTGCTTTACCTCAAGGCCCATGGAATCTACAGCCTCCAGATTCCGGCAGATGATGTATCCCAGGCTTTCCATGATGCTTCTGATAAAATGTGCTTTCTTATGTTTCAGCGTCATTCCGTAAAATACTGCTTTGGCATTCAGATTCACGTCCGGAGCCATAGAACCCTGCAGATGCGGCAGCATGAGAAGGCCGTCGCTTCCAGGCGGAATCTGCTCCGCCTCCTTATCCATAAGATAATAGGAATCCACGCCGGTCATTTCCTGCATATGAAGCTCCTCCTGGCAGAAATTATCCCGGAACCTTCTCAGGCACATGCCTCCTGTGGTGAACGTGTGCATCATATAAGTATCCGGAACCGCAAAATAATGCACCGGCATCTGGCGATTCGGATCATAGGTCAGTTTTTCCGTAGGCACACAGATGGCAAGGGCCGCCCCGATATTCTCCGAGAATATGCCTGGCCGGATATTTCCGACTCCGATGGCGCCGGCCGCCTGATCGAGACATCCTGTGCAAACCCTGGCTTCCGGAGAAATCTGAAGAAATTCTGCCATTTCCGGAAGGATCGTCCCGACCACTTCGCCCGATTCGCGAATCTCCGGCAGCCAACTCTCCTCCACTCCCAGGAAGTCCAGCATTTCCGGCCAGTATTTCTTTGTCCGGATGTCCCAGTATTCCGTAGAGGTCAAAAGAGAACCTTCCGCCACGAATTTACCTGTAAGCAGATAGATGACATAATCCTCCAGCAGCAGGATATGCCGCACTTTTTTCCAGAGTTCCGGCTCGTTTTCTCTCACCCAGAGAAGCTTCGCTGCAGGCCAGCAGGCTTCAAAGCTGACCTGTCCCGTAACCTGATAGCATAACTCGTCTCCAAAGCGTTCCCGCAGACGTTCCGCTTCCTTATCGGCCCGGTTGTCCATCCAGACGATGGCGTCCCGCAAAGCATTCCCGTTCTCATCCAGGAAGCAAAGCGTCTCTCCCTGTACGGAGAAGCCCACAGCCTTTACCTGGCGGGTATCCACCGTACCTTTCGCTGCGATCTGTTCCATGCCCTTCCGGAGCGCTTCCATATAGATTCCACATGGAGCCTCCACAAAGTTTACCTTGGGCGTCAGCAGACTGTATTCGACCACAGCGTCCGCCTTTTTCCTGCCCTGATAGTCAAAGACCGCCGTCTTCATGGATGTGGTGCCGATGTCAATACCAAGAATGTATTCTTCCATACTCTAACTCCCCTCACTGGTGGGGCGCGCAGGACCAGGTAAGAATCGCCTTTGTATCGCCGATATTGTAAAGCTTATGATCCTTTCCCTCCGGCACAAGCATGGCGTCCCCGGCTGTCAGACGGTAGTACCTGTCATCCTGAGACACGTAGCAGAGTACCTCTCCCTGCACGCAGTAGAATACCTCATGCGCCTCCTTATGGCCCGGATCCACAGCTCCGACGCCTCCGGGTGGCAGCTCGGACATTCCGAAGGTGATTTTTTCCGTCTTATAATATTCCCGGCAGACCTCCTGGTCTTCCATCCATATTTTCGTACTGTTTTTTGAAGTAACCGTAGCATCCATACGCATTTTCCTCCTGATATGTACCCATGCTTCACAAGGGCGTCCGACTTTCTCTTTATTTCAGCCCGTCCATAATTCTCAGCACTTCCTCCAGATTCTTGCGGAAGCCGCCGTCCTTCACAAAATTCTCTGTAAACAGAGCGGAACCCATGGTAAAGGCCCAGGGATTGATCCTGTTGATAAACTCCAACCGCTCCGGGCTGTTGATGCTGCCTGCTATCACCACCGGCTTGTCAATCGCCTTACAGTACGCTTCTGCCAGTCCTGCTCCGTCCTGATGACGGAATGCCAGAAGATCGATGCCGTCCACGCCTCTGTCCAGCAATCCTTTCGCATCGGCAATGATCTCGTCAAAGCTTCCCTCCAGAATGCTGGGGCTGCCCGACACCTGACCGCAGAAAGGCAGGAATTTGATCTCCTGAGTAGCCAGATATTCAAATACCGACTGGTGGTAAACCGTTCCCATAAGATAATCATAGCCCAGTTCCACCGCCAGCTTGGCGCCTCTCATACACTCCTCCTCCGAGTATGAGACAACCTCAAGGAACGTGGTCTTTCCGGCTGCTTTCATCGCGTCCAGGATTCTTTCCATCTCCTCTTTTGGCACTCCTACGTCCTTAAAGCCCCAAAACTGGATCGGAAGATCCTTGCATTCTTCAAATACTTCCCGTGCGTTTTCCACTGTCTTGTCGTTGTGCGTCAGCATAATAATAATCTTGGAATCCATAATAATCTCTCCTTTTCAGCAATGATTTTCAGTCTGTCTTATTTCATCAGCCCAGATATGCCTGAACAATATTGTCGTTCCCCTTCATATCTTCCGCCGTTCCTTCGTAAGCCACATTCCCAGTCTCCAGTACATAACAGTAGGAAGAGACGTCCATCGCCATCATGGCGTTTTGTTCCACAAGCATAATGGTCTGCCCGTTCCTGGCGATTTCCTGAATCGTATCGAAGATTTCCAGCACAAGCTTCGGAGCGATGCCCATGGAGGGTTCGTCCAGCAAAAGCAAATCTCCTCCTGTGATCAGCGCTCTGGCGATAGCCAGCATCTGCTGCTCTCCTCCGGAAAGCGTTCCTCCCTGCTGCCCGATTCTCTCCTTCAGTCTGGGGAACAGACTGAACACATACTCCCTTCGTTCCTCAAACCGCTTTTTATCCTTACTCTCATACAGATACGCCGCCACCCGCAGGTTTTCCCCGACTGTCAGCGTCGGAAAGATGTGACGGCCCTCCGGCACATGAACCATTCCCATTTCCGTGATCTTATGGGAAGGCATTCCGAGGATATTTTTCCCCTTAAATTCCGCGCTTCCGCTCTTTGCACGCAGCACTCCCGTCAAAGCATTCAGCGTCGTCGTCTTCCCGGCCCCGTTGGCTCCCAGAATCGACACAATTTCCCCGTTGTACACTTCAAAGGAGACGCCTTTCAGGGCTGCGATTTTCCCATAAGAGACATTCAGATCGGTAACCTTCAGAATGGGATCTTTTCTGTTCTCTCTATCACCCATGCTCATCTCGCCTTTCCCAGATATGCCTCCAGAACCTGAGGATCATTCTTTACCTCCTCAGGCAGTCCCTGGAGAAGCTTTCTGCCAAAATTCACAACCAGAATCTCATCGCAGACAGACATGACCAGCCGCATCTGATGCTCCACGATCATAACCGTCAGATGATAATGATCCCGGATATTCAGGATAAGCTGATTCAGATCATCTACCTCCGCCGGATTCATGCCGGCTGCCGGTTCATCCAGAAGCAGCACCTCCGGGTGGCAGCAGAGCGCGCGGGCGATCTCGATCCGGCGCTGTTCTCCATAAGGAAGGGAGCCCGCTTTCTGATACGCAAACCTGTCCAGTCCCAGATAGGTCAGAATCTCCATGCACTCATCCTCGATCTTCTGTTCCTCGCCGCGAAATTTTTTCGTCTTCAGAAGCGCGTCCGCAATCCCGTACTGAATATGGCTCGTATAAGCCACCTTCAGATTGTCCAGGACCGTTTCTGAATTAAACAGCTTTATATTCTGAAAGGTCCGGGCAATTCCGCCTCCGGTGATGATATGCGGCTCCAGCTTATTGAGCAGTCTGTCTCTGTAATAGATCTCTCCCGATGTGGGAATGTAGACTCCCGTCAGCACATTAAACAATGTGGATTTACCGGCTCCATTCGGTCCGATGATTCCGAAAATCTTACCTTCCTCCACATCGAAGCTTATCTGGTCTATGGCCTTGACTCCGCCGAAATACATGCATACATTTTTGAAGGACACGATAGTTTCTCTCTTTTCCATGCTCACGCCTCCTTCTTATTTTTCTTTCCGCCGCGGGCTTTCAGCTTCTTCCATACGTCTGTAATCTCCTGGTATCCGAAAATACCCTGAGGAAGAAAGATCATGACAAGGCATAGCAGCACGCCTCCCACAACCCATCTCCAGGTTCCCAGATCCTTCAATACCTGAACCAGGATCTGCCAGATAGCCGCTCCGGTGACGGATCCTGTGATAGAACCAGTACCGCCCACATATACCATAACCAGCCCATCCACAACATTCGTGTATCCATAAGAGGAGGGACTTGTATAACCCAGCAAATGACAAAAGAGCGCTCCTGACACACCGATCAGAAAAGCAGACAGCGCAAACGCGACCGTTTTGGCCTTACGCACATTTACAGAGACAAGCTGCGCGGCAACCTGATCCTCCCGGATTGCCTTCAGGCATCTTCCATACTTGGAGCGGATAAAGCGGTTCACCAGAACGATCGCGATCACAAGAACTCCGAATACCCAGTAAATATTCGTGTATTTGGCAATATTGTTCATACCCCGCGAAGCGCCTATGGCCATAAAACCTGCATGGGCCAGGGAAAAGATTCCCATATATCCGTTCACAACATTAACGCCCAGCACCATAATGGAATAAATGCCGATATACTGCACAATCAGCAGTTTGGAAGCAGATACGATTCCCAGCTCCGACAGAAGCACCAGCACTGCTCCTTCGATGCTTCCGATGCCGCCCAGCACCGCAGCGATAAAGGACCACCAGTTGATGGTTTCTCCTACGTCGTAGGCAAAGATGCTGTACGCCGTTCCATACAGGCTGGATGCAATCGTAGCCAGGACGGCGCCGAAGACGAAGGCCGCGCTGATCACTCTGTTTGTGGAAATTCCCATAAAGCCGGCCGCAGTTTTGTCCTGCGACACCGCTCTCATGGCCGTCCCAAGCTTCGTCTTTTTGATTAACAGACTTAGGACGATCATAGCCGCGACCGCAATGACCACGATCATAATTTTGTACAGAGGAACCGCCACTCCGGCTATCCGAAAGGTCACGCTCGGAATCAGGGAGGGCATTCTTTTCGCCTGAGAACCGGCAAAATTCAGGCAAAGATATTCCAGCGTCATTCCCACTCCCACAGAGGATACGACAGTCGCCACTGCCGGAGCCCTGCGCAAAGGGCGGTACGCGATTCGTTCAATCAGCATCGCGGCGAGCGATGTGGCGATCCCTGCCGCAATCAGCGAAAATATGTAGACTATCCACTTCGCTTCACAGGCGCGAAACAGCAGAGTGCTGAAGAAAAACAGAAAATACATGGACACTGTAAAGATGCTGCCGTGAGCGAAGTTTACGAGTCCTGCGATTCCATACACGACTGAAAAGGAAATGGCAGTCAGCGCATAGATACTTCCCAACTGCAGAAAATTAATAAACTGCTGTAAAAACGAGCTCAATCCAATCACCTCGATTTTCTGAAAGAGTGCTGCCGCGGAGCAGTCCGGGCAGCACTTGTCTGCAGTTCCGTATATCCGTCTACGGTTCTACCGTGTCCACATATTTAAATTCACCATCTTCAATCTTGATCACCACCGCAGATTTGGTCGGGTCGCCGTTTCCATTGTCAAATACCATGTTTCCGGTAACGCCTTCATAGCTTTCGATGCTCATCAGTCCTTCGTGAACCGCTTCACGATCCAGGGAAGCCGCATTTTCCAGGCCAAGCTTCAGAAGATGAACAGCGTCATAATTCAAAGCCGTAATATCGTTGGGATCTCCGTCGCCGTAAAGCTCGTGATATTCGTCAATAAATGCCAGAGCCGCGTCAGATGCCACGTCCTTGTGATAATGTCCGCACCATACGGAGCCTTCCAGCAGGTTCTCTGTATCCCATTCCAGAAGAGCGTCGTCTCCCCAGGTATCCGAGCCGATAAATTTTCCGGTATAACCCATATCTCTCGCCTGCGTGGTCTGCGTAATAATTTCCTCATAGAAATTGGGAAGAAGCAGGATGTCCGGAGCCGCGCTTGCAATCTGGGACATCTGTGAGGTAAAGTCCGTCTCTCCGGTCTTTCCATTGTAGGTAAGGAATTCCAGCACCTCGCCGCCCAGAGCTTCATAAGAAGCTTTGAAATTCTCCGCTACGCCTACATTGTAGGGATTCGACATATCGTAAAGTACTGCCGCTGTCTTTGCATCTTCGTATTCATAGGCATATTTCGCCAGGATCTCTCCCTGGAAATTGTCTGTAAAGCAGGCACGAAGAACATATTCATTGTCTGTCAGCTCCACCAGGGTCGACCAGGGCGCTATCATGGGAAGTCCATACTCTGTAAGAATCGCCGATGTGGCCATGCACATATCCGAATCATTCGGCCCCACCATGGCTACGATGCTTTCGTCGTCCGCAAACTCCTGGGCGTTCAGCGCCGATTCTTCTGTATTAAAGCCATTATCCAACGCCTTATAGGCCAACTGGTACGTCGTTCCGTTCACGGTTACGCCGCCCGACTCATTGATGTCGCTTACCGCCATATCGATTCCTTTTATGGCTGCCTCTCCGATAATCGGATTGGAACCGGTAAGCTCATAATTCACACCGAAATAAATTACGTACTCGCCGTCTCAGCCGTCTCCGTACCGCCGTCGGACTCTCCGCTGCCGGAATCGCCGCTGCTTCCGCAGCCAGCCAGCATCCCTGCGCAAAGAGAAAGTGTGAGCAGCATCGCCAGTATCTTCTTTTTTATATCCTTCCTTTCTTTGTCTCAAATCATCTCAATTTTCTCGCGAACCTCAAGTTTTTCGGGATGTTTTGAGATATTTTGAATTGTTTATATTCATAATGTATCATTTTATCTTACTTCCTGTCAATAATTTTTTCAAATTTTGTCATTATATCTAAATATTATCTTACTTTTTTGTGCATATTCTCGGTATTTTTTTACTTGACAGCCTATTTTTTCTTCTTTATCATGAAATCAAAGAAATTATTTTGTTTCATTTTAAATCATTTCATTTTAATTCAAAAGGATTGCAGAATGTTTGCCTACGCTGTTATTGTAATCGGCGCAGGAGTCAGCGGAGCCTGCGCCGCCAGGGAGCTGGCGCGATATAAATTACGTATCGCGGTTCTGGAAAAGGATCAGGACCTTTGCGCCGGCGCTTCCAAAGGAAACTCCGCCACCGTTCACTCCGGCCACGACGCGGCCTACGGCACAAAAAAGCCCTGTACAATGTACGCGGCAATCAGATGTACGGGCGGATGTGTGAGGAACTCTCCGTTCCCTTCCGAAGAAACGGAACCTATGTATTTGCAGTCACGGAACTGGATATGGCGGAAATCCGCCGTCTGAAAAAGAATGCGGATAAGAATCAGGTTCCAGGCGTACGTTTGCTTTCCCATTCCGAGCTTGTCCGCCAGTCCCCCGGCTGGAGCGGCCAGGTGCAGGGAGCTTTATACGCCCCCACCGGTGGAGTGGTCTGCCCCTATAGCCTCGTCTTCGCCCTCTGTGAAAATGCAGCGGAAAACGGCGTCGATTTCTATCTGGATACGGCTGTCACCGGCATCCGGAAAGAAGAAGACCGATTCTTTGTCAGCACCGGCAGAGGCATATTTTCCTCCCGCTGGGTCTTCAACTGTGCCGGCGTCTACGCAGACGACATGAATAATTTTGTGAGCGGCAAAAAGTTCCGCATCATCCCCCGCAAAGGCTCCCATGTCATCCTGGACAAAAAACTGGGGCCTTACGTGGACGCCACCTTATGCCAGCCTCCATCCGTCCTTCCCGGCGGCGGCCATACGAAGGGCATGGGGCTTATGCCGACGGACGGCGGAACCGTTCTTTTGGGCTGTGAAGCCTTCGATATAGAAGACAAGACAGACGTCTCCACTACTCGCCGTGGGCTGGATGAGATCCTGAATTATTTTGAGGAAAATTGGAGCTTTCTTCCCCAAAGCAGATACTTTCCTTTCTTCCCCAGGGAGCTGATCATCGGAGCCTTTTCTTCCGTCCGGCCGCATCCGGAAACGGATGATTTTATCCTGGGCGAGGCGGAGGACGTCCCCGGCTTCATCAATATGGCCGGCATCGAATCTCCCGGTATCACGGCTGCCCCGGCCATAGCCGAGGATTTGGTAAGCGATGCGGCACGCCGCTATCACTGGCAGACGAATCCCGGCTTTCACCCTGTCAGAAAAGCCGTTAAGCCTTTTCGTGAGATGACTGAGGAGGAAATGGAAGAAGCCATACGGCAGAATCCTGATTACGGCAGAATCGTGTGCCGCTGCGAACAGGTTACAAAGGCGGAAATTCTGCGTGCCATCCGCGGTCCCCTGGGCGCCCGTACCGTCAACGCCGTAAAAATGCGTACCAGGGCAGGTATGGGACGGTGTCAGGGCGGTTTCTGCTCGCCTGAAATTCTGTCCATTCTGTCCGAAGAACTGCACATTCCCCTGAACCGGGTGACTCTCTGCGGGGCAGGCTCCGAGCTTCTCGGACCTGAAGCCGCTCTGGAAGACAGTTCTCCCCAGACAAAGGAGGCGAAAAGGTGAATACTTTTGTTTATGACGTGGCCGTCATCGGCGGCGGCTGCGCAGGGATGGCGGCCGCCTGCGCCGCAAAGGAAAAAGGCGCGGAGCGCGTCCTGATCCTGGAGCGTTCTCCCAGGCTTGGGGGCGTACTGCGCCAATGTATCCACAACGGCTTTGGCATTCATCATTTCGGCGAAGATCTGACGGGCACAGAATATGCCGCACGGCTTATCCGGGCGGTCCAGGCTGCAGACATAGACGTTTTTACAGAGACGACAGTCCTCAGGCTGTCAAAAGAAAGAATCATTACCGCCGTAAATCACACAGGACTTCTTCGGATCCGCGCCGGGGCCGTCATTGTCGCTTCCGGGTGCCGGGAACGTCCTCGCGGCGCCCTGTCCATACCAGGCTCGCGGCCTGCCGGCGTCATGACGGCAGGGACGGCCCAGCGGCTTCTGAATCTGGAAGGCTATCTGCCCGGCAGGAAAATTGTGATTCTCGGCTCCGGAGACATTGGACTCATCATGGCCCGTCAGTTTGTTCTGGAAGGCGCTGATGTAAAAGGCGTCATAGAAATCCAGCCTTTTTCCAGTGGACTCTCCCGAAATATCGTCCAGTGCATCGAGGATTTCCACATTCCTCTGTATTACAGTACTACCGTCACACGCATCGAAGGCGCCAGGCGCGTATCCGGGGTATGGATTGCTCAGGTGAATGACCAAAAGAAGCCTTTGCCTGGTACGGAACGCTTTATCGAATGCGACACCCTGATTCTCTCCGTGGGCCTGATTCCGGAAAATGAACTTCTCTGGCAGTCTGGCATACCGCTGGATCCCTCCACCGGAGGGGCCATTGTGGATGAAACTTTTCAGACCGAAGTTCCCGGTATCTTTGCCTGCGGCAACGCCCTTCACGTCCACGACCTGGCGGATTACGTGGTACAGGAAAGCAGGCAGGCAGGACACAACGCCGCCTTATGGCTGCGCGGACAGCTTAAGACACGCAGCCCACTTATCCAGGTACAGGCAGGAGAAGGCGTCCGCGGCATCGTTCCCCAAAGGCTCCATGCCGACACCTCGCCCATCCTGCTCCAGTTCCGTCCTTCTTCCAGGTATCAGAACTGCCGTATCGCCGTCTATACGGACGAAACTCTGTCCTGGAGCTGCCGATACCGGATTCTTACTCCCGGCGAAATGTGCAGCATTCAACTGCGGACGGATCTTCTCGCGCAGCCCGCTTCCGTAATAAACAGTCTGAAAGTGCAGGTGGAAGTATGACAAAAGAATTGATCTGCATCGAATGCCCCCTTGGCTGCCGCCTTCTGACAGTCCTGGAAAACGAGCGCATGGTTTCCGTCGAGGGAAATGGCTGCGGCCGCGGAAAAATTTACGCCGCCCAGGAAGCCGTACAGCCTGTAAGGATTCTGACCGACATCATGAAAGCCGAGGGCTGCAAAAAGCCCTTCGCCGTCCGCACGGACAAGGCCGTTCCAAAAGACCTTCTTCTGCAGTGCGCCGCAGAGTTAAAACGCATCCATCCAAGGCCGCCCATATCCGCCGGAGACGTGATCATTCCGCATATTCTGGGGACGGACGCCAATGTTATCGCCACGCAGGATTTTGACAAGGAATAGTAAATAGGATATAATGATTTTGATAATACCCCCCCCCAAGTTTACAGGGCTTTTGCGCGCTCCTGTAAACCTGGGAGACACAGGAGCAGAATTATGTTGAAAGAACAAAGATGTGCTATTATTTTATCCACATTGGAACAGAAAACTTCTGTGACGATCGACGAGCTGGTTGCATTGACACAAAGTTCCAGGGCTACGATACACCGGGATATTGAGACTCTGGCCTCCAGACACGTTCTCCAGAAGGTCCGCGGAGGAGTCATACGGCCGGAAGCTGCTCCTGAATCCGCAGCAGCTGCTCCTGTATACGAGCCCCCGTTTCTGGTGCGGCATGATATGTATCTGGAAGAAAAGCAAAGAATCGCCGCTGCGGCGCACCAGTATGTCAAATCAAACGAAACCTTGTTTCTCGGCGGCGGGACAACCGTCTACGAATTCGCTAAAACCCTGCACGACATCAAACCGCTCTACATCGCCACCAACGATCTGCAGAGCGCTTTCACCCTGGCAGGATTTTCAAACGTCGACCTGAATGTCCTGGGCGGAAGTCTGCGTCAAAGCCATTATTCGCTGAACGGATACTTTACGGAGCAGATGATCAGCCAGATGCACGCGGACACTGCGTTTATCGGCATCGACGCGGTAGATTTAAGCATCGGTTATATGAATTTTTCCACCTCGGAAATCCGGACGAATAAGCTGATGATAGAGAGATCTCATAAAACGATCATTCTCTGCGATCATTCCAAGTTTGAAAGCGTCGCCTTCGTCAACATCTGCAAGCTGACAGACGTAGACCTTCTGATTACCGGAAAGGAACTCAAGGATTCCTATGCGGAGCAGCTGGAACAGCTTGGCGTCAATTTCTTACAGGTATAAGGCCGGCATTGCCCTAAGCTGCCAAGAGTATATAGGCTCCTGATAAAACGGCAAAAGAGGGTTCATGCAGGACGGATGAAACATCACCCTGTCCCGCATGAACCCTCTTTTTCTTTCAACCGCGCGCTTCTGCACGCATTATGCTTTTTTCGGCTTCAGGTACTTTTTCAGGTATTGTCCCGTGTAGGACACCTCCTGCTCCGCTACCTCCTCCGGTGTGCCTGTGGCGATGACCGTGCCGCCTCTGTCTCCGCCTTCCGGTCCCATATCGATGATATAATCCGCCGTCTTAATCACATCCAGATTGTGCTCAATGACGACGACCGTATTGCCGCCTTCGGCCAGACGCTGCAAAATCTCCGTCAGCTTGTGAACGTCCGCGAAGTGAAGTCCCGTCGTCGGCTCATCGAGAATATAAATCGTCTTGCCCGTGCTGCGCTTTGAAAGCTCCGTCGCCAGCTTGATTCTCTGAGCCTCGCCGCCGGACAGCGTCGTGGAGGGCTGTCCCAGCTTGATATAGGAAAGGCCCACATCGTTCAGCGTCTCTATCTTTCTGCGGATAGAGGGAACCGGCTCAAAGAACTCCAGCGCCTCCTCCACCGTCATATCCAGCACGTCAAAAATACTTTTTCCCTTATATTTAACCTCCAGCGTCTCCCGGTTATACCGTTTTCCCTGGCAGACCTCGCAGGGTACGTAAACGTCCGGAAGAAAATGCATTTCGATCTTGATAATGCCGTCTCCGGAACACGCCTCGCAGCGTCCGCCCTTCACATTGAAGCTGAAGCGTCCTTTTTTATAGCCGCGGCTTTTTGCGTCCGCCGTGGATGCAAAAAGATCCCGAATCTGATCGAAGACGCCCGTGTAGGTCGCCGGATTGGAACGGGGCGTCCGGCCTATCGGGGACTGATCTATGGCGATCACCTTGTCAAGCTGTTCGAGTCCTTCTATAGATTTGTATTTTCCGGGAATCGTCCTTGCCCGGTTCAGCTTTCTCGCCAGCGTCTTATACAAAATCTCATTGACCAAGGAGCTCTTTCCCGAACCCGATACTCCTGTCACGCAGGTCATCACGCCCAGGGGGAAATCCACCTGAATATTTTTCAGATTGTTTTCCGCAGCTCCTTTAATCGTAAGCCAGCCCGTAGGCGTCCGGCGTGTCTTCGGCACCGGAATCTGAAGGCGGCCGCTTAAGTAAGCTCCCGTGATCGATTCCGGGCAGGCCATGATCTCCTCCGCCGTACCGGCCGCCACGACCTTTCCTCCGTGCTCGCCAGCTCCCGGTCCGATGTCCACGATATAATCCGCCGCAAACATGGTATCTTCGTCATGTTCCACGACAATCAAGGTATTTCCCAGGTCCCGCAGCCGCTTCAGCGTAGCCAGCAGCTTGTCATTGTCTCTCTGGTGAAGGCCGATACTGGGCTCGTCCAAAATATAGGCCACGCCCACAAGTCCTGAACCAATCTGCGTAGCCAGACGGATTCTCTGAGCCTCGCCGCCGGACAGCGTACCCGTAGCGCGGGCCAGCGTCAGATAGTCCAGTCCCACGTCCACCAGAAAGCCGATACGCGCCCGTATCTCTTTCAGAATCTGAGCTCCAATCAGTTCCTGCTGAGGCGTAAGCTTCAGATCTTTCAAAAAGTCATAAAGTTTCCGGACAGACATCGCCGTAATCTCCGCAATATTCTTGTCCGCCACAGTCACAGCCAGCGAAGTCTTTTTCAGCCTTTGGCCGCCGCAGGTTTTACAGGGCGTAATCCGCATAAAGGTCTCGTATTCCTGACGGGTGATCTCCGAACCCGTCTCCCGGTAGCGGCGCTCCACGTTTTTGAGCAGTCCTTCAAAGGCCACATCGTAGACACCCTGGCCTCTCTGCCCTTTATAATGTACCTGTATCTTGTGTCCGTCCGTTCCATGAATCAATATCCTCTGAATCTCAGGATCCAGCTTTTCATAAGGCGTATTCAGATCAAAATGGTACTCCTCGGAAAGAGCCTTTAATACCGCATAGGTAAAGCTGGACGGATCGGTGCAGGACTGCCAGCCCAGAACCGTGATCGCCCCTTCCGCAATGCTTAAGGATTTATCCGGAATCATCAGATCTTCGTCAAATTCCATCTTGTATCCCAGACCATAGCAGTCCGGGCAGGCTCCGAACGGATTGTTAAAGGAAAAGCTCCTCGGCTCGATTTCCTCCATGCTGATTCCGCAGTCCGGGCAGGCATAGCTGGAGCTGAAGCTTAAGACTTCCTCCTTGTCTCCGCCGACGATTTCTACAATCAAAAGCCCTTCTGCCAGATTCAGCACAGTCTCTATGGAATCCGCCAGACGCCGCTCGATCCCCGGCTTTACCACCAGACGATCTACAACAATCTCTATCAGATGCTTGATATTCTTTTCCAGCTTGATTTCTTCGGAAAGCTCATAGAGATTTCCATCGATTTTCACGCGGACAAACCCGCTTTTCCGGGCCTGCTCCAAAACCTTTACATGCTCGCCCTTACGCCCTTTCACCACGGGGGCCAAAAGCTGAATCCTCGTCCGCTCCGGCAAGGCCATGATCTGATCCACCATCTGATCGACGCTCTGCTTTTTGATCTCTTTTCCGCATTTGGGACAATGAGGGATTCCGATTCGTGCGTAAAGCAGACGGAAATAATCATAAATTTCCGTCACGGTTCCCACAGTCGAACGGGGATTCCGGTTCGTGGACTTCTGATCAATGGAGATCGCCGGAGACAGACCTTCGATACTCTCCACATTCGGCTTCTCCATCTGGCCCAGGAACTGACGCGCATAGGAGGACAGAGATTCCATATATCTCCTCTGTCCCTCCGCGTAAATCGTGTCGAAAGCCAGCGAGGACTTTCCGGAGCCGCTCAGGCCCGTCAGTACCACAAATTTATCCCTGGGTATATCCAGGTCCAGATTTCTTAAATTGTGTTCGTTTGCTCCTCTGATTCTGATACAGTTTTTCATCATACTCCTCTTATCTTCTGCTCTATAGGCTGTGCGGAAATGCGGAAATTATTCTGCTCTCCACTGACAGGCGCATGCCGCTCACGTCAGGCAAGAGTATACATATCCGCAAGCTGCTTTTTCAGCTCGATCATCTTGTCGCGCAGCTCCGCGGCCAGCTCGAAGTTCAGCTCCGCAGCCGCCTTCTTCATCTTCTTGTCAATGTCCGCGATCAGCTTTTCCAGTTCCTTTTTGCTCATGGACTCCGGATCCTTCTCGAACTGCAGCTCCTCCTGAGCTATCTCCTTGGAAATACTGATCAGCTCCCGGACTGATTTCTGAATGGTCTTCGGCGTAATGCCATGCTCTTTATTGTATGCTTCCTGCAGCGACCGACGCCGCTCCGTCTCGTCGATCGCCAGCCGCATGGAATCCGTAATCGTGTCCGCGTACATGATAACGTGTCCCTCAGAATTTCGGGCCGCACGGCCAATGGTCTGAATCAGAGACACTTCGGAACGCAGGAACCCTTCCTTGTCCGCATCCAGAATCGCTACCAGCGTAATCTCAGGAATATCCAGTCCTTCACGGAGCAGATTGATTCCCACCAGTACGTCGAACACGTCGAGACGCATATCGCGGATGATCTGGGTCCGTTCCAGTGTATCGATGTCGGAATGCAGATATTTGACGCGAATGCCAAGCTCCCGCATATAATCTGTCAGGTCCTCCGCCATTCTCTTTGTCAGCGTGGTGATCAGGACTTTATGTCCCGCCGCCGTTTCTTTATTTACCTCGCCCACAAGATCGTCGATCTGTCCCTCCACCGGGCGCACCTCTACCTTCGGATCCAGAAGTCCTGTAGGCCGGATAATCTGCTCGGCCCGCAGCATCTCATGATCCGCCTCGTACTCGCCCGGAGTAGCCGACACGAACAGGATCTGATCTATTTTACTTTCAAACTCTCCAAAATTCAAGGGGCGGTTGTCCAGCGCCGACGGCAGACGGAACCCGTAGTCTACCAGCGTCTTTTTCCTGGACTGGTCGCCCGCGAACATTCCGCGGATCTGCGGAACCGTCTTATGGGACTCGTCTATAATAATCAGGAAATCATCCTTGAAATAATCCATCAGCGTATTGGGCGGCGTCCCCGGCGCATAACCCGACAGATGCCGGGAATAATTCTCGATGCCGGAGCAGAAGCCTGTCTCTTTGAGCATCTCAATATCGAAGTTTGTCCTCTCTGCAATTCTCTGGGCTTCCAGAAGCTTATCTTCGCTCTTGAAATACCGGACGCGTTCCTCCAGCTCCTGCTCGATAGCCGCAGCCGCACGCTTTATCTGCTCCGCAGGCACCACGTAATGGGACGCCGGAAAGATCGCCACATGAGTAAGCTCCTCCTTGATCTCTCCGGTCAAAACATCGATTCGGGTAATCCGATCAATCTCATCCCCGAAGAACTCCACACGCACGGCAGTATCCGCCTCATTGGCCGGGATAATCTCAATCACATCCCCGCGTACCCGGAACGTACCGCGCTTGAAGTCCATATCGTTCCGATCGTACTGAATATCCACGAGCTGGCGCAGCACCTCGTCCCTGTCCTTTTCCATTCCCGGCCGCAGAGAAACCATCATCTTCTCAAAGTTTTCCGGCTCACCCAGACCATAGATGCAGGACACCGAGGAGACGATAATCACATCGCGGCGCTCGATAAGCGCCGCCGTAGCCGACAGGCGAAGCTTGTCGATCTCATCGTTGATAGAGGAATCCTTGGCAATATAAGTATCCGTGGAAGGAACGTAGGCCTCCGGCTGGTAATAGTCGTAGTAGGACACAAAATACTCCACCGCGTTCTCAGGGAAGAACTCCTTAAACTCGCCGTAGAGCTGCGCCGCGAGGGTTTTATTGTGGGCGATGACCAGCGTCGGCTTGTTCAGCTGCTGGATGACATTGGCCATCGTGAAGGTCTTGCCGGAACCCGTAACCCCCAGTAAAGTCTGGGCCTGATTGCCTTCCTGGAAGCCCTGGACCAGCTTTTCAATGGCCTGCGGCTGATCGCCGGTGGGCTGATATTCTGAGTGTAATTTGAAACCGGCAGCTTTTCCGCCGGTTTCATGAGCAAGGAGCTGGCCTTCGCCAGCGGATTGCGAATGTCCTTGATTTCCCATTTTCTATTTTTCCTCCCTGGTGACTATAGTAAAAAGTTCGCGTATTAGGCAAAAATTCGTAAAATGTAGCAATTTTGGCCTGCCTAATACGCGAACTTTTTTGATTTTACGAATTTAGGTCACCAAAACGTATTTTTCAAAACTGCGTAACACCAGATAAAACCTGGCGGAATTGGCATTTCTAAAGGTCACCAAAAATTATAGCATGGATAGTCAAAAAAGTATAGCCGCATTTTAGAACATCCGTTCCTCTCTGCCGCTACACTTCTTTTTCTAGTATGTTCAGTTTTACTTAAGATAGTCATCTGCCGAGATAACCACTTCTATATTCTCTGTCTTAATCTCAGAATCTTCATCCTCTGTCGGCAGGACTTCATCAATAAACGGCTGTATCTGGTCCACGCAGTCAGCGATAATCCCCCGGTTGTCCCCATATACATCCATTGTGATAATCTCTTTTGCGTGACCCATTAGTTTGGATACAGCTTTCGGATTGAAGTCATTTTTCAAAAGAAGAGTACAAAAGGTACTTCTCAAATCATGCCAGCGGATATTTGGTAAATTATTTTCTTTCAGCAGCTTTTTATAATATGGCCAATGAAAATCTTTACTGCGTGAGCGCCCGTAACTGGAACAGCAGATATAGTCATCATCCTGAAATTGGCTCTTTCTGCGGCTCCGGTTCCTCTCATATATCTTTCTCTGCTCCAGAATCGCCTCAAATACATAATCCGGTATGGGAAGCTCCCTGTAGCTGGACGGGGTTTTCAGCCTCACTTCCTGCTTTGTAAAGGTCTTTGGAGCAAAATCCTCTTTCTTTGTGTTGAGCTTCTTTCCCAGCTGCCGCTCTACTCTCAGCGTCCGGTTAATATAATCCACATCGGAGTATTTTACTCCGTTGATCTCCCGGCGTCTGAGCCCCATCAGTACGTTAAACAGCACCTGCATATGAATCGGCGTGTTCCTGCTGGCCTCCAGCAGAATCAGTATCTGTTCCATATTCAGAGTTTTCTGTGTGTCGATGTTTCTGGTATGGTATGGCTTTTTTGCCACCTTTTGGGGCAAGTCTATGCCATCCGCTGGATTGTCCGAGCGGACCTTCTTATTCACCGCATACTTCATGGAAACATTCATCACGGTTTTCAAAAGTCGGGCCGTTGATGGAGAATATTCTGTCTTTTCCTTATAGAGTTTTACTACATCCCCTTTGTTTATGTTGGTCATTTTTCGCTTCCCCCAATGGGGAATGATGTGGTTCTTCACAATACCCCGGTAAGTATCGTAGGTCTCTGCACTTCCCACACGGTTCCGGATATCCTTCTCCAGCCAGAACTCCAGGAACTCCTTCACACTGACATTGGAATACACCACATAGGTCCCTGCATACAGTTCCCCTATCGTTTTATCGCGGGCCGCATTGGCTTCTTTTTCTGTCGCAAACCCGGATTTCTGCTGAAGCCGTTCGGAACCGTCCATATATTTGAGAATCACACGATATCCGTACTTTCCCTTAATCGGCATGACATTCTTAACTTCCCATTCCACATACTGCTGCAAAGAAAGGTCAAACTTCATATCACGCCACCTCCCCTGTTTCCACCGGCACAAAGGCATTATTCATAAACGCCAGAATATTTTCATTCTCATCCATGACTTCACAGTAATACTCAAATGTCGTATGCACGGAGCTATGTCCCAGAAGAGCAGATATCTTGACCAGCGGCACTTTCATCTCAATCAGGATCGTGGCATACATGTGGCGCAGGCCATGAACCGTGACGTGCGGCAGACTGTTCCGGCTACACAGCTTCGTCAGCGCATTATTCAAAGCCGTCACGCTGTGGGGCTTCCCATTCTCCAACGGCTTCCGGCACCCTCAGCGTCCGATAACTGTTTGGTGTCTTGGGGTCTCTTTCTATCACGCCATACTCAGTAATCCTGCTTCCACTGCCCTTTTCTATTTTCGGGTTGGAAACAATCTGCCGATTGATATAGACAGTATTCTGCTCAAAATCAAAATCACTGAATTTCAATCCCATGATTTCACCTTTTCTAAGCCCGCAGAACAGGCCCAAAAGGATTTCCAGATACCAGCTGCTCTTTGAAGCTGCTTTCAGGAGCACCTTTATCTTCTCTTTTCCCAATACGACAATTTTCGGTTTCTGCCGCTTATAAGGCTTTGTTTCTGTTACCGGATTCGTTCTGATATATCCGCCTGTTACAGCTTCTTTGAAAACCATATTCAAAAAGGCTCCCACCATCCGGGTCGTAGCCTCTACCCGCTCTGAAAAAACTTCCTCAAACCAATACAGGAGATAATTCATTTTATAAGCAAAAGCCCTCTCACTCGGCAAAAATTCTTCTCTCTGAAGATTGCTGTCAACCATGATAATAGTAGCGGCATCATCATCCAAATCCCGAACAATCACTGGCATAGTTTCTTTTCCTGCCAACTCACTGGCTCTGCGCCTGCGATGTCCGGCAATCAGTTCATAGCCGCCATCCGGATCTGGCCTTGCAATCGCCGGGACCAGAACACCATACTGACGTACACTATCAGCAGTCTCCATCATGGCTTCATCATCTCGAACCTTAAACGGATGATTCTTGAAAGAGTGCAGATCTGGTAGCGGAATTTCCACTACTTTCTCTGATGTCCGGCTTTCCTCCGTGGAGAATAAATCATCGACTGTAGCCAGCTTTACATTTTTCGCGCTGCTTTTCAAGCTTCAACACCTCCTTGGTCAGGCTCCGATAACCGTCTGCGACCTTTCCTCCGGGATCATGGACAAAGATACTCTTACCTTCGGCGCTGGTCTCCTTTGCCCGGACCGAATGAGGAATCTCTGTACTGAATACTTTGATCTTGCTTCCATAGGTTTCACGCAGTAATGCAGCTATCTCTTTAGCAAAATTTGTTCGATTATCCACCATGGTCAACAAAATTCCATCTATCTGCAGCTTCGGATTGATTTGCCGTTTAACCTTGCTCACTGTCTGCAATAATTGCTCCAATCCCTTTGCTGGCAGGTATTCTGCCTGAACAGGAATGATAATCCGATTGGCAGCTGCCAGCGCATTGACTGTAAGCATGCCAAGAGAAGGCTGACAGTCAATCAATACATGGGAATACCGTCCCTTCACTGTATCCAGGTACTGTTTGAGAATAGTCTCGCGGCTCATGGCATTTACCAGAGAGACTTCCATACCCGATAACTGAATATCAGCAGGCATAAGATCCACTCCTTCTGAATGATGGATAATTCCTTCTCCATGCTGGATAGGCTGATCCATCAAGATCTTTCCCTGCACATCGGATAACGTGACCGGCAGTTCGTCAGGCCGTGGATAGCCCAGGCTTATTGTCAGACTTCCCTGCGGATCTGCATCCACAAGAAGGACTTTTTTCCCTGTCTGTGCCAGACCTATCCCTAAATTGACACAGGTAGTGGTCTTGCCAACACCGCCTTTTTGATTTGATATTGCTATAATCTGTGTATTCAATGAAACTCCTCCTCTCCTGAAAATGGGTACAAAAAAACCGCTTGAACAATGCTTTGTCCAAACGGTCGTTGAATAGTTATATTCTATTTTAATAACCTGAATAACTGTATTAATTCATGCGAATCTTCTGAAGCACCAGCAGTTTTTCTTTATCCTCTGTGCCGTACTTTACCCTTCCCCATACAGTCATACCGTAAAATAAGCGCAAAATAGCCTGGCTAGTGATGATTCGTCAACTGCCTGTCTTTGCAATACGCAGATAAAAGAATTTCTCTTTCATCCACTTTTATTCAATTATCGTCTGCTTTACGGCTATCATTGGACGAAAACCGCCCGTTCCGGACGCATAGTTATGGTTCTATTGCATTGCTTCTCACATAAAAGGTTCCCCGCCCAGTACCGCACTTTACGATTAAGCCTTCCTCTGTAAGTCGTTTTAACGCCCCCAATACCGCAGAACGGCTTCCGCTGGGACAGGCGGCAACAACTTCCGCTCCGGTAAATTTCCCCACTTTTTCCATTACATAGGTTTTTACCACATCGTAAACCGTGCTTCTGCTGCTTTCGGACACCAAACCTACTCTCGCCTCAAACTCCGTGTAACAGGCCAAAATCACCTGGAGCATATATTTGATAAATGGCGTAGTGTCATTTTTCTCCTCGTGCCACCCCTCATCAATCCGTTCCAGAACGTCATAATACGCATCTTTCGTCTTCTCAATCTGCTTTTCAATACTGATATACTTCCCTACTTCGTATCCATTTCGGTAGAGAAGAAGCAGCGTAAGCAGTCGGCTCATTCTGCCATTTCCATCATTGAACGGATGTATGCATAAAAAATCACAGATAAAAGCCGGAATCAGAATCAACGGATCAATGACTTCCATTGCCAGCATTTGTCGATAACTTTCGCAAATTGCCTCCATAGCCGGTTCCGTTTCATAAGGAGCCATGGGAACAAAACGAGTTACCACTGTTCCATCTGCTTTCGTCTCATTGATATAATTCTGCGTATTTTTAAACTGTCCTCCGTAGGACAGACCTGCATGTTTTAATAAGTCACGGTGCAGTTGCAGAATGTATGCTGGCCTGATAGGAATATAATCATGACTTTCATGAATGGTATTCAGGACATCCCGATAACCAATAATCTCTTTTTCATCACGGCTCTTCGGCGTGGTCTTGTCATCCATCAGCTGCCGTATCCTGGTAGCGGTCGTAACAATGCCTTCAATTTTATTGGATGCCTCCGTACTTTGTATCCGTGCGATTTCCACCAGGCGTTCCAATTCAACCGGCTTCTGCCGGATAAACAGCTCCTGACGTCCTTTGCACTCATGGATTTTCGCAATGTAAGACAGAACTTCCCCATCCCACATCCCGTCTGCCAACTTCATATAATCAAAATTTCTCATATTTTACCCGGCTTTTTCATCCAGCCTTTTATCCTTTCGTCCATATTGTACCTCATTTTGGACGAAAAATTCAAGAAGTGGATGAAAATAATATCTAAAGCATTTCAGATATTGCAGGGGCAGCATTGCTGCCCCTGGCTAAAATCAACCGAATAATCTGGTCAGCTGCGGTACTAAAATCATGCCAATGAGAGCGACACCGCCGCCGGCTACCAACTGTTTCCTACCTTGGCTTTTTGCTGATGTGTGATAAAAAAATAATAGAAATGTAAAAATTTTGCCGACAAAGCTGTAATAAATCTCAATGTCCTGCCTGTGGATGCCGTTCTCGTCATAACTGCACTCATGCACAACGATTTTCTCAATCATTTCCCGCAAATTCCTCAACCTCGGCGTTGACTGACCTGCTTGTGTACTTTGGAAAAATAGCGGATATATCCGGTATAGTGGGAAAGGACAGTGTTTATTGCGTTCAGGTCGCCCTCATGGGCTTTGACGATTGTTTTATAGGGGAGAAGTTTACTCATGGTCTTTTCCCTCCATGAGCCGCCGTAGTCGCTGCAAGGCAAGCTGGACAAACTTCTCATTCATCAGATAGCCAAGCCCTTTGCCGGTAAATACTCTACCTGAACGGGGATTATAATCCGATTAGCAGCAACCAAAGCGTTAACCGTAAGCATACCCAGCGAAAGCTGACAGTCAATCAGAATATGGAAATATTGGCCCTTTAATGTGTCGAGATACTGCCGGAGAATCATCTCCCGGCTCATAGCATTTACCAGAGATACCTCCATGCCGGATAACTGAATATCCGCAGGCATGAGATCCACTCTCTCTGAATGGTGAGTAATCCCTTCCCCAGAGCGAATCGGCTGATCTGTTAAGACCTTCTCCATCATGTCAGAAAGCGTGACCGGCTGCTTGTCCGGCTGCGGATAACCCAAACTAATGGTCAGACTGCCCTGTGGGTCAGCGTCCACCAGTAAAACATCCTTTCCTTCCTGCGCCAGCCCTATGCCCAAATTGACATAGGTGGTGGTCTTGCCAACTCCTCCCTTCTGATTTGAGATGGAAAGATAGTGTCAATAGTTTTTCGCAAAATCAAAACCTAGCCGTTTAGCAGCCGGTAGTCAGCCGGCTATGATATCAGACAGCAGATCCTCTTCTGATTTGAAAAGATGATCCATATTCATATAGCGTCTG
>DVLE01000094.1 GCA_018715645.1 Candidatus Merdisoma merdipullorum
AAGCCGCCCGCTGTCATGACTTCATAATGGCTTTGCCAGACGGATATGACACGGTGATTAGTGAAGGGGGTTCTTCTCTTTCCGGCGGTGAAAAGCAAAGAATTTCTATCGCCAGGGCGATGCTCAAGGATGCTCCCATTGTTATCTTGGATGAGGCGACAGCAAGCATTGACCCTGAGAATGAGCATTTAATCCAAGAAGCTATTTCTGCCCTGACACATGGCAAGACCATTATTACGATTGCTCATCGCCTGGCCACGATTGAGAACGCCGACCAAATTCTTGTGATTGATGGCGGGACCGTGGCTCAGAGAGGTACGCATAAGGAACTGCTGCAACAGGAAGGTACTTATAAAAAGTTTATCCAAATCCGCGAACAAACCGAGGGCTGGCGGATACAGTAAGGGAGGCTCTGATGAAACTTCATGCGTTGGGGGAGGACTATCTGGAAACCCTCCTTATTTTCCATAAGAAACTCGGTATGGTACGCTCCGTAGATGTGGCCCGGCACATGGAGGTACCAAAACCCAGTGTGTGCCATGCGGTGGCAGTCCTCCAGGAAGGTGGATCGCCGCAATCCTCCGGCGCTCCGCTCCGCCGCTGTCGTAATGGTTGAAGCCGGGCTTGCCTTGTATAAGGCTTTCAAAGGTGCAATCGCTGCCGGATGTGAAATACATGGTGTCGCCTCCTTTCTGAATTTGGGTGTAAAAAAAGCGGCGTCCTTTTCTCACACAAGGGGATCAGAGAACGCCGCTGCTGCGGTGTCGTATTCAATTTTAATGACTATCTGAGTCGCCCCCACCCGTTTTACGGGTGGGGGCGACTAATGATATATCCTGATTTTTCGGGTTTTGCCGGCTTGCTGCGGCAGAGTTCATTTCAGCACGTTTTCCTCAAACTTCCTCGCAAAGAGATGCGGCAGTCCCAGGAGCATCTCCCGGTCTTCCCGCCGGAAGGTGTAGGGACTGTTCCCGTCGCCGCGTTCCCAGTCCACATAGCGCAGATTTGCCATGGAACCGGTCTTGCCGGTTTCGTCGTAGATGTTTGTCCGGAAAGGAGAGGCGGCAGCCAGGGTTTGAAGAAAGAGTTCGTCGGCGCAGACAGAATGGCCAAAATGCTTTTGGATCCAGGCTTCCTGCTCCAGCGTGTAGCGGACCAGGCCGTCGGTGATGCTGAACCAGTTGGGGCCTTTCCGGATCTCGATGCCGCTTTTTTTCAGGCGATCGACGCGAAGCAGTCTCTGGAACAGCGTCAGGATGTGGTCAGCCGGCTCGGCCAGAGAGGAACGGCTTTCCCGGAAAAAGTGCCAGAGCGATACCCGCTCCCGCGCCTGGGGAGATACTTCTCTGTCGAAGGCCAGAAATTCTTTTCCGGCGTTGGCTTCAAAGAAGGCGTGAATCTCATCCTGGGATTTTAAGGGAAGATCTGAGCCGGAAAGCAGATGATAATAGGTATAAGAACCTGCCTGCTGCGCGGCTGCGGCCTTCAGAAGCAGCAGTTCGCAGGCGATCTGGCTGTAGCCGCCCCAGCGCACGTCCAGACGGTCGGTAAAATATAGGCGGGAGTGTTTGAGAATCGAGGAAAAGCTTTCGGACTGGAAGTTTCCGGCCTTTTTGTCGATGTGCAGGTAAATGTCGTTCCGCCTGTCGTCCAGGCAGAGAAGAAGTTCTTTTAGAAAATCGAAATGGCCGTGAGCCATAATCAGATAAGCGTGTTTGTTCATGCGGTTTGCCCTCCCACCTGGTAAGTGTAGCATAAAAACAAAAAAAAGAAAACGCCCGTCTTACTCGTTTTCTTCTAAAAAACGGAGATAAGAGCGGGCCATTTCTTTGTGCTTAGGTGAAAGTGAATTGAAAATGGAAAGGATTTCCTCCTGGTCCTTTGTCAGCTCCTTGGAGTCGCGTTCAAAAAATTGCGCGACAGAAATGTCACAGGCAGAACAGATTTTCTCCAGAGTTTTGATCTGCGGCTCCGTATTCTTCTGAAACATGGACAGAAGGGTGGACAGAGACACGCCGGATTTCTTGGCAAGCTGATAAGAGGTAAATCCGTTTTTCGTCATCAACTCTTTGATTCTTTGAATGCAGTAATTTTCCTTATACATAAAGCGGCTCCTATGAGGCTTTGATATAGTTTATATTAATATAGGATATGCGGCGCAAGAAAGATTTATTAACCGATGAAAAAGATAGATTATACGATGCAAATGTGATATAATGTGGACGTAAGGTAGCAAAAAATGTCAGCAAAAGATGACAGGATGGTGCGTACTTGCGTAGAAGACTGAAAAAGAAAAAGGGATTGCTGAAGGACCCGGAATATGAAAAGCTGAAGGAAAAGTGCTTTGAGGAGTTGGAAAGAGAAGCAAGCGAGCTGGAGCGTATGGCAGAAGAAATGGTAAATTGTAAACCTAAAAGCAAAACAGATTGACAATCGACAACCTTTTCTGTATACTGGTAGCGTTGACGGATATACTTAGAAAAGGAGAATTTGACGATGTACATACAGAATGCCAGAAAGACAGAAAGAAAAAAGCTTACGGTTTCCGAGCTTACACTGACAGGACTTGCGACGGCTGTGCTTTGTATCCTGGGACCGCTTTCTTTGCCGCTTCCGGTGAGTCCAGTTCCGATTTCACTTGGTACTCTGGGTGTGTATCTGGCTATAGCGCTGCTTGGCAGGCGGCTTGGAACGATAAGCTGCCTGCTTTATCTGCTGCTTGGTATGGTGGGACTCCCGATCTTTTCCGGCTATGCGGGAGGAGCGGCCCGGCTTTTGGGGCCTACGGGAGGCTATCTGGTGGGGTACCTGTTTCTTGCGGTGATTGCCGGAACCTTTGTGGAAAAAGCCTCAGGAATTACATGGAAGGCTTATGCCTTTTCCGGTATGGGGATGCTTTTGGGAACCGCCGTGCTTTATTTGTTTGGCACGCTGTGGCTTGCGTACACGGCTGGAATGGATTTTTATGGAGCGCTGTGGGCGGGCGTGATTCCCTTTATTCCAGGTGATCTTTTGAAAATGATAGCTGCGGTTCTGCTGGGTACAACCCTGCGTGAACGGCTTAATCAGGCCGGGATTGAAGCGTGTGTGAAGCAGAAAAAACATTGACTTTTACGCCTCAAACTGGTATATTGATTACTAGATAAAGCATGATGTACGGGAGAGATGCTCTTTAGAAGGACCAGGTTTTGTGATGTAAGATATGGGAGTTACATGTCCGGTATTTTAGATTGCAGTTCTGGCCTTTTTTCATGGCGAGGGTTCAAAAGAGCTGAAGCGGAATGTGCCGCTTGAATCCTTCATGCGAGATGGGATAGGAGGATGTGTTTATGGAGACCAGGCAGGGGAAAAGTGTATTTTCGGGGGTTGCGATCGGAAAGCTGTTTGTTTACAAAAAGGCAAAGCAGGTTGTGGAGAAGCACACAATCGAAGACGCAGAAGCGGAGATAGCCCGCTACATGGCAGCCAAAGAGAAAGCGGGAGAGCAGTTAAAACTTCTGAAAGAAAAGACCATGCGCGATGTGGGAGAAGCTGAGGCTGAGATTTTTGAAGCACATCAGATGCTGCTTGAGGATCTGGATTTCGTGGAAGGAATCACAGGCATGATTGAGCAGGATAAAGTAAACGCGGAGTACGCCGTATTTGTGACAGGGGAGCAGTGCGCGGCCCTTTTCCTGAGCATGGATGACGATTATATGCGCGGACGCGCGGCGGACATCAACGATATATCCAGCCGTCTGATTGCTATTTTAAGCGGTACTCAGGTAAGCGCCGAGGCCATGCCGGAGCCGGTGATTATCATGGCGGAGGATTTGGCTCCCAGCGAGACCGTGCAGTTTGAAAAAGATAAGATTCTGGCGCTGGTAACCCAGAAGGGTTCGGCGAATTCTCATACGGCGATTCTGGCGCGTATGATGAATATTCCCTGTATCGTGACTGCGGACATCGATCTGGATCCTGCTTTGACAGGAAAGACAGGTATCGTAGATGGATTTACGGGAAAGATTTATATTGAGCCGGATGAAGTGACGATGGCCGTGATGCAGGAGAAGAAGAAGCGGGAGGAGGAGCGCAAGCTGCTGCTCCAGAGCCTGAAGGGACTTCCGACCGTGACCAAGAGCGGCAAGAAGGTTCATCTGTATGCGAATATCGGAAGCGAGGAGGACGTGGATGCCGTTCTGGAGAACGACTCCGAAGGTATCGGTCTGTTCCGAAGCGAGTTCCTCTATCTGGGACGCGATGATTATCCCAGCGAGGAGGAGCAGTTCCAGGTATACAAGAATGTAATCTCCAAGATGAACGGCAAGAAAGTGATTATCCGTACGCTGGACATCGGCGCAGACAAGCAGGCAGAGTACTTCAATATTCCCCATGAGGAGAATCCGGCCATGGGCTACCGGGCGATCCGTATCTGCCTGGACCGTGTGGATATGTTTAAGACACAGCTTCGCGCGATCTTCCGTGCGAGCGCCTACGGAACAGCTTCCATCATGTTCCCGATGATTATTTCCGTTAAGGAAGTAAAGCGGATCAAGGAAATCGTAGAGGAAGTGAAGGATGAGCTGAGACAGGCGGATATTCCTTTCGGCGATGTGGAGCTTGGAATCATGGTGGAGACGCCAGCCGCTGTTATGATCGCGGATATGCTGGCTCCGGAAGTAGATTTCTTCAGCATCGGAACGAACGATCTGACACAGTATACGCTGGCGATTGACCGTCAGAACCAGTCTCTGGACAATATTTACGATCCCCATCACGAAGCGGTGCTGCGTATGATTCAGAGAACCATCGAGTGCGCGCATGACCACGGCGCATGGTGCGGTATCTGCGGCGAGCTGGGAGCGGATATGGAGCTTACACGCCGTTTCCTTCAGATGGGTATTGACGAACTGTCTGTTTCTCCGGTATTCACCCTTGAGCTGCGTAAGAAGATTCGTGAGACTGAGTAAGCGGTTCTGAGGCTGCAGTTCTGCCCCGGAGACTAAGAGGCAGAACAGCTTCACGTCGGGCGGCGTATCAGGAAGCGGTAGTCTGCCGGAACATTCCGGTTTATAAACTATAAAATAAATATGAAAAATAAAGGAGACAAGTATCATGAAAGAGTTTAAGTATGTAGTACAGGATGAGCTGGGACTTCACGCAAGACCGGCGGGACTTCTGGTGAAGGAGGCTGCAAAATATAAAAGCGCAATCACCCTTGACAGCGGCGTAAAGAAGGCTGACGCTAAGAGAATCATGGCTGTTATGTCCATGGGCGTAAAGAAGGGCGTAGAAGTAACCGTGACTATCGAAGGCGAGGATGAGGATGTAGCTTTCGAGGCTATTCAGAAGTTCTTCCAGGAGAATCTGTAAGAGATAAAGAGCCTCTTTATGTAAAGGTAAAATAAATCTGGTTTGGGAATACCGTGAGACTGCGGCAGCGCAGCCTTGCGGTATTTCTTTTGGTTTAAAACAGCTTTTCGCCGGACATATAAAATCTCCGCAGACAAAACATACCAAATCTTGACAGGGGGGGGGGTAATGCTATACTGTAGTTGGCATTTGAACAGAGGAAATTTATGCCAAAACAGAATCAATACAAATTGGAGGAATCACGATGAAAAGAACATGGATGAAATGCTGCGCGTGTATCTTGAGCGCCGCGCTCCTGCTTGTTCCAGTGACGGCGAGTGCGTCTGAAGCTCCAGACGTATCAGAGGGTGCCGCTGGCGAGACGCCTGAGAGCGAGCCAGAGGAAACGCCGGGAAACGAGTCAGAAGAAATGACGGGGAACGATCTGGGAGTAGCGCCTATGAGCGAACTGGAAACGACGCCTGCGAACGAATCAGGAACGACGCCTACGAGCGAATCAGGAACAGAGCCGGGAGCGACACCTGAGAGTGAAACGGGAACAACGCCCGAGAGCGAGTCAGGGACAGCAACTGAGAGCGAACAAGACACAGCTGCAGAGCCTGGAACCGAGACTCCGGCGACAGACACTGGTACCGAGACTCCGGCGACAGATACAAGTACGGAGCAGACTCCTTCCAGCCCTGAGTTTACCTTTACGACGTCGGACGGGACGGAAGTGACTCTGACTCTTTCAGACGCCAGCAATCCGGTACTGGGAAATGACCAATTTGAGATTACCGAGGAGAATATAAACCGACTGCTCCCTGCCTTCCTGAGATGTTATTACGAGGAGATAGTGCTGCAGGGAGAAAGCGGGTGGTGTCAGATATGGCTGAATCCCTATACGCGTGTTCAGGGAGTGGAAGTAACCGGGAACGAATACAATGATTTCCGAATCGTGGTAGATGAGGAGTCGGCGGAGCTGATACGGCTGATGAGAGAGGCCGGACATAACTTTATGTTTGCAGTCAGTGTATACGGAGAGTACGGCGAAACCATATATTATAAGAATATCGAAGGACCTACCACGCTAGGGTTCCGGCGTCATGAGAACCTGGATGTCATGAGCCATGAATTTTATGGAGCCGGCTTTGACGTAAGTATTATGGATGACGGCTATTGGGATATATATAAGGTAGACGAGAGCTGGCAGCTTCTCTATCCGCAAGCGGGAGGCGGCGTAGGAAAAATCGATTCTATTTTTAAGAACATTCAGGATTTTGGCTTTCATGTAGAAGCTCCCGGTCTTCATTTGCTTGTACCGGTGAGTGCAGAAAATACGGAAGCGATTGGGAATACGATGACGATCGCATCGGGCGCGGATCCGGCAGTTTTGGGAGATACGCTCAGCATGATGATGAGTCAGGTGGAGAACAGCCTGGAGGTCACTCTGGAAGGCGGAGAGAATTATCAGATCAACCAGTCGGTATTTGAGACGCTGGCACAGAAGAAGGAGACGGGAGGAACGCTGACATTTGCGCATGGCGGCCTGCTTTACAGCTTTGCGGCGGCGGACATCACGGATCCGGCTGCTGTTGCGGCTGTGACGCTGGGCGCGTCGGTCAATACCGAGACAGTGCAGGCAAGCCTGGGCGGCAACGTCAGATTTGCCATCGACTTCGCCCACTCCGGCAAGCTGCCGGGCAGGATGAATGTGACGATTCCGGTGGAGCTTGCCGACGGAACGTATGGCTGGTATTACCTGAATCCGGAGACGAACGCGCTGGAGGAGGGAAAGAATGTCACAGTCTCAGGCGGAACGGTGACGGCGCCCCTGGAGCATTGTTCCACTTACGTGCTGACGGCGGGAAGCGTCGCGGAGACTCCTTCAGAAGAGAATGGGAATACTCCCGGCGGCGAAGGCTCTGATCCTGGTCATGGAAGTGATAACGGTCCCAGTTCTCCTGCGTCCTCCGGCCAGCCTTTGACAGATATACCGAAGACAGGGGACAGCTTCCCCCTGGAGCTTCTGCTGCTGGTCTGCGCGGCTGCCTTTGTGGTATGGAGAAAAACAAGGGATGAAAAAGCAGCTCGTTCATAGACTGGCGGCGGTCTGTATCCTGCTGTGCATAGCGGCGGTGGGCTATTCTATCTGCCTGCGCCACAGCGCACGGCAGGAATACAGAGAGCTGGCAAAAGCGGCGGAGGAGAGCGGAGAAGCAAAGGAAGCTGCCGGGGCTTCCGGGGAGCCGGAGAGAACCTGGGAGGAACGGATAAAAGAGCTTCAGCAGGAGAATCCGGATACGGTCGCCTGGATCGAGATCCCGGATACGCCGGTTTCCTATCCGCTCCTTTACAGCGGAGATAATGATACCTATATGACGCGAACCTTTTCCGGGGAGGAGAATCCGTCCGGTGCGATTTTTCTGGAGCAGCACAACGATCCCGCGCTGACAGACATGACGCTGTTTGTTTACGGACATAATATGAGAGATGACAGTATGTTTGGAAGCCTCTGGGAATACCGGGATGCGTCGTACCTGGAGGAGCATCCTCTAATCTGGCTTCATACGCCCAGGGAGAGCGCCGCTTATGAGATTTTTTCAGTACATCGTGCGGATACCGGAACGGAGACGTATACGCTGTACCGGGAGGCGGATGCGGAATATGCGGAGTATTTGGAGAGAGAGAAGGCAGCTTCCGCCTACGATGCAGGCGTGGAGCCGGAAGGGACGGAGCAGGTGTTGATCCTGGTGACCTGCACCAGCGACACAGAGGAAGGAAGATTCGTGGTTCTGGGAAGAAGGATAAGCCCGGAGGAATCATAAGAAAGCGTGAAAAAGAAAAACGGGAAAGCACTGTGAAGGCCGGGTAAGAGACAAGCCGGCCTTCACAGTGCTTTCCCGTTTTTTATCATACCGGACCTTCACAGCTACAGGACATAATACAAAGTGTAGGATTGACCGTTTGAAAAGCTAAATGATAAAATTTTAACAACTGCAGTGCGGTTTCCGGGAACACTCAGAAGCTTCGGACGAAATATGGGGAAAAAGCAGAGGTCTGTGGAATCTGAGTGGCTTCGGACAAGGCCCCTGTGGTGGAAAAGAGAGGAGGAAGACATGAGCAGACTTAGCATTATTACAGAAAATAAGGCTCAGACAACGGTAGAAGAACTGTATAAGGATCTGGAACGAAGAATCAGTGCAAGCCCGCCGGGACTTTGTCCTGTGGATTTGGCTTCGTCTTTCCTGAAAATGTGTCACGCACAGTCTTGTGGAAAATGTGTACCCTGCCGTGTAGGATTGGGGCAGTTGGAGCAGTTGATGGAAGACGTTCTGGATGGCAACGGAACGCTGGAGACGATTGATTTGATAGAGAGCACAGCTTCCAGTATTTTTTATTCGGCAGACTGTGCGATTGGCTATGAAGCGGCGCTGATGGTTCTGAAGGGAATCAAAGGTTTCCGCAATGATTTTGAGGAGCATGTGCTGCGGGGACGCTGTATCTGTGAACTGAATCAGCCTGTGCCCTGCGTATCCCAATGTCCTGCGGGGGTAGACATTCCCGGATACGTGGCTCTGGTGGCGGAAGGAAATTATGCGGACGCGGTGCGCCTGATCCGCAAGGACAATCCGCTGCCCAGCGTGTGCGGTCTGATCTGTGAGCATCCCTGCGAGGTGCGCTGCCGCCGGACTTTAATGGATGATCCCATCAATATCCGCGGCCTGAAGCGGTTCGCGGTGGAACATGCGGGAGAGGTTCCCGTGCCGGAGCCGGCTGAATCCACCGGAAAACGGGTAGCCGTCATCGGCGGGGGACCCGGAGGAATCAGCGCCGCTTATTATCTGCGGCTTATGGGACATGATGTCACCATATACGAACAGAGGAAGCAGCTTGGCGGAATGCTTCGCTACGGAATCCCAAGCTACCGGCTTCCTCGTGAAAGTCTTGACAAGGAGATAGAACAGCTTTTAAGCACCGGAATCCATGTGAAGACCGGTGTGACGGTTGGAGAGAGCCCGAATATTCTGGAGCTTCGCAGCCAGTATGACGCGGTCTATATCGCCATCGGCGCGCATACGGATCGAAAGATCGGAATCGAGGGCGAAGACGCCGAGGGTGTGATTTCGGCCGTGGAGATGCTGCGCGGCATCGGTGATGACCAGCTCCCGGATTTCTCAGGAAAGGATATTATCGTCATCGGAGGCGGAAATGTAGCCATGGATGTTGCCCGCTCTGCGGTTCGTCTTGGAGCGAAGCGTCTGCGTATCGCCTACCGCAGACGGCGGGAGGATATGACGGCTATGCCGGAGGAAGTAGAGGGTGCCATTGCAGAAGGATGCGAGCTTGTAGAGCTACATGCGCCGATGCGGATTGAAAAGGATGCGGAAGGAAGGGTAGCGGCTCTCTGGGTAAAGCCGCAGATCATCGGTCCTGTTGTGAACGGAAGGCCAAAGCCTGTAGATTCCTCGGAGCCTGAGGTCCGTCTGGAATGCGATATGGTGCTGGTCGCTATCGGCCAGGGAATTGAATCCAAGAACTTTGAGAAATTTGGAATCCCGGTAAAACGGGGTGTGATCGACGCGTTGAACTGGAGCGGCGTCAAGGATATTTCCGGCGTCTTTGCAGGCGGCGACTGTGTGACAGGACCTGCCACGGTTATCCGGGCTATCGCAGCCGGAAAGGTGGCGGCCGCGAATATCGATGAATTTTTGGGCTATCATCATGTGATTTCCACGGACGTGAAGATTCCGAAGGTGCGTATGGATACGAGAAAGAGCTGCGCCCGCGTGAATATGAAGGAGCGCAGCGTCTGCGACCGTGTGAAAGACTTTAAGCTGATTGAATGCGGCATGACAGAGGAAGAAGCCATGCAGGAGTCCCGCCGCTGCCTGCGCTGCGATCGGTTTGGCTTCGGATCATTTAAAGGAGGGAGAGTGGAGCAATGGTAAAGCTTACGATAGACGGAACAGAACTGCAGGTACAGGACGGAGCCACGATTCTTGACGCAGCTTTACAGGCGGGAATCCATATTCCAACCCTCTGCTATCTGAAAAAGCTTAACAAGATCGGCGCCTGCCGCGTCTGTATGGTGGAAGTGGAGGGCAACTCCAAGCTGGTGACGGCATGCAATACGCGTGCTTCCGAGGGTATGGTGGTACATACGAACAGTCCGAAGGTCAGAAAAACACGGAAGATTAACGTGGAGCTGATTCTTTCCCAGCACGATACCAACTGCGCGATCTGCGTAAGAAGCGGCAACTGTACGCTTCAGAAATTGTCCAATGATCTGGGGATTCTCGAAATGCCCTTTGAGAAGCAGCTTCCGAAGACAAAATGGAATCCATCGTATCCGCTGATTCGCGACTATAAGAAATGTATCAAATGTATGCGCTGCGTCCAGATCTGTGATAAGGTGCAGTCTTTAAATATCTGGGATGTGGCCGGAACGGGCTCCCGTACAACCGTGGACGTGTCCCGCAACCGGAAGATTGAGGAGGCGGACTGCGCTCTCTGCGGTCAGTGCATCACCCACTGTCCCGTAGGCGCTCTCCGGGAGAGGGACGATGTGGACAAGGTGCTGGAAGCGCTGGCGGATCCGGAAAAGATCACAGTGGTTCAGATGGCGCCTGCGGTACGCGCTGCCTGGGGAGAAGAATTTGGGCTGACAAGGGAGTTTGCCACAGCGGAACGCCTGGTGGCGGCTTTAAGAAAAATCGGATTTTCCTACATATTCGATACAGATTTCAGCGCCGACTTGACGATTATGGAAGAGGGAAGCGAGTTTTTGGAGCGGCTGAAGCATAAGGACGAGGAAACCTTCCCGATGTTTACCTCCTGCTGCCCAGGCTGGGTGCGCTTCCTGAAGTCCCAGTATCCCGATATGATTGGACAGCTTTCCACGGCCAAATCTCCCCAGCAGATGTTTGGCGCGGTGGCAAAGAGCTACTATGCGAAGATTCTGAACGTGGATCCTGCCAGAATCTTCTGCGTATCCCTGATGCCCTGCCTTGCGAAGAAGCAGGAATGCGCGCTGCCGGTGATGAACGACGCTCAGGCAGGGCAGGATGTGGATGTAGTGCTGACTACCCGCGAGGTGAACCGCCTGATCCGGGCGGAGCATATTGTTCCTGCCGAACTTCCGGAGGAAGACTTTGATATGCCTCTTGGCATCGGAACGGGAGCGGGTGTGATCTTCGGAGCTACCGGAGGCGTCATGGAGGCAGCCCTTCGGAGCGCTTATTACCTTGCCACAGGCTCCAATCCGGATCCGGACGCGTTCCGGGCGGTCCGCGGCATGGACGGCTGGCGGGAAGCGGAGTTTATGCTGGATCAGACAAAGCTGAAAATCGCAGTCGCCCATGGCCTTGGAAATGCGAGAAAGCTTATCGAGGCGCTGCGCAGGGGAGAAGTATCCTATGATTTCGTAGAGGTTATGGCCTGTCCCGGCGGCTGTGTCGGCGGAGGCGGACAGCCGATTCACGACGGCGAGGAGCTTGGCGAGGTGCGCGGCAGCCGCCTGTATACGCTGGACAGCGCAAGCGCCTTACGATTCTCCCATGAGAATCCGTCCGTGATCAAGTGCTATGAGGATTATCTGGGATCCCCGCTGTCGCATCGGGCTCACGAACTTCTGCACACCGATCACAATGCCTGGAAGATGCCCGCGGAAGAACGCTCATGACACGCAATAACAATCAGCACCACCCGGCGGGTGGTGCTGATCATTTAGGAAGCTATCAGTGATAATTATCTTTATACTCAGAGATGAGTTCTTCGGTCAGATACTCATCGCTCATACAGTGCAGATCAGATACCCCTTCATTGATTAAGCGGTAAATCTTTGAATGATAGAAAAAGCTCAGAGCATCGTTCAAAGAAAACTTTTCTTTTTTTGCAAAGCACGCGATAATGCGGGTGTATTTTTTTTGAAGTAGAACAGGATTAGCTGTCAAATGTGCTCACTCCCTTCATAGCGCAAAGAAATTTCCAGCGCTTTTTGTGTTCGGAAACAAAGCTGCAAGTTAGGATGAAATCCAGCCATTCTTCGGAATAGGAATCGAATTTCAGAATTTTAAGTTTCTGAGACGCCTTTTCGTCAAATTCATATCGGGAAATAATTCCATTTTTTCCGCGCCGCTTGAATTTCTCGCACCATTTTACGGCTTGCTCGTAAATAGGGGTCAGATAAAAACCGCATCCAAAATCTACATTTTTTCTGGAATGTTCTAAATCCGGAGATTCAATCTCCAGATAGGAACCGTGATATAAAATCATACTTTGATACCCCTTTCCTGCATTAAGCTGATAATGTCATCAACAATGTAGTCTTTGCTTTGCGTATGCAGCACTTCATACTCAGGAATGATGTAATCGGATAGTATGTTGCTTTCTTCGGTTAGCATTTTATATATTTCTTCAGCATTCTTTCCAAGTCTGATTGCAAGGTTTTCGATGCAAAAGACAGCAAATTCCAGCTCATTCGTGTTCTTGATTTTAGTATTATCTGACATGGCGCTAACCTCCATTATTCAAATGAGAGCATGACTTTTAGGACGCCTCTGTTTTCGCTTTTAGATTTGTTAAGATCTCCTTTAGGATCTGTTAAGGTCTTTCGGCGAAAATAAGAATTATCAAAGTTGTGCAGGGCTGCATACAAAAGGGTATGCAGCCCGCTGCTTTTCGGGGGCCGTCTCTGACAGCAAAAATCGATGCCTGCAGAAGTCCGGAAATGCCGGAAGGAACAGTTGCGGAAATCAACCCGCACAGGTATAATGACGACAGATATAATACAGCGCCGTATGGCATCCAGAGCGGAGCGTTCATGCCCGGAGGACATAAAACATTGGAGTGAGGGGAGGAGTATAAATGCAAAATTCAAAGATCCTGATTATAGAAGATGACGCGGACATCCGGGAAGGCGTCAGGATTCTCCTGGAGAGCGAGAATTACCAGGTCACTGAGGCTGGTGACGGAAGGCGGGGGCTGGAGCTTTTAGAGGAGGATACGGATCTGGTGATTCTGGACATTATGATGCCTGGAATGTCAGGGCTTCGCACCTGTGAGGAGCTCAGAAGGCATTCCAATGTTCCGGTTTTGTTTTTAACAGCAAAATCCCAGGAATCGGATAAGCTGATCGGGCTTTTGGCAGGAGGCGATGATTATCTGTCCAAGCCCTTTTCCTATGCGGAGCTTCTGGGAAGGGTGAAGGCGCTGCTGCGCCGGTATCAGGTCTACCGGGGAAAAGCAGAGGAGAAAGAAAATACTGAAAAATACCTGGAGCTTTCAGGAATCCGGATCAACGAGGAATTTAATGAGGTCTACGTAAACGGAGAGGAGAAGGAGCTGTCCAATATCGAATATCAGATGCTTTTGCTGATGATGCGCCATCCAAAAAAGATCTTTTCCGCCCAGAATCTCTATGAAAGTATCTGGAACGAACCTTATTTCTATACCTGCAACAGCACGGTTATGGTACACATCCGAAAGCTTCGGGTAAAGATCGAAAAGGATCCGCAGAAGCCGGAGTATATCAAGACAGAATGGGGAAAGGGGTATAAGTTTGATGCCTATGGTGCGTAGACGGGACTCGATCTACTTTCAGCTTTTGAAGCTTCTGGTTCTTGCGGGGCTTGCCGCCGGCCTTTTTTTTCTGATTGGGAATTGGGCGGGAGATGCTCTGCTTAACTGGTACTATATCAGCTCGGATTATGAGGAGAGAAAGGACAGGGAATATGCAGACAGGCTGCGGGAGTATATTTCCCAAAATCAGCTTTCCTCGAAGGATACGCAGGAGCTGACAGACTGGGTGAGAAGGCAGCGGATCGTGTCTTTGCAGGTTTATAGAGACGACATTCTGATTTATGATTCCGAGTATCCGGAACAGGATATGGAAGCGGAGCAGATAGAGGCGGGAGATTATGACTGGGCCGTGTATTATCCGGTGTTCTTCACAGATGGGGAAGCGCAGCTCTCCATCTATGGAATGTACTCCTATCAATATTACAATTATGCGCTGATTGCGGAGCTGCTTCTTTCTTTTGCTGTTTTTGTGGGAATCGTAATGCTGGGAATCCGCTATAAAATTCGCTACATCCGAAAGCTTGGAAGTGAGATTGGGATACTGGAGGGCGGCGATCTTGACTATGAGATTACCGTGTCCGGCCATGATGAGCTCACGGCTCTGGCAAAAGGACTTGACGATATGCGAAGTTCTTTCCGGGAAAAGGTAAGACAGGAGGCTCATCTCGTGGAGGCCAACCACAAGATGATCACAGAAATGTCCCATGATCTGAGGACGCCGCTGACGGCGGTCATGCTTTATACAGAGATTCTGAAGGAGCGCAAAATAAAGAGCGAGGACCAGCTTTGGGAATACATTGATAAAATTGATCAGAAAACGCGCCGTATGAAACAGCTTACCGATCATCTGTTTGAATATGCGCTGGTGGCAGGAGAGTCAAAGGTGAGTCTGGAGGAGCCTGTTCCCTTTGACGTAGTGTTTTATGATCTGCTTTCGGAAACCTGCGTTTATCTGGAACAAAGCGGTTTTCGGACAGAACTGGATTTTGAGTGGAAGAAGGAGAAGATCCGGGTCAATACAGAATATGTAATCCGGATTCTGGACAATATCACGTCCAATCTTGTGAAATACGCCGATCCGGCTTTTCCGGTCCGTATCTGCTCGGAGCATACGGAGAATAGGGCGGGCATCGTGTTTGAAAACGTGAGCAGGAAGCTGGAAAAGAAGACGGACAGCACGAATATAGGTCTGGAAAATGTAAAAAAGATGATGGAAAGGATGAACGGAGACTGCAGGACAGAGGCGGATGAGACAAGCTTTCGGACAAAGCTGTTCTTTCCATATGTCAGCCCGTGAGACGAAGTTTAGAACTGTTAAGAAACAGGTTAGGATCTGTTAAGAATTTCCCTTTAATATAGGACCGGTCAGGGAGACAATCTCTGGCAGGTCCTAAAATTATCTTATGAGGAGGGAAAATCATTGAAGCTGTTTCAGAATAAACTTTTAAAACATAAAAAATCCAGAAGACTTGCAGCAGGACTTGCGGCGGCTCTGGTACTCCTGGCAGGGAGCCGCATGTTCTTTGCGGGAGGAAAACCTCAGGAGGACGAACTGGCGGATCTGATGAATACGACGGTGATAGAAAAAAAGGATTTACTGAATTCCATCAGTGTCACAGGCGTGATTGCCACAGCAGACGGAAGAACGGGGAATACTGCGCTCACGAATCTGAAGGTGGCGGATGTGCGTGTGAAGGTAGGAGACGAGGTGCAGGAAGGTGATGTGCTTTGTACTTTTGACGCTACCCAGCTTGAGGAATCTCTGGCTGCCGCCCGGAATAATTACGAGGTGAACAGAAAACTGGAGGCCCTGGGAGCGGATTATGAGAAACAGTATCATGATAGTGTAAAACAGGCGGATAAAAGTATTCAGGATTCCCGCCAAAAGCAGGAGCAGGCAAAGAAAGATTATCAGGAAGCGGCCAATCGGGAAAATACGGCCCGGACGGCAGCCGATCATGCGGCGGCGGTCCTGAGTGAAAAGCAGGCGGCCTGCAGCGCGGCAAGGGAAGCGGCGGCAGCGGCGGCACAGGCCTATGAAGACAGCCGTCAGGCAGCTGATGAGGCAGCCAGGCAGAGCGCTTTGGAAAGCAGTACGGAGAACAAGGCAGATGACGCCGGGGAGGCGGTTTTGGAGAACAGCGAAAAGGAAAATGCAGAGGAGAGTATACCGGAAAGGACTCCGGTTATCATCAACGATATTGACGCATATATCGCGGGACTGGATGTAAATGGTCCTGATTATACGGCGCTGAAGGATACGCTGAATGCTTATAGCCTGGCAAAATCAGCTCTTGAGGAGGCAAAGGCGGAGGCAGAGCGGACCAGGAGCGCCTATGAGCAGGCGAAGGCAGAGACGGGACAGGCAAAATCATCCGCAGATCAGGCCCGGACGGCAGGACAGGAGGCACAGAACCAGTATGAAAACAGCCTGAAGGATGCAAAAGCGGCTTATCAGAAATCAAAGCTGCAGTCTCAGCTTATCACGGACAATGATGCGAAAAAGCAGATCAGCCAGTATGAGGAGCAGCTTGAGGATTATACGGTACGCGCTCCTATGACGGGGGTGATTACCTCCCTTTCCGTCAAGGAAGGACAGAATTTTGCCGGCGGAGCCATTTATGAGATTCAGGATTTGAGGCATTTCATTGTGGAAGCCTCTGTGGACGAGTACGATGTGGTAAAAATAAAGCAGGGCATGACAGCCTATGTCAAAACGAACTCCATGGGGGACGAGCTTTTAAAAGGAACGGTTACGTACGTGGCGCCTACGGCTGGCTCTGGAAAGAGTGGAGAAGGCGCGGGAGGCAGCCAGACAGGCTCCGGCGGTTCCGCTTCTTATCAGATTCAGATCACGGTGGAAGGAGAGCAGGAAAAACTGCGTCCCGGTATGACGGCCAAGGTCAGCATTGTTCAGGAAGAAAGCAAGGCTGCACTTACAGTACCCTATGACTGTGTGGAAACCAGAGAGGATGGCACATGCTTTGTCTATGTGGATGAAAATGGCCAGAAGAAGGAAGTGACTGTGGAAAAAGGCATGGAATCGGATTATTATGTGGAAATCAAAGGAGGAGATCTGGAGGAAGGCATGAAGGTTTATCTGCCGGAAGGAATGAGGCAGGGCGGACAGCTTCCGGAGCTTGAAGAAACGGAAAATATGGATGATTCCGGTTACGGACTTTTTTAGGAGGAATTTGGTATGCAGACAGAGAAAACAATTGAGCTTACGGGAATCGTCAAACGGTTTTACGTCGGAAAACCGCATGAGCTGGAAATCCTTCATGGAATTGACCTGACAGTGTATAAAGGAGAGTTTGTGTCTATTGTGGGCGCCTCAGGTTCGGGCAAGAGTACGCTGATGAATATTATCGGCGTGCTGGACCGGCCGACGAAAGGAGATTACCGGTTGGATGGCCTGGATATAGCCGCTCTTAAAGATCAGGAGCTTTCCCGTATCCGTAATCAGAAAATCGGCTTTGTATTTCAGACCTACAATCTGATCAGCAGAACGAGCGCCCTGAAGAATGTGGAACTTCCGATGATGTATGCCGGGGTCGGCCGCAGGGAAAGAGCGCAGAGAGCCAGACGTTATCTGGAGATGGTAGGCATGGAGGAAAGAATGTCTCACAGGCCGGATGAGCTGTCGGGAGGTCAGAAACAGCGTGTATCCATTGCGCGGGCTATGGCCAATGATCCTTCGATTATTTTGGCGGACGAGCCTACGGGCGCTTTGGATTCCAAAACGGGACGCAGAATTATGGATATTTTCCACAGGCTGAACCGGGAAGAAGGAAAGACGATTGTTCTGATCACTCACTCAAACGAGCTGGCGGAAGAGACGGATCGGATTATCACAATCCGGGATGGCGAGATCACAGGAGAGAGGAGGGGAGGCTGATGCTGGTCCTGGAAAATATTCTGCTGGCTCTTGGGAGTCTGCGGAGCAATAAAATGAGGGCTCTTCTTACGATTCTTGGCATTATCATCGGAATCGCTTCAGTGATCGCGATTATGAGCGTGGGAAATTCCATTCGCACTTCGGTGACCTCCTCTATGGAATCCATGGGCGTCAACCATATCACTCTGGGACTCAGACAAAAGGAGCCTGAGGAGGAAGTGACGGAGGAGGGCTATCGGTTTGAAGGGGAGATGCAGCAGGCCGCCATGTCAGATGAGGATTACCTGACGGACGAGATGCTGGAGGATGCGAAAAGAGAGTTTGCCGATAAAATAGACGGGGTTCTGCTGTCGGAAAATCTGGGAGACGGGCAGGCGAAGGAGGGGAAGCTATCCTCCAATGTGACAGTGATGGGCGCCAACACAAAATACCTGGAGGCGCAGGGACCAAAGCTGATAAGCGGGAGACTTTTGACAGAGCGGGACCAGACAGAAAAAAAGGGCGTCGCAGTCGTTTCGGACAGGGTAGTCAGAAAGCTTTTGGGAGGCGACGCACGGAAAGCGATAGGAAGCCGGATGGAAGTGTACCTCAATGAAAGATACTACAGTTATACGATTGTAGGCGTCTATGAATATGACAAATCCGCTTTCACAGCCATGCCGGAGGAATACGTTTCTACTGAAATGTATATACCGTTTGAGACGGCCAGAGAGCAGAAGCATTCTACGGCAGGATATTCGCAGATCACCCTTGCCGCAAAGACAGGAGTGGATTCTTCTGCTTTTTGCAAGGAACTGGAAAGCTGGTTCAACCAAAAATATTTCCGAAACAACGATAATTATGAGATCAGCGCCATGAGTATGGCGGATATGGTGGCTTCTATGACGGGAATGCTGACGACCATATCAGCGGCTATCTCTGCGATAGCAGGAATCTCTCTGCTGGTGGGAGGCATCGGCGTCATGAATATTATGCTGGTGTCCATTACAGAGCGCACAAGGGAAATCGGTACAAGAAAGGCGCTTGGAGCTCCGAACGGTTCGATTCGCCTGCAGTTTATTATGGAGGCCATCGTTATCTGCCTGCTGGGAGGCTTCATTGGCATTGTGCTTGGACTCATACTGGCGGCTGTCATCACAGGCGCTATGGGCTACGCCGCCTCTCCCTCTGTAAGTGGAATTTTGTTTTCTGTCGCATTTTCCATTTTTATTGGCGTATTTTTCGGATATTATCCGGCTAATAAGGCGGCGAAGATGAATCCTATCGACGCGCTGCGGTATGAGTAAGCTGGAGGGCTGCAAGTACCATTTTCTGATATGGGACATATGATAGAATGAGGAGAAAATCCTCATTTGTATTCTGCCGGAGGAACTCCCGGTATGCTCTGCTCGGAAAGAAATCTGAAGGCGTGTATTTCTGTTTTGCGCTTTTAAACCAGGAAAAAAAGTGATATACTATGTGGCAGATGCCACGGACTTTCAGTGGGCAGAACACAAAAGTGTTCTGCCCGCCGTATCAGAAAGGTGAAGAGGGCAAATCTGAAAGAACAGGAGAGAACTATGAAAGTAGAAGAATTACAGGCGTATGAACTGGTAGAAAAACGCGGGATAGCGGAACTGAATTCCACAGGTTACTATCTGAAGCACAAAAAAACGGGCGCTAAGGTCTGCCTGCTTTCCAATGAAGACAGCAACAAGGTATTTTACATCGGCTTTCGGACGCCTGCTCCGGACGATACGGGCGTTCCTCACATTATGGAGCATTCCGTACTCTGCGGATCAAAAGAGTTTCCGGTGAAGGATCCGTTCGTGGAGCTGGCAAAGGGTTCTTTAAATACCTTTCTCAATGCCATGACCTATCCGGACAAGACGGTGTATCCGGTGGCAAGCTGCAATGACAAGGATTTTCAGAACCTGATCCATGTGTATATGGATGCGGTGTTTTATCCGAATATTTATGAGAAAGAGGAGATTTTCCGTCAGGAGGGCTGGCATTATGAGATGGAATCCGAAGACGGAGAGCTGACGCTGAACGGCGTGGTGTACAACGAGATGAAGGGCGCCTTTTCCTCGCCGGAGAGCGTGCTGGAGCGGGTGATCTTAAGTTCCCTTTATCCGGACACCACATACGCGAATGAATCCGGCGGAGCGCCGGAGGCGATTCCGGAGCTTTCCTACAGTGATTTTCTGGATTTTCACAGCCGTTATTACCATCCCTCCAATAGTTACATTTTCCTGTACGGAGACTGTGACATGGCGGAAAAGCTGACCTGGCTGGATGAGAACTATCTGTCAAAGTATGATTTCCTTCCGATTGACTCTGAAGTGCGTACCCAGGCTCCTTTTGAGAAAATGGCGGAGGTAGTACAGGATTATTCTATCTCTGCGGAGGAGAGCGAGGAGGATAACACCTATCTGTCCTACAATAAATCCGTGGGGGATACGCTGGACGAAAAGCTGTATCTGGGTATGCAGGTATTGGAATATGTGCTGCTGTCTATGCCGGGAGCTCCTCTGAAGCAGGCGCTTTTGGATGCGGGAATCGGCCATGATATTATGAGTTCCTATGATAATGGAGTGAAGCAGCCGATTTTTTCGATCATTGCGAAGAATGCCAACGAAGATCAGAAAGACGCCTTTGTGGAGACGATTGAGACGACCCTGGCCCGTCTGGTCAGCGAGGGACTGGATGAGAAGGCCCTGCGCGCAGGCATCAATTACTTTGAATTCCGTTACCGTGAGGCGGATTTTGGAAGCTATCCGGCAGGGCTGATGTATGGACTGCAGGCTTTCGACAGCTGGCTTTATAAGGATGATTCCGTATTTCTGCATCTGGAGGCCCTTGATACCTTTGCGTTTCTGAAGGAACAGGTGACGAACGGTTATTTTGAGGGATTGATTACAAAATATCTGCTTGAGAATCTCCATGGTTCTCTGGTGATTATCCGCCCAAAGAAGGGGCTGACAGCTGAACAGGACGAGCAGTTAAGAAAGAAACTGGCCGCCTACAAGGAAAGCCTGACGGCGGAGGAAAGAAAGCAGATCATCTCCTTTACGAAGCATCTGAAAGAATACCAGAGCGAGCCGTCTCCCCAGGGAGATCTGGAAAAGATTCCGCTGCTGGAGCGCGGGGACATCGGAAAGAAGGCGCTGCCCTTCCAGAATGAAGAATTGTCCGCAGGCGGGGTAACCCTTGTCCATCACGATCTGTTCACGAACGGGATCGGTTATGTGAATCTGATCTTCCGCGCGGACCGTATTCCGGAAGAACTGATTCCTTATCTGGGACTTCTGAAGGCTGTGCTTGGCAAGGTGGATACGGAACATTACAGCTACGGAGAGTTTGCCAAGGAATTGAACCTTCATACGGGCGGCATCTACTGCAGCGTCGGAAGCTACGATCAGGTCCGCGAGCCCGACAGGTATCAGGCAGTGTTTGAAGTACACAGCAAGTCTCTCTATGAGGAGCTGCCGACGGCGTTTTCCATGATGCAGGAAATGCTTCTGACATCCAAAATGGATGACGCGAAGCGGCTGCGCGAGATTGTGGCGGAGGCAAAGTCCAGACTCCAGATGTCTTTCCAGACGTCGGGACATTCCATGGCGGCTTTGCGGGCGATGTCTTATTTCTCTGAGAGCGCCTGCTTCTCGGATATGACGGGAGGCGTGGATTTCTATCACTTTATCGAGGAACTGGACGCCGGATTCGAGGAAAGACAGGCGGAGGCCGCAGAAAAATTGTCCAAGCTTGCGCGGCTTTTGTTCCGTCCGGAAAATCTGATCGCAGGCTATACGGCTGAGAAAAAGAGCCTGGAGGTTCTGACAGAACAGCTTGAAAAGCTGATTCCCGCGCTTTATAAGGACGAGACAGAGGCGGCCACCGCATGGAGCATTGAGCCTCGGCGCAGAAACGAGGGCTTAAAGACCTCTGCGAAAATCCAGTATGTGGCCCGTTCCGGCAATTTCGTGAAAGCCGGGCTTCCCTATACGGGAGCTTTGCGTGTACTGCGCACGATTATGAGCTATGATTACCTGTGGAACAATATCCGTGTCAAGGGCGGAGCCTATGGCTGTATGAACAATTACGCCCGTTCCGGCAATTCCTATCTGGTGTCCTATCGTGATCCGAATCTGGAGAAGACGAACGAGGTCTTTGAAAAGAGCGTGGATTATACAGAGAATTTTGACGTCTCTGAACGCGATATGACAAAGTATATTATCGGGACCATCAGCTCTATGGATACGCCGCTGACGCCGAGCGCAAAGGGGGCGCGCTCCATGAGCGCCTGGATGACAGGACTTTCCTTTGAGGATGTGCAGAAGGAGAGAGATGAGGTTCTCTCCTGCGGCTGTGCAGAAATCCGCGCGCTTGCGCCTTATCTGAAGGCGATCCTCGCGCAGAACTGTCTCTGCGCTATTGGAAATGAGGAAAAGCTTGAGGAGCAGAAGGAGATGTTCGGCTGCCTGGAAAGCCTGTTCCACTAAAAACAAAAGAAAGGATATACTATGGAACAGATGCAGAAAACAGGCTTTGCCACGCTGATTGGCAGGCCGAACGTAGGAAAATCCACATTGATGAACCGGCTTATCGGCCAGAAGATCGCGATTACCTCCCATAAGCCTCAGACTACCCGGAACCGGATCCAGACAGTCTATACCTGCGAACAGGGACAGATTGTATTTCTGGACACGCCGGGCATTCACAAGGCGAAGAACAAGCTGGGCGAGTATATGGTCCATGTAGCCGAGCGGACGCTTTCGGAGGTGGACGTGATTCTCTGGCTGGTAGAGCCTACGTCTTTCATCGGAGCCGGCGAGCGCCATATCGCGGAACAGCTTGAGAAGGTGAAAACCCCGGTGATTCTCGTTATCAACAAAACGGATACGGTAAAACGGGAGGAGATCCTGCTTTTTATCGATACTTACCGGAAGCTCTATGATTTCGATGAGATTGTTCCGGTATCTGCGCTGAACGGGGACAATACGGATACGCTGATTGAGCAGATTTTCAAATATCTGCCCTATGGTCCCCGGTTCTATGACGAGGATACGATCACGGATCAGCCCATGCGCCAGATTGCGGCAGAGCTTATCCGGGAAAAGGCGCTTAAGTGCCTGAGCGATGAGATACCCCATGGAATTGCCGTCTCCATCGACAAAATGAAGGAGCGCGGGAATGGAAAGGTCTGCGACATCGACGCCACGATTATCTGCGAGAAGGATTCCCACAAGGGAATTATCATCGGGAAACAGGGAGCTATGCTGAAAAAGATCGGAAGCGCGGCCCGCTATGAGATCGAACGGATGCTGGAGATGAAGGTAAACCTCCAGCTCTGGGTGAAGGTGAAGAAAGACTGGAGAGACAGCGACTATCTGATCAAGAACTTTGGCTATGATAAAAAGGACTTTGATCTGTAGGACGAACTGTAGGACGTGAAAGAGGCGGACAAAGTGTCTGTCAAGGTACTTTTATTTGGTAGTTTTTTCGCAGGATAAGAAAGTTTCTTCTGGTAATTCTAATTGAGAAGGGTTCTGAAGCGAAGCCCTTTCCGGCAGCCACGCTGGACTGCCGCATGGATTAAGAGAGACAAGAGGCGGAAGAACGGATGACATGGGAAAGATTTGAGCTGACGGGCGCGGTGGAGGATTATCTCAGATACAAAGGCGTAGACTGGAAACAAGAGGAGCAGATCCGCGCCTCCGGGAAGGAGACGGAGGAGGAACGGAGGAATACGGAATATGGGACAGATGATCACGGTGACGGGACTGGTACTGGAAGCCAGCCCATACGGTGATTACGACAAGCGTATAACGGTTCTGACGAAGGAAAGAGGAAAGATTACGGCTTTTGCCAGAGGAGCCAGGCGGCCCAACAGTCCGCTGTTGGCTGTCTGCAATTCCTTTGTATTCGGTGAATTTACGGTGTACGAGGGGCGTACCTCCTATAATCTGATGCAGGCGAAGGTACAGAACTATTTCCATGAGCTGAGTTCGGATTTTTCCGGCGCCTGTTACGGCTTTTATTTCTGCGAGGTGGCGGCGCATTATACCCGCGAGGCAGGCGACGAGGTCCTGATGCTGAAGCTTTTGTACCAGTCGCTGCGCGCCCTTACGCGTCCCAGTATTCCGGACGAACTGATACGGTACATATATGAGCTGAAGGTTCTGGTGGTGAACGGAGAATGTCCGGTGGATTTTGAGGGGCTGGACGTCTGTGAATCCACTTTGTACACCCTTCAGTATATCACTGCGTCCTCTATTGAAAAGCTTTATACCTTTACTGTTTCGGATCAGGTTCTTGGCGAGCTGAAAACAGTACTTGGCAGATATAAGGCCTTGTATATGGACGGACATTTTAAGTCGCTGGAAATCCTGGAAGCCTGCGTATGAAAATCAGTTGAAAAAAAATCCAAAAAACGCTATACTATATGGGATATTCGTAACAGCTTTGTCTGTCTGAGCTGTTGCAGATATAGGAAAGCAGGCGGAAGACGCGCAAAGTTCTGCCTGGCTGATATGAGCGGGAGGAAGCGGAAGATGCGAAAATTAATCAGTTTGTGTCTCCTGACATGCAGTATTTTGCTTTTAGCAGGCTGTTTGGGCAGCGTCCCTGAAGAAAATACGATAGCTGTAAACAAGCGGGGCGAGATAACCAGTACGATTGTCGAGGATTTTGACAAGGATTTTTATGACGCCGATGAACTGGAAAGCGAAATAGAAGCGGAGCTTGCGGAGTATAATAAAAATTTCGCGGCGGATCATGTCAGTATGGAGACCTTTGAGGTGGAGGACAAAGTGGCGACTCTCCAGCTTTCGTTTGACGAAAGCAAGTATTATACCGATTATACAGGGCTTACGCTGTTTGTGGGAACCTTAAGCGAAGCGGAGGACGAGGGTTATGATTTGTCCGGCGAATTTGTGGACGCGGATGGGAACGCGACAGATCCGGAGACGGCGGCGGCTGGAGAAGACGTGCATGTACTGATCCTGGAGGAGGCTGTCAATGTCCAGGTTCCGGGGACGATTCTGGCAGTCTGCAGCGGCGATAATGTGACAGTTACAGGGAACAGAGAGGCTTCCATCGCGGAGGCAAAGCTGTCTTATATTATTTACGAATAAATCCGTTCCTGGAAAGGCAGTGAGCGGCAGAAAAAATCCCGTCAGGGAGCAGAAAAGCATACATTAGATGTAAATATAAGGAGAAATCAAACATGGAAAAGACAATGGACAAAATCGTGGCTTTGGCCAAGGCAAGAGGCTTTGTATATCCGGGTTCCGAGATCTACGGCGGTCTGGCGAATACCTGGGATTACGGCAATCTGGGCGTGGAGCTGAAAAATAATGTAAAGCGGGCCTGGTGGCAGAAGTTTGTGCAGGAGAATCCCTACAATGTAGGCGTGGACTGCGCGATTCTGATGAATCCCCAGACCTGGGTAGCCTCCGGTCATCTGGGCGGTTTTTCCGATCCGTTAATGGACTGCAAGAGCTGCAAGGAGCGTTTCCGCGCGGATAAGCTGATCGAGGATTATAACGAGGAGCATGGCATTAAGCTGGAGGGCTCTGTAGACGGCTGGTCCCAGGAGGAGATGAAGGCTTATATCGACGAGCATAATATTCCCTGCCCTTCCTGCGGAAAGCATGATTTTACAGATATTCGTCAGTTCAACCTGATGTTCAAGACCTTCCAGGGCGTGACGGAGGATGCGAAGAATACCGTATATCTCCGCCCGGAGACAGCCCAGGGTATCTTTGTAAACTTTAAGAATGTACAGAGAACCTCCAGAAAGAAGGTTCCCTTCGGCATTGCTCAGATCGGAAAGTCCTTCCGCAACGAGATTACGCCGGGTAACTTTACCTTCCGTACCAGAGAGTTTGAGCAGATGGAGCTGGAGTTCTTCTGCAAGCCGGATACAGACCTTGAGTGGTTCGCATACTGGAAGGAGTACTGTATCAACTGGCTGAAGACGCTTGGCATCAAGGACGAGGAGCTGCGGGTACGCGACCATGAAAAGGAGGAGCTGAGCTTCTACAGCAAGGCGACCACGGACCTTGAGTTCCTGTTCCCGTTTGGCTGGGGTGAGCTTTGGGGCATCGCGGATCGTACCGATTACGACCTGAGCCGTCATCAGGAAGTATCCGGTGAGGATATGACTTATTTTGACGATGAACTGAAAGAAAAATATATTCCCTATGTTATTGAGCCTTCTCTGGGAGCGGACCGTGTGGTTCTGGCTTTCCTGTGCGCGGCATACGATGAGGAGGAACTGGAGGGCGGCGATATGCGTACCGTGCTTCGTTTCCATCCGGCTCTTGCCCCTGTAAAGATCGGCGTGCTTCCGCTGTCCAAAAAGCTGAACGAGGGCGCCGAAAAGATTTACACGGAGCTTTGCAAGAAATATAATTGTGAATTTGACGACAGAGGAAACATCGGAAAGCGTTACCGCCGTCAGGATGAGATTGGAACGCCGTTCTGCGTGACCTATGATTTTGAGTCCGAGACCGATGGGGCCGTTACTGTGCGCGACCGCGATACGATGGAGCAGGTACGTGTGAAGATCGACGAGCTGGATGCGTACTTCGCAGATAAGTTCACCTTCTAGGTGAAAAAGACATGGGAAAAGGACGGATGTTTCAGGCGCTGCCTGTGTCCGGCCAACTGGTTTCTCTATATAATTTGATATAAAATTGACAAAATCCCCGGAAGCGAGCATGAACGCTGCGTGCCGGGGATTTTTATATTTCTGTATATTCTGAGAAATAGATAAATTTTACCGTTAAATTTTGAAAAATAGGGCTTTACATTCAGAAAAAAGTGTGTTAAAGTCTTAACAAGATGTTAATTAATTAACAAACTTTGCTGCTGAAAATTTCCCGTACATTATCTTTTGATCAACAAGGGCGTGCTTGCTCAGAACGGGCCGATGCTCCTGCCAATCAAGGATACACGGGCCAAGAGGAGGTTTGTATGAGTAAAAAAGCGGAGACAGTACAGGAAGTACAGGTAATGCAGGAAACTGTGGAAATGACAGATGTGGAAAGACTGCGGCGGAAGATTGCAGGGATGCGTAAAGCGCAGAAAATCTTTGCAGCCTTTACTCAGGAGCAGGTGGACAAGATTTTCTTTGAGGCGGCTATGGCAGCGAACAAGCAGCGTATCCCGCTCGCTAAGATGGCGGTAGAGGAGACGGGCATGGGCGTAGTGGAAGATAAAGTCATCAAAAACCACTATGCGGCCGAGTATATCTACAATTCTTACAAGAATGTGAAAACCTGCGGCGTGATTGAGGAAGACGCCTCCTATGGAATCAAGAAGATTGCCGAGCCTATGGGACTGGTGGGGGCTGTGATTCCGACGACGAATCCGACCTCCACGGCGATTTTCAAATGTCTGATCTGCCTGAAGACGAGAAATGCGATCCTTATCAGCCCTCATCCCCGCGCAAAGAAGTGTACGGCTGAGGCGGCCCGTATCGTACGAGAGGCAGCTGAGGCGGCGGGAGCGCCCGAAGGACTGATCGACTGCATCGAAAATCCGACGCTGGAACTTTCCAGTGAACTGATGCGCTCCGCAGACGTGATTTTGGCCACCGGAGGCCCTGGCATGGTAAAGGCTGCTTATTCTTCGGGAAAACCTGCCATCGGCGTAGGTCCTGGCAATACGCCTGTTATCATGGACAGCAGCTGCGACGTTCCGCTTGCCGTGTATTCTGTGATTCATTCCAAGACCTTTGACAATGGAATGATCTGCGCTTCGGAGCAGTCCGTAACGGCTCTGGAAGATATTTATGATCAGGTTCGCGCCGAATTTGTAAAGCGCGGCTGTCATATTCTGAATCAGGAAGAACTGGATAAGACGCGGGCCATCATCCTGACAGAGGCAGGGACGGTCAATCCGAAGATCGTAGGTCAGCCTGCTTCTGTGATTGCGAAGCTTGCAGGCTTTGAAGTGCCGGAAAATACAAAGATTTTGATCGGAGAGGTAACTTCCGTGGATATTTCCGAACCCTTCGCTCATGAGAAGCTTTCTCCGGTTCTGGCGCTCTATAAGGCCAGGGATTTTGAGACGGCTCTCGATATGTCCGAGCGGCTTATTGAGGATGGCGGCTATGGTCATACCTCATCTCTGTATATCCATCCTTCTGAGACAGAGAAGATAGCCCGTCACGCGGCCAGAATGAAGACCTGCCGTATTCTTGTAAATACACCTTCTTCTCAGGGCGGAATCGGGGATTTGTACAATTTCAGGCTGGCTCCCTCTCTGACGCTGGGCTGCGGCTCCTACGGCGGCAACTCCGTATCCGAAAATGTGAATGTGAAGCACCTGATCAATATCAAGACCGTCGCGGAAAGGAGAGAGAATATGCTCTGGTTCAGAACGCCTCAGAAGGTATACTTTAAGAAAGGCTGCCTGCCGGTGGCTCTGGACGAACTGAAAACCTATTATCATAAGAAGAAAGCCTTTATCGTGACGGACGGCTTTCTCTACAACAGCGGCCACACGAAGCCGATTACCGATAAGCTGGATGAGATGGGCATTACTTACGCCTGCTTCTACGAGGTAGCTCCCGATCCCACGCTGCAGTGCGCAAAAAAAGGCGTGGAGCAGATCAACGCTTTCCAGCCGGATGTGATCATCGCTCTGGGCGGAGGTTCCGCTATGGACGCCGGAAAGATCATGTGGCTCATGTACGAGCATCCGGAGTGCAGATTCGAGGATCTGGCCATGGATTTCATGGACATCCGAAAGAGAGTCTACGTGTTCCCGAAAATGGGGGAAAAGGCCATGTTTGTGGCGGTTCCGACTTCCTCCGGTACCGGCTCCGAGGTGACGCCTTTCGCGATTATCACGGATGCCGAGACGGGGACCAAATGGCCTATCGCCGACTATGAGCTGATGCCGAATATGGCGATTATCGATACGGATTATATGATGACGCAGCCCAAAGGACTGACCAGCGCCTCCGGCATCGACGCGCTGACACATTCCCTGGAAGCCTACGTGTCGATTATGGCGACAGATTTTTCTGACGGCATGGCGTTGAAGGCGGTCAAGAGTATATTCCAGTACCTTCCCCGCTGCTACGACAATGGTCCAAACGATCCGGAGGCAAGAGAAAAGATGGCGAACGCTTCCACCATGGCGGGCATGGCTTTCGCAAACGCGTTCCTGGGCGTATGCCATTCCATGGCGCACAAGCTGGGCGCTTATCATCACCTGCCTCACGGCGTCGCCAACGCTTTGCTCATCGAGCTTGTGATGCGGTACAATGCAGATCCGGCTCCTGTAAAAATGGGAACCTTTTCCCAGTATCCCTATCCGCACGCAAAGGAGCGTTACTGTGAGATGGCCAGATTTGCGGGAATCGCCGGGAAGGACGACGACGAAGTGTTTGAAAATTTCATCACGGCCATTGCCGAGCTGAAGGAGAAGGTGGGAATCAAGAAGACAATCCGCGACTATGGCGTCAAAGAGGAAGATTTCCTGGCTACGCTGGATGAGATGGTGGAAAATGCTTTCAATGATCAGTGTACCGGAGCTAATCCGAGATACCCGCTGATGTCTGAGCTTAAGGAAATCTATCTGAAGGCTTATTATGGGGAATAGGTTGACGAAACCGCGGAATAATGATAATTTATTATTAGCGTCGGTGTACAAGGGGCTGTATTGTCCCTTGGTACGCCAAAGAGCAAAGGGTACGAAACTGTACCTGAAGCTTTGCGAAAATAAATAACAAAGGAGTATGATTATGAATCTTTCACCACTTCAGAAAGCAAGATACGAGTATGTTCCGAAGCTTCCGGGAATGCTCAGAAACGGTATCGCAGAAATCGCCGTAAAAGAAGGAAGCGCTACCACCAGCGTGGCGGATCAGGAAAAGATCAAAGCGCTTTTCCCCAATACCTACGGAGAGCCGGAGGTTACTTTTGAAAAAGGGCAGAATACTTCCGCCTCCAAGAAGCAGGTTGTCGGCGTTATTCTTTCCGGCGGACAGGCGCCTGGCGGGCATAACGTGGTATGCGGTCTGTACGACGCGCTGAAGGCAACCGACAAGGAGAACGTCCTGATCGGATTCAAAGGCGGCCCCAGCGGTTTGATCGAAGACAACTTTATTATTTTTGACGACGCATATATCGATCAGTACAGAAATACCGGCGGATTTGATATTATCGGATCCGGAAGAACCAAGCTGGAGACGGAAGAACAGTTTGCGATCGTTGCGGAAGTCTGCAAAAAGCACGGGATGACAGCTATCGTTATCATTGGCGGCGACGATTCCAATACCAACGCTTGCGTGCTGGCCGAGTATATGGCGGCGCACAAGACCGGCGTGCAGGTAATCGGATGCCCGAAGACTATCGACGGCGATCTGAAGAATGAGGATATTGAGATCTCCTTTGGTTTCGATACCGCAACCAAGACATACAGCGAGATGATTGGCAATATTGAAAGAGACTGCAATTCAGCTAAGAAGTATTGGCATTTCATCAAAGTTATGGGACGTTCCGCTTCTCATGTGGCACTGGAGTGCGCCCTGGAGTGCCAGCCGAATATCTGCCTCATCTCTGAGGAAGTAAAGGCTAAGAAGCAGTCCTTGTCAGAGATTGCGGACTATATTGCGGACGCTGTGGAGAAGCGGGCAGCAAACGGAAACAATTTCGGAGTTGTAGTGATTCCGGAAGGCGTCGTTGAGTTTGTTCCTGAGTTCTCTGTTCTGATCAGCGAGATCAACGAGCTGCTTGCAGGCAGCAAGGCGGATGCTTTCAACGCGCTTCCGAGCTGGGAGGAAAAGTATGAATTCATAAAGAAGGGACTTACCAAGGCTTCTATGGACGTATTCGCAATTCTTCCCCAGGCAATCCAGCAGCAGCTGTTCCTGGAAAGAGATCCGCACGGCAACGTACAGGTTTCCCTGATTGAGTCTGAGAAGCTTTTTGCCGCTCTGGTAGGCGACAAGCTGAAGGAGAGAAAGGCGGCAGGAACCTATACAGGCAAGTATTCTGTACAGACGCACTTCTTTGGTTATGAAGGAAGATGCGCGTTCCCGTCCAACTTTGACGCCGACTACTGCTACTCTCTTGGATACAACGCATTCATGCTGATTCAGTATGGATATAACGGATATTTGTCCAAGGTTTCCAATCTGTCCAGACCGGCGGAAGAATGGATCGCGGGCGGTATGCCGATTACCAAGATGATGAACATGGAGAGAAGACATGGCGAGGACAAGCCGGTTATCCGGAAGGCGCTCGTTGAACTGGATGGAAAGCCGTTCAAATACTTTGAGGCGCACAGGGATGAGTGGGCGGTTAACACCTGCTATACCTTCCCCGGCGCTATTCAGTATTACGGACCTACAGAGGTATGCGATCTCACCACAAGGACGCTTGCTCTGGAAAAGGGAGAATAAAAGCTTAGGCGGGTAAGCACCTGTTAAGTGAAAGGCAGTCCCATAAAATTCTGGCTTTTAGAGAGCTGGAGTTTTATGGGGCTGTTTTGTTTTCCCTGTCCTGCGTACATGACAAATTGATGCACACGGCCCGGCAAGGAATCCTAACATAAAGTTAAAAAATGCCTGGAAAAAGGAAAAAATAGAGTTCCACTTAGTTAAAAATTAAACAAAATCAGACGCCTAACGACACGATTTTTACAACAAATTTACCAAAGAAGCCTTGACAAATATTGCAAGTATGTTACACTAGAGATGTGCGCAGGGTTTGGTCGTTGACCACATATCCGGCGCATATTTTACGTTCAGGCATGAGCCGTGCAGAAGCCGTGAAAGACGGAAAGAGCGAATAAATGCGCGAAGGCTTGCAGAACGTAAAGCGCCGGGGAGAGAGACTATTTAACAGGAGGAAACAGTGCAATGGCAAAATGGGTTTATTTGTTTAAGGAGGGAAACGCAGGAATGCGCAACCTTCTCGGAGGAAAGGGAGCCAATCTGGCTGAGATGACAGGTCTGGGACTGCCGATTCCGCAGGGCTTTACCGTGACGACGGAAGCTTGTACCGACTATTACAACAGCGGAAAGCAGATTTCAGAGGAGATTCAGGGACAGATCTTTGATGCTCTTGCAACTCTGGAGGAGATGCAGGGAAAGAAGTTTGGCGATACCGAGGATCCGCTTCTGGTATCCGTACGTTCCGGTGCGCGGGCTTCTATGCCGGGTATGATGGATACGATTCTGAATCTTGGACTGAACGACGTATCTGTGGAAGGCTTTGCAAAGAAGACGGGCAATCCCAGATTCGCTTACGATTCCTACCGCCGTTTTATTCAGATGTTCTCGGATGTGGTTATGGAGATGAGCAAGACCTTTTTTGAGGGAATTCTGGATGAAATCAAGCAGGCAAAGGGAGCAAAGTTTGACACGGATTTAACAGCAGACGACCTGAAGGAAGTCATCGCAAGATATAAGGCGATTTATAAGGAAAAAATGGGAGAGGAATTTCCGCAGGATCCGAAGGTACAGCTTATGGAAGCTGTAAAGGCGGTGTTCCGTTCCTGGGACAACCCCCGCGCAATCGTATACCGCCGCATGAATGACATTCCGGGCGACTGGGGCACTGCAGTCAACGTACAGGCCATGGTATTCGGCAACATGGGCAATACATCCGGAACAGGCGTGGCATTTACGAGAAATCCGGCTACCGGAGCGAAGGGAATCTTCGGTGAGTACCTGATCAACGCTCAGGGCGAGGATGTTGTGGCTGGTATCCGTACTCCGCAGCCCATCACGAAGCTGGAGGAGGATTTGCCGGATTGCTACAAGCAGTTTATCGAGATTGCAACGAAGCTGGAAAATCATTACCGGGATATGCAGGATATGGAGTTTACGATCCAGGAAGGAAAGCTTTATTTCCTGCAGACAAGAAGCGGAAAGAGAACGGCCGCTGCAGCGATTCAGATCGCCTGCGATCTGGTAGACGAAGGAATGATCACACCGGAGGAGGCTGTGCTTCGTATCGAGGCCAAGTCTCTGGATCAGCTTCTTCATCCGACTTTTGATACGGAAGCTCTGAAGGCAGGCGAGCTTATCGGAACGGCTCTTCCTGCATCGCCGGGCGCCGCTGCAGGAAAGGTATACTTTACGGCAGAGGATGCAAAGGCGGCTCACGCTAAGGGAGAACGTGTGGTTCTGGTTCGTCTGGAGACTTCTCCGGAGGATATTGAGGGAATGCATGCGGCTGAGGGTATCCTGACTGTGCGAGGAGGTATGACCTCCCATGCAGCCGTTGTGGCCCGTGGAATGGGAACCTGCTGTGTATCCGGCTGCGGCGAGATCAAGATTGATGAGGAAGCAAAATGGTTTGAGCTGGGCGGACATCACATTGTGGAAGGCGATTATATTTCCCTGGATGGTTCTACCGGAAATATTTATCTTGGAGACATTAAGACAGTGGAAGCTTCTGTGACAGGCAACTTCGGCCGCATTATGGGCTGGGCGGATGAATTCCGCAGGCTGCATGTGCGTACCAATGCAGATACGCCGGCAGATACAAGAAATGCGGTGAAGCTGGGAGCGGAAGGTATCGGCCTTTGCCGTACTGAGCATATGTTCTTTGATCCGGAGCGTATTCCGAAGATCCGCAAGATGATTCTTTCGGACACGGAAGAAGCGCGAGAGGCTGCTCTGGAAGAACTGATTCCGTATCAGAAGGGCGACTTCAAGGCTATGTACGAGGCCCTGGAGGGAAGACCGATGACCGTTCGTTATCTGGATCCGCCTCTGCATGAGTTTGTTCCGACTGATCCGGAGGATATAGCAGCTCTTGCAAAGGATATGGGACTGACGCCGGAGGAAGTACAGGCCAAGTGTGACGAGCTCCATGAGTTCAACCCGATGATGGGACACAGAGGCTGCCGTCTGGCTGTCACCTATCCGGAAATCGCCAGAATGCAGACACGCGCGGTTATGGAAGCGGCCATCGAGGTGAAGGAGGAAAAGGGTTATAATATTGTTCCTGAAATCATGATTCCTCTGGTAGGCGACAAGAAGGAGCTGAAGTTTGTCAAGGACGTTGTGGTAGAGGTGGCAGAGCAGGTGAAGAAGGAAAAGAATTCTGACATCAGTTACCATATCGGAACCATGATCGAGATTCCGCGTGCGGCCCTGCTGGCAGGAGAGATCGCTGAGGAAGCGGAGTTCTTCTCCTTTGGAACCAACGATCTGACGCAGATGACTTTCGGATTCTCCCGCGACGATGCTGGAAAGTTCCTGGATTCCTATTATAAGTCCAAGATTTATGAGTCCGATCCGTTTGCGAAGCTGGATCAGAACGGCGTAGGAAAGCTGGTGAAGATGGCGGTAGAAGATGGAAGAGCTACCCGTCCGGACATCAAGCTTGGTATCTGCGGAGAGCATGGCGGAGATCCGTCTACCATTGAGTTCTGCCATAAGATTGGTCTGACTTATGTGAGCTGTTCACCGTTCCGTGTGCCCATCGCGAGACTGGCGGCGGCACAGGCGGCGCTGAGCAATAAATAAAATTCAGGCATAAAATCGTAAGAAAAATAGAAAAGATACGAAAAAGGGAGCGCGAAGGCGAAAGGCCTTCGCGCTCCCTTTGCGCTTTGTGAGAACAGAAAAATTCCTTTTGTTCTCTGTATCCAAACGCTGCTTTTTGTAGTCTAATATATAGAATGTACATTCCACTGATACGAAGGAGGTTCAGTATGGAACGGGACAAAACACAGAGACTGATTCTGCGGGCCAGAAACGGCGATGGAGACGCGTTTGTGGAGCTTATGGAACGGCACAAGCAATCCATGTACAAGACGGCAAAGGCGTGGCTGGGACGGGAGGAGGATGTGGCGGACGCCATTTCAGAGACGATCCTGGATTGCTTTGAGCATCTGGATACCTTGAAGGAACCGCGGTATTTCGGGACCTGGCTGGTAAGGATTTTGATCAATAACTGCAGCAATATAAGAAAACAGAACCAGAAAAACGGCATGATAGAGGACTTTGACATCGCAGAGGGGGAAAGGAACTTCTGCCGGGACTATAGGGAGCCGGAGGAGAACCGGGCTTTTTTGGAATATCTGGAACCGCTGGCTGATGAGGATAGAAAACTGATGATTCTTTTCTATGTGTGGGGGTTTCGCACAAGAGAGATCGGAGAGCTTCTTTGTATGCGGGAGACTACGGTGAAAGCCAGGCTTCAGCGGGGCAGAGAGAAGATCAAAAAGGCGTTTTTTCCGCTGGTGGTTTAGGAAGGAGGATATGATGAAAGCAGGAAAGACAGAGGAATTTCTGAACAGAAATCTTGTGATTCCGCAGAGAACGGAACAGAAGATAGAGGCTGCCTATGATATTGTGAGGAGCAAATGCAGGGAAAGAAAAGAAGAGGCCGGGGATTTGACAGGAAAGAAGTCTCAGGAAAGAACTCTGCGGCGCAGGAGAGTGCTGCGGCCTTCTATGGCAGCGGCGCTGGCGGCGGCCATGGTGTTGCTCTGCGGTATGGGTGTGCTGGCAGCGGTACGGTATTTTAACATGACGGTAGAAGAAAGGGACGACGGCGCCAGCTATACCTTTGAGGTCAATTACGAGCTGAAGCCTGTGGAGGTGACCGCGGTACCCGGCTACCTGCCGGAAGATATAGAGGATATGGGAGAAGGGAAATACGCCTCTGGCGAGGACGATGGGCGCAGCATCACGATTTGGGCGATGAATATGGCGGATATTGATTATTATAATCAAACTATGGATTTTACCGGAGTGGAAAAGGTGGAGAAAACCACGATCCAGGGCATGGAGGCTCATCTGCTTACCTTTCAGGATGCGGAAAAATACAGACGCTCGAAGGATATTTATCTGTTCAATTCACAGGAAGGCTATGTGATCTGGCTCTGGGCTGACTATGCGGTATCTATGGATGAGCTTGTGAGGGTGGCGGAGAATCTGACAATCACAGCGGAAGAAGATCCGGACCTTCAGTATTATATGACACAGGAGGAAAAGTCACAGGAAGCGGCGGAGGAACAGAAAGCCCAGGAAGAATGGGAAGCCATTGTGAACCGCGGCGTGGCGCGCGAAGACATCACGCCTGTGGGTGAGACGCTGGATGTGTCAGAATTTTTGGGAGCAAGCTATACTGTAGAGGAAGCGGCTTTTTATGACAGCCTGTATGAGGTACCCGGATATACGGAAGACGGCATCTGCGACAGAGAGGAATTGGAGCCCTGGCTGAACGAGGACGGCACGCATAGGCCCTATCTGCGGTCCGAACTGAATGAAAACGGGGAAATTGTAAAGGAAGAACGGGCAGACGTAAAATTCCTGGCAGTTAAGGCGACGGTGCGGCAGGAGAAGGCTTACGGCGAGTGGACGGAAGGAACGCCCTTTGACGCGGCTCTGGTGCTTTTGGCAGAAGGAGAAAACGGAAGGCTTGCGCCCTCCCCGGAGCGTTATGTGCCGGTACCGAGCGAAGACTATCAGCTTCAGATGGACGGCTACTGCTTTTATCTGGATCAGCCGGCGGATACCATGAAAGATCCTCAGTACTTCTGGCGTTATATGGAGGAAGGGGACAGCCAGACCTACACGATGATCTTTGCGGTGGACGCAGATCTGGCAGAGGACCAGGCAAGGCTTCAGAATCTGGCGCTGCGGTTCAACGGAACGGGCAATGATCCGGAAAATCCCAAATACAGCGCTTTGTGGTAAAAGGCAGGAAAATAGATAATCATAGGAAATAGGGACGGCCCAAATAGCCGTCCCTATTTCCTGTAATTTGCAGTGCGAAAGGGTTTTACTGCATCTTATTTACAAAGGACTGGCAATCTGTACATTCAGACTTTGTCGGATTCGTCTCATGAGTTCCTACCTGAATTTTCTCAAGGGTACAGTAGTTCTCGCTCTGAGCGTGATAAACGCAGTTGTTTACAGTACAGGCGATACATTCATTCTTGTCTGTAATCATTTTATTTCCTCCTTTTTCCGCAGGCTGGCTGCGGCAGATTATGAGATACAGTTTTAGTATGCGCAAAGAAGAATTTTTATATAAATGGGAAAATATTACATTCAACTGCTAAGGAAAATGCAAAGATCAAAATGAGCAGCGACGCTGAGAATCAGCCGTCTCTGCCCGTTTATGTAATCAGGAATATTCCTGTTGTTTTTTGTCGAAGCTGGTCGGCACCAAAGCAGCACCGGCAGCCCCTTTTGTTTTATCTTGATGATACTATCATACAATAGGGTTGTGGCTAATATGTGTCTGGTCTCTTAAGAAAAAATAGAGGAAGTCTAAAATATTTCTAAACAGGAGAGCATTAACGCTTGATATTATGATGCGCCAGTCCTATACTATAGCTGGAAATTACGAAAGAAAAGAGGAGTAGAAATTGAATATCAAATCGGAACAGCGTCATCTTGATATGCTTCACGGCCCTATCTGGAATAAAATTCTGCAGTTTGCTCTGCCTGTGGCGGCAACGGCAATACTGGAACAGCTATTTAACGCCTCAGACGTGGCGGTAGTCGGAAATTTCACAGGGGAGAACAGTACCATAGCTGTGGCGGCCGTGGGCTCAAACAGCGCTATCATCAGTCTGATTGTAAATCTGTTCATCGGAATCGCTCTGGGTTCCAACGTGGTAATTGCTCATGCTATCGGTCATGGAGACCGGGCTTCCGTGCAAAAGGCTGTTCATACCTCTGTTGTGGCGTCCCTGATAGGCGGGGCCGCCGTCACAGTCCTTGGAGAGCTTATCGCTGCTCCTCTGCTTGGCCTGCTCCAGGTGCCGGACGAGGTTTTTCCGTCGGCTCTTTTATATCTGCGGATTTATCTGCTGGGCATGCCTGTGATCCTTTTGTATAACTTTGAGGCCGCCATTTTCCGCAGCGTAGGAGAGACGAAAATTCCGCTGATTGCGCTGGCCGCTTCCGGCATCCTGAATGTAATTTTGAATTTATTTTTTGTAATCGTACTGCACATGACGGTAAATGGAGTAGCTATTGCTACGGTAATTTCCAATGCGGTCAGCTCTCTGATTTTATACCGCAGGCTCCGAAGCACGACGCTTGACATCCATGTGGAGCCTGGAAATCTCCGGATTGATCCTGCGATTCTTAAGCGGATTCTTCAGATTGGTCTGCCTGCCGGGATCCAGACCGCGGTATTTTCCGCCGCGAATATTGTAGTACAGTCTGCTATCAACAGCCTGGGTACCGTAGTTATGGCGGCGTCCAGCGCAGCCTACAATATAGAAGTCTTTACCTATGATATTCTTAATTCTTTCAGCCAGGCCTGCACGACCTTTGTCGGACAGAATTTCGGGGCCGGACAAATCCGGCGATGTAAAAAAACGCTCGCGCTCTGTCTGGGAGAGGGTCTGTTCGCTCTGGGCATAGCGATTGCGGCGATTCTTTTCTGGGGGAAGCCGATACTCTCCCTTTTCAATCGCGATCCTCAGGTAATCGACACAGGCTATATCCGCCTGATGATGATGGTATTGGCGCATATTTTCAGCCTTCTTTATGAGGTTATGGCGGGGTATCTGCGGGGCTTTGGCATCTCGCTGCCTCCCGCCGTTATCACTACGCTCTGCATATGCGGGATCCGGATCGCGTGGATTCAGCTTGTCTTTCCTCAGGCTCCAAGCTTCTGGACCATCATGACGGTTTATCCCATCAGTCTGGCGGCTACGGCGCTTATCATTTTTCTTTCCCTTCTGTATTATCGGCCGGCCAGAAGATTCACGGCTGCCCGAAGCAGCAGAATGCAGGAGACATAATAAAAGATGTAAGAGAAAGCAAATAAGGCATGTGCGCCCGGTTCAGATAAAAATCCGTTCCGTGTACACATGCCTTTTGCGGGAAGGCCCGTTTTACATACGAGATGGGGCCTCAAAGCCAAGTACGTCGATACATAGTTCCAGCACGCGCTTCGTCAGCGTAAGAAGCGCAATGAGACCAGCCTTCTTCTCCTCGTTTTCTTCGCTGAGAATCTTGGTTTCGTGATAAAACTTATTGAAGGCGTTGGCCAGCTCGTAAATATAGGCGCATACCTTGTGGGGAGAGAGTTCCTCAAAGGCATTTTCCAGGACTCCGTTGAACCGCGCGAGCATCAGTTCCAGGGCCTTTTGGCTGTCGTTCTCCGCCGCCGGAATCCGGCCTGTCTTAGAATTGCCGCCCTGAGCCTGGTACTTGTTCAGGATGGATTTGATACGGACGATGGTATACAGGATATAAGGGCCTGTATTTCCCTCAAAAGAGGTAAAACGGTCGATGTCGAATACATAGTCCTTGGAGGCCTGATTGGAAAGATCGCCGTATTTGATGGCGGAAAGGCCGACGATTTTTGCAGTCTCTCTGGCCTCCTCCGGGGAAATCTCAGGATTTTCGGCAATCTTCTCATACATTTTCTCATCTATATCAGAGATCAGGTATTCCAGACGCATGACGCCGCCCTCGCGGGTTTTAAAAGGTTTGCCATCCTTGCCGTTCATCGTTCCAAAGCCCAGAAATTCAAGCCTGGTCTCCGGCTTTACAATTCCTGTCTTTTTCGCGCAGCGGAACACCTGGATAAAGTGCATCTCCTGACGCTTGTCCACCACATAGATGACCTCGTCCGGATCAAAGAGCCTACGGCGCTCCACCAAAGTCGCCAGATCGGTCGTCGTGTAGAGAGAAGCTCCGTCGGACTTCAGAATCATGCAGGGAGGAACTTCCTTGGTGTCTGTCTCCTCCTTTACATCTACGACGAGGGCGCCTGCGCTCTCGTAGGCGTATCCTTCGTTCTTCAGTCTTTCGACCATCTCCGGGATGTAAGGCTGGGCGTCAGATTCACCCTTCCATAAATCAAATTCCACGTTCAGATTTGCGTAATTACGCTTCAGATCGCTTACAGACACATTCAGGATGTGCTGCAGAATCGCCTGATACCCTCTGTGGCCGTGCTGAACCAGATAGGTGGCCTGCATAGCCTCCTCCTTGTACGCGTCGTCCTCCTTGGAACGTGCGCTGGCCGCGGGATAGATCTCCTCCAGCTCCGCGATGGTAAAGGGCGCTTCTTCCGGGTATTCTCCCGTATAAGTCTCATCAAAATAGACAAGCTCCGGCTTGCGGCGCTTGAGTTCCGTGATGATAAGGCCCATCTGAAGTCCCCAGTCGCCCAGATGAATGTCGCCGATAACTTTATGTCCCGCGAAGCGTCCGAGACGCTTGATGCTTTCTCCGATGATTGCCGAGCGCAGATGTCCTACGTGAAGCGGCTTTGCCACATTCGGTCCGCCGTAGTCGATGATAATGGTCCGCGGATTCTCTGCCTTTTCACAGCCCAGACGTTCGTCGGAAGCCATATCCTGAAGATAGCCCTGGACGAAGGACGGTGACAGCTTCAGATTCAGAAAGCCGGGATTCACCGCGTTCACTTCGCAGAACATCTCGTTTTCCTTCAGTTTTTTCGCTGCTTTGGACGCGATCTGAATCGGGGCGCAGTGATATTTTTTTGCTGCAGCCATCGCTCCGTTACACTGATATTCACACAGATCCGGACGATTGGAAAGGGTGACCTTTCCATATTCCGCTTCATAGCCGGATGCTTCAAAGGCTTCGGACACCACTTCGGTGATCCGGTCCAGTAATTTCTTCATAATCTTTGTTTTCCTCCTCTAGAGACGCTTTACTTTCGTGTCGGGACTTATTATAATACACTTATTATATGTAAAATGCAAGGAAAGATCAAGCCGCTAATCCGTACGCGGCGGCAGGGAGGATATGTCATATGAAACTGATTTCCTGGAATGTAAACGGGCTTCGTGCCTGCATGGGAAAAAATTTTATGGAAGATTTTCAAAAGCTGGACGCGGACATTTTCTGTCTGCAGGAGACCAAGCTGCAGGAGGGACAGATTGCCCTCGATCTGCCCGGATACCATCAATACTGGAATTACGCGGAGAAAAAGGGGTACAGCGGAACGGCTGTTTTTACAAAAGAGGAGCCGCTGGCCGTCTCTTACGGCATCGGCATGGAGGAACACGATCAGGAAGGCCGCGTCATCACGCTGGAATTTCCGGAGTTTTACCTGACGACCGTCTATACGCCCAATTCCCAGGAGGGGCTGAAGCGTCTGGATTACCGAATGAAGTGGGAAGATGATTTTCTTGCCTATATGCAAAGCCTCGATGCAAAAAAGCCCGTGATCTGGTGCGGAGACCTGAACGTAGCGCATCGGGAGATAGACCTGAAAAATCCGAAGACCAACCGGAAGAACGCAGGCTTTACCGACGAGGAGCGTGCCAAGATGACTCATGTTCTGGAATCTGGCTTTATCGATACTTTCCGCTACTTTTATCCCGATGCGGAGGGCATCTATTCCTGGTGGTCCTACCGCTTCAAGGCGCGGGAAAAGAACGCGGGATGGCGTATCGACTATTTTATCGTTTCGGAGCGTCTGAAGGATCGGCTGGAGGACGCAAAGATTCATACGGAGATCTTCGGCTCTGATCACTGTCCTGTGGAGCTTTTGCTGAAGTAGGAGCCGTTATACCGGCAGAATAGAAAAGGAAAGGGAAAATGCCATGAAAAAACTATTGCTTGTCATCGATATGCAGAATGATTTCATCGACGGGGCTCTCGGAACGGCGGAGGCCGAGTCAATCGTCCCCGTCGTCGTCAAAAAAGCGGAGGAATTTGACGGCGATGTGATTTTTACCCGCGATACGCATTTTGACAATTACATGGAGACACAGGAAGGGAAGAAGCTGCCTGTCCCCCACTGCATTCAGGGTACCCATGGCTGGGAGCTGCACCCGGAACTGGAGCGGCTGCGGCTGCAGAAGAACCTGCCGGTCTTTGACAAGCTGGCCTTCGGCTGCAGGGAGCTTCCGGACTGGCTGGCGGCGCATTATCCGGAAGGACTGGAATCGATAGAACTGGTCGGCGTCTGCACCGACATCTGCGTCGTGTCCAACGCTCTGCTTCTGAAAGCGTTTTTCCCGGAGCTGCCCATCCGCGTCACGGCCTCCGCCTGCGCCGGCGTTACGCCGGAGAGCCACGAAAACGCGCTTAAGGTTATGGAGATATGCCAGATTGAGATTTTGCCGTAATAAAAAATCAATCTTTTTGAAATTTACCTCTTTACAAAATTATATTTATCGAGTATAATATCAAATGCTGACGCAAGCAAGCTGGAATAGCTCAGTCGGTAGAGCACTTCACTCGTAATGAAGGGGTCGAGAGTTCAAGTCTCTTTTCCAGCTTTTATCTGATGACAGATAATCCAAATATATTGGGTTATCTGTTATTTTTTTAGGAAAGACAGGATTTTTGTTCTTCTATTGTTTTTTCAGTGTCTTTTGCGTATAATAGAAGTAGGGAAATCCCTACTTTCCATGTTTTAGAAAGGTGGTGCAAAATTATGTTAACAAATACGTTTGTGGACAATGCTAAAGTAATGGCAAAAGGGCAGATCACGATTCCAAAAGATGTCCGTGATGTACTTGGCGTATCAAGCGGTGATCGCGTTACTTTTATTGTTGAGGGGAACAGTGTCCGTATTGTCAACTCTGCTGTTTATGCTATGCAGATGCTTCAGCAGGAGATGGCCGGAGAAGCAGAACGTACCGGTCTGGCTTCGGAAGATGATGTCATGGCGCTCGTCAAAGAATTAAGAAATGAGAGTTCTGATTGATACAAATGTTCTTATTTCTGCCGCATTGAGTGCAGAGGGTACGCCTTATCAGGCGTATATAAAAGCAGCTTCTTATCCTAATCACGGTTTGATCTGTGAGCAGAATGTAGACGAGATGAAGCGGATATTTAATAAAAAATTTCCAAACAAGTTGGCGGCGCTGGATAAGTTTCTTTCTGTTGCACTGCTTACTCTGGAATTGGTGTCTGTTCCGACGGAAGAAGACATGACCGAGACACAAATCAGAGATGTCAATGACCGTCCTATTTTGCGGGCAGCTATTGAGGCAAAAGCTGATGTGCTGCTGACCGGCGATAAGGATTTCCTGGAGTCTGGTGTGAAAAATCCAGCAATTATGACACCAGTGGAGTTTTTGAATACCTGATTTTGCTATTTACAAAACAGATGGCTTTTGAAATATATCCAGGGCATGACTGGTAACGCCAGCCAGATCTTCGCGCTCACAAGTGGCAAAGTGATATTTCAGATACAGATGAAAGGTATCTTCGTCCATGGCGTCGAGCGCTTCGCGTATCAGCAAAGCGCAGCCGTCAGCCGCGACATAGTGAAGCCTTTTTACAGGAAACACAGACATCAGGTCGTCAATGTCTTCTTTTCGCACAAGTTCAAATAAATCTTTTGGCTCGGATTTTGCGGCAAAGGTTTCGGAATCGAGCAGTCCATCCTTTACATACTGAGAGACGCTGATATGATTTCGTTTGAAGCCTTCGTCCATCAGGCAGCCGTCAGAGATCACATAGGCGGCAAAGATAACGCCGCCCTGTCTGGTTACGCGGATCGCTTCCCGGATTGCCTGCCGTTTATCTTCTTTGCTGTATAAGTGATAAAGCGGTCCCAGCAAAAGGGTAAGGTCGTATCGATTGTCCGGAAAAGCAGATAAGTCCAGGGCATTGCCCTGCAAAACAGAGATGTTTTCGTTTGGCAAAGTGTTCCTGCGGAAAATTTCTACGTGGCGCTCTACAAGTTCTACTGCGTCCACTGCATATCCCTGGCGTGCCAGGGCATGGGAATACCGGCCTGTTCCTGCCCCTATTTCAAGTATACGGCTGCCGGGTTTTAAATACTTTTCGATATAACGCATGGTGGTGAGAAATTCAACCATGCCATGCCGGGAGATAAGGCGGCTGTCTTCGTCGTAAGAATGATAAAAATTTATTAGATATGGATTTGTCTTCATTTTATGCACTCGTCCTTCCACTTTCCTGACTGACAGACGCAGACAGGAAGTTCAGCAGCATTTTTTCGGAAACATGTCTGTCGAACGATAATTTTCCTGTAGCTGTCAAAACAGCTATGCCATGGGTATAGAGAAACAGATCTAGAAAGATTTCTTTTCCGCGTTCTGGCTGCACGCCAATCATGGCTGAAAATGCTTTCGCTTTTTCTTCGTTGCCGATTTCCTTATAAAAATCCCTGGCTTCCGTCATATCCAGATCCATGTCGCTGATGAAAAGCAGTTTAAACAGGTTCGTTTCCTCTTTGGCAAATTCTATATACGACAGGGGAAGAAGCAAAGAGGGCGGGATATTTTCAGATTTTCCGTAGTCGGCGACATACTGGCTGTAAAACGCAAACGCGAAATCAAGAAATTCTGCTTTCAGACCTTCCATATTCTCATAACAGGTAAAAATAGGACGCGTGGAGCATCGCAGCCTGCCTGCGATACTTCTGGCATTGACAGCGTCAAACCCGGTTTTCCTCGTAATTTCCAAAACTGCGTTTAAGATCATATCTTTCGTTATCTTTGGTTTGGGCGGCATAGAACTTCCTTTCCTTTATATAAAACAAGTGTTACATAACGATTGTTGCATATAATGCGAAGAATGTCAAGAGAGTGGTTTGACAATGGAAACAGTAAAAACTCATCCTTTTATACATTTAAGTTTTTTGTTGTACCGTAAAAAATAATATTAAAAACAAAGTTTTTGTGGACTATAAATAAAAATTATTGATAAGAAGAATATTTTTTGGTATACTATTCGTAGAGAACAAGGAGGTGAACCGTGTGATTATACGACCGCAATATATGAACCAACTGAAAATCTACCGGGACGTTCCGCTTGTGAAGATATTAGCAGGAATCCGGCGCTGCGGAAAATCCACGATCTTGGAAATGCTGCGGGATGATCTGCTGAAAAGCGGGATTGCCGCCGACCACATTATCAGTATGCGCTATACATCAGAGGATTTTGACGATGGAATGACAGACAAGGATATGTATAAGAGTATTAAAACTCAGATGTCTGATGCTGGACGCTATTATCTTCTGCTGGACGAAGTGCAGGAAATCGACGGCTGGGAAAAAGCTGTCAATAGCCTGCTTGAAAATGCCAATACCGATATTTATGTGACCGGCTCCAATTCCAAGCTGATGTCAAGCGAAATCTCCACCTATTTGACAGGACGGTATATCTCCATTCCGGTTTATACACTATCTTTTGCTGAATATTTGGATTTCAAACAATCGGATTCCCGTTCCCCAAAGGAACTGCTGAATGAATATCTGCGGTTTGGAGGGTTTCCGATTGTGGCGCTGGGTAACTTTGATGAACATTCCGCATATCAGATTGTGGAGGGCATTTATACCTCGGTTATTACCAACGATATTACAAAGCGGCATAATATCATGAATTATGATCTGTTCAACCGTGTTGTTAAATATATCGTGGAAAATGTTGGAAAGACCTTTTCGGCCAATGCCATTGCAAAGTTTCTCAAGGGGGAGGGGCGTTCCTTATCCGTCGAAGCAATTTATAATTATCTGAATTGGCTGGAAAAGGCGTTTGTGATCTATCGCTGCCAGCGATATGATTTACAGGGTAAATCTGTGCTAAAAACAAAGGAGAAATTCTATCTGGCGGATGCGTCTCTAAAATATTCTATCATGGGCTTTAATCCCAAGTCTATTGCCGCTATGCTGGAGAACATCGTGTATTTTGAACTGCGGCGGAGAGGCTATGAGGTTTACATTGGGAAGAACGAGACGAAAGAGATTGATTTTGTGGCAGTGCGGCGTGACGAGCGTATCTACGTTCAGGTATGCCGAAGGCTGCCGGAAGAATCAGACAGGGAGGTTGCGAATCTCCTTGAAATCAGAGATCATTACCCGAAATATGTGGTAACGCTGGATGAGCTGGCCTCAGGAAATATCAATGGTGTGAAGATTGTACATTTGGCAGATTTTCTGCTGAGTGCTGAGTATTGAAACAGGCTCTGCTTTCAGTTCTTGTTTCCTGCGCAATTTCCAAAAGAGCTCCCGAATGTTTTGGATTCGGGAGCTCAAAATATCAGCAATAGAGCAAATGTGCTTATAAAGCCATTTCCTTGACCTTTGCGAACGCCTTATTTACCGCGGGAATCGCAAGGACAACCAGTGTGATAGCAGCCTCGCACGCCAGGTAGGCTCCATTGTAGGCCAGAGAGTAAACAGGGGCGCTCATGCCTGAGTCTTCCGCGTAGGAAGCGAAGAAAATAAGCCCGGACAGAAAAGCGAAGAAATAACGGCCAAGCACGCCGGCGATATAGCCCTTGATCAGGCCGTTCTTTTTATTGCAGAACAGTCCGGAGAGACCGAGAGCGCCGAAAGCCAGCAGATAATCCGTGATCATCTGAGGAAGGCTGATAATATAGGGATCGGAGATGAGCTGCAGAAGGCCGTAGGCAATGCCTGTCATAAGACCTGTGCGCAGTCCGTACCAGTATCCGATGCAGCAGATGAACAGCATGGAGAACAGGGTGACGGATCCGCCCATGGGCGCCTCAAAGATCTTCAGGAATGAGGTAATCATACCAAGAGCCATAGCGACTGCCGAAAAAACGAGATGCTTGGTCTTGATTTTCTTTTCTCCGCTGAGGAAACATGCGAGAAGCAGAAGGGCAAGCATCAGAACGACCAGAGCGCCGTAGCCCAGATTTGTCAGGGAATACGAGGTTCCCCATTCATCTGTAACCTGAGTAACAAAACGTGACATAAAAAAATCCTCCTTTGTAGATAAAATATCACAGGAGGGGATACGAAAAGCTGCTTCCTTACGCCGGCATTAACCGGTTCAAGTAGTGAGGGTCAACACAAAAGTGTTTTCTCAGCCTCAGGCTCCCCTAGCATTACGCTGTGTGACTAACAGAAGTATACTCCGGCCAGGGGTGGATGTCAAGTTACCTCATTGAAAACGTGACGGTTTCGTGGTAACATACTTGACAGAAGGAAAAAGAACGGAGCATGGAATCATGAATACGAAGCCGCAGAATAAAAAGGTTATCATCATCGGGAGCGCTGTCTGCTGTCTTTTGATTGTACTGTTAGGTCTGTATCAGAGATCCTGGAGGACTATGGACGTCATCCTGTTTATGGGGCAGAGCAATGTCAGCGGAGCCGGAGGGGACGCGTCCCAGGCTCCGGATCTGATCGAAGGCGCGGGATACGAGTATCGGGCAGTCACGGATCCGGACAATCTTCATGTGCTGGAAGAACCCTTCGGGGAAAATGAAAACAGGGGCGCTCTGGATGATACAGAAATCCTGGAGAGGAGAGGAAGCATGGTCACCGCCTTTGTAAATTCCTATTACGAGGAGACGGGGACGCCTGTGGTGGCGATCTCCGCGTCGGTGGGAAGCTCGTCTCTGGATGGCTGGGTCAACCGGGGCCGCAAGGAGGAGGCGGCAGCCAGACTTGAGGAGGCAAAGGAGTATCTCGATTCGGAAAAAATCCGCGCCAGACATATTTACATGGTCTGGTTCCAGGGAGAAGCAGACGCAAATCTTCAGACCACAAAGGACGAGTATAAGGCGGGCATGCGCCAGCTTGTTTCCTATATGGAGGAGCAGGGGGTAGAAGCCTGCTTCCTGATTCAGCTTGGCCCGGATCTGACGGATCTGCAGAAGCATCAGGAGATCATGGAGGCTCAGCTTGAGCTTTGCGAGGAAGAGGACGATGTGATTCTGGTATCGGATCTTCCGGCAGAGCTTACGGGAGAGGACATGAAGGATGAGGGAGGGGTACACTTTACCCAGAAGGCTCTGAATCTCATCGGTGAAGACGCCGGGAAAAACGCAGGCGCCTATGTGCAGTCTCTTTCTCAGAGTGAGGAGTAGGGGAAGCGTATGAGGGGAAAGACGATCTGGAATATGCTGTGGGAGGTACTCTCCCCGATTCTTCTCTATATTCTGTTGTCTGTGATTCTGACAGGAATCCTGGAAATGGTATTCCCGGTTCTTTTGGAGCCGGAAAATTCCATGTGGCTTCTGACGCTTGTCAATGCCTTCCAGATTCCTGTATTTTTGCTGCTTTACAGGAGACAGAGGGTAAGGACGGCGGTTTCCTTGGCAGCGGCGAACCGGAGGCAGCCGGCATGGAAAAAAAGCTTTGGCGTGAAAGAACTTTTCCTTGCGGCTCTGGGCGGTATTCTTCTGGCCAGAGGTTTTAACGGACTGATAGGTCTTACGCCGCTGCCGAGGCTGTTTCCTGCCTATGAGACAGTATCGGAGACGCTTTATCAGGGGAGTCTCCTGTCCCAGGTTATGGCCAGCGTCGTGACGGCCTCCGTATTGGAGGAAACGCTGATGCGCGGTCTGATCTATGAGTGGCTCCGGGGATTTTTTTCAGATCTGCGCCCTGCGGTCGTGGCGGGGGCGCTTATCTTTGCGCTGTTTCACGGAAACGTGGTGCAGGGAGCGTACGCGTTTTTCATTGGTCTGTATTTTGTCTGGCTGTATGAAGCGTATGGTTCCCTTCTTCCGGCGATCCTGGCTCATGCGGCGGCCAATGCCTCTTCAGTGCTGCTGGAGCAGACGGGATGGCTGGATGCGCTTTATGAAGATTTGCCGCTATATCTGGCGCTGACTGCTCTTTGCCTTGCGGCCGGGGCGTTCTGCTGGAGCCGGGTGAAGCTTTCCCGGCAGGGGAAAAGGGACAGAACAGGAGAAAATGCCTGGAAATTTTAAGATATGTTGTGCCGGAACGGAGAGAAAAAGGGAAAAACTAAACCAATACCAGCACAATTCCGGCTAAAAAGACGTAATTGTCGAATTATCTGACGATTTTGCAAAAAGTTTCACTTTACAGAAATAAAGTTTGGGTGTATAGTAGCACACAAAGTAAAGAGAACTGGAGGGATGGTATGAGCCAGCGAAGCAGCGGATTGTACGACCCGCGATTTGAGCACGATAACTGCGGTATCGGCGCGGTAGTCAACATCAAGGGTAAAAAGAGCCACCAGACAGTGGCGGACGCATTGAAAATTGTAGAGAACCTGGAACACAGGGCCGGCAAAGACGCCGAAGGTAAGACGGGCGACGGAGTAGGAATCTTATTACAGATTTCCCACAAGTTTTTCTCCGAAGCAGTCAA
>DVLE01000095.1 GCA_018715645.1 Candidatus Merdisoma merdipullorum
CTCCTCAGAAGGAAGCCTGTCCCTCGTTACAGATGAGAAAAAGGATGTGACAGACTTCCTCAGCGCCTTTTCGTTATGTATGACCCGTGAAAAAGCGTTGTTATTCCAGATAATTTTCCCGTCTTCATCCAGCAGCGCATAGGGGACATCCAGTTCCCGCAGAAGCTCCTTCTGAATCTGTCCGTACTGCGTGGCAAAGCTCACCAGCTCATTGATGATGATCGGCCTGTTGTAAAGCATCAGGTAGAAAATCATCCCGAAGTACAGAAGCAGGAAGCATGACAGCAGAAACCCCGCCCTCGCGTCCAGCAGGTAGATTCCAAAATCCACCAGCACCAGAAGCAACCCCAGATAGAGGGAGGTCTGCATGTAAATTCTCAGCCGTCCCTTCAGTTTGACTCTTTTTTTCTTCATATCCGTACCCATATTTTCCGGACGGGCCATGGCCCTTCGGAAAATTTCTTTCCTGTCGCGCAGTTCGCAGCTGCACTCCGTCTGCGGCCGCAGGTATGCACAAAAACATCCCTGCATGGATATGCTTTGGCTTCTCCACACAGTGCGCAGGCGCTTTTTGAACAACACCGTCCCTATTATAACATTTTTCCCATGAGAATTCCATACTTTTCAGATTGTTGTCCGCTGACAGAGGACGACAGGATGTGACAAAGGACCAATAGAGTGATTTAGAAGTGAAGCAATTATCTTGATAAAATTTAAGCAGAGCCTCTACTTCTTCTCATTCCAGATAAACCATCATTCCACCTAAGTCATATCGGATATCATTGAGCTTGGCAGACGCATATTCCATTAATTCTGTTCCTGTAATCTTATCTGTATTATCAAGATTATAATTTTTCCCAAATTGAGCGATCAAATAAGATGCAATCGTATAAGTTTCTGTTTCCACATCATATTTACTGACTCTTTCCAGTTTTCTCTTTGATGTATTGCTTAGTTTTCCGGCCTTTATAATAACCGGTTTCATAGTGATGGAAAAATAACCCACAAGATCCAGGGTCACGGTAGAAAATACGAGATATGTAACTGCCTGATGCTTTTTGTGAACTCAATAGAACGCTTTTTTTAAAAAACTTTCCACATCCTGATTTTTCGGACTAAAAAAATCGGAGAGAATTCGTTTTAACCCATTCTCTCCGACCATATCCTCCTCATCTTTGTTTATGATATGCAAAATATCCCGGTTTATTTTTGTATTCTCTTTGCAAGAAAAGCATATCATACATTTCCGGTGTCGGCAAGGACGATCTTTCCCTTCGGCATATTCATTACTAAAACTGGGCCTCTGAAAGCCTCCTCCATCCTACAGATGCTCCTTACATGAAATCTCTTCCACGTCCAGCCGGAACACGCAGACCTCATCCAGCATGGCGGGTGTAAATTCCCAGTCCGCCCGCCCCGTATTGTGTTCCATGAGCAGGCGCAGGGCGGTCTCCTTTTCCGCCGTCTCTTCGACAAAGGAAACCGTCCCGCTTCCAATCACGCTTTGAAAACGGGCGGAATGGCTGCAGGCGGTTTCTCCCGTTTTCAGCGCATAGCCGGTATCCAGTTCAAAACCGGCATGGCCGTTTCGGGCGATGAGCTCGATTTTCCGCCCTTCCTTCGCGCTGTGAAAATAGAAAGCGCGCTTTCCGCCCTCCGAACAAAAGCCGAAATTCAGCGGCACGATATAAGCGTCCTTCCCGTCACAGAAACCGAGCCTGCAGCAATGACAGGATGAAATAATCGCATCAATTCTCTCCGCTTCCCTGATTTCTCTGTCCGATCTTCTCATTGTTTCCTCCATGCCGAAGCGTTGCTGAGACACGCGCGCCGATCCCCGGCTCCGGCTGTCAGCAGTCTTCCTTCCTGTCAAAGCGCACCTGCATGGCGTTCATTTCCCAGAGCCGCGCCTCCTGCACGTCTCCTTCCACACACAGGCAGAGACTGCCTTCCGGATAAAAACGGGTGGTGAACACCGTCTCTCCGTGGTTGAGGTAAATCTCAATCAGGGAAGTATCCGCCAGAACGCGCAGATGCTTGAGCGACAAAACCCGCGCCTTCCTTGTACCGCGCCCCCGTCCGATTCCGGCGAAGCTTTTAGGCGCTTTTTCCCCGGGAGCCGCTTCTGCACCGTCCCGGAAGGAAAGAATTGCTTCCTCTCCATTATATTCAAACAGAAGGCCCTTCGCAATCTCCACGGAAAGCTTTCCGCCATCCCGAACGGTAAGTTCCAGATCAAAGGCCGCTCCCGCATCCATCTCCACACCGGGAAGCAGCTTTTTCTCTTCTCCGTGCAGCGCCTCCAGCTCGGACACTGGAACCTGCAGAAGCTTTCCGCCTTTACGGATGAGCTGCCTGGGAACGGTAAGGGCGTGCTGCCAGCCCCGGCCCGCCGTCGGATTATCGTATTCTTCCGCAATGTCCGGCATCCCTGCCCAGCCGATCAGAATCCGTCTGCCCCGTTCATCCTGAAAGGTCTGTGGCGCATAGAAATCAAAGCCCTTATCCCATTCCGTAAATCCCTCCAGGCCGCCGTCCGTCCGGTAATCTCCCTCTACATGAAAATAACCGGAGGCATACACGTTTTGAAATTCATATTCTCCCCGGGGAATTCCCTGCGGAGACAGGGAAAGGAACCACTCCCCGTCCAGCTCAAACAGATCCGGACACTCCCACATATATCCAAAGGGCTGAGAAACCGTCAGTTCCCTTTTCAGGCGCCAGGCATGCATATCTTCGCTTTCGTAGAGAAGCACCGCGCCGCAGCCGCTCTTTTTTCTGCCTCCCAGCACCATCTCATAGAGGCCGTCCTGCCGGAACACCTTCGGATCGCGGATATGCTGCGTATAATCCGACGGATAGTCCTCATTGGTCAGCAGAAGCTGCTTTTCTCCGAAATGGATGCCGTCCTCACTTTCGGCAAGGATTACGGAAGCCCGACGCCCATTCAGAATATAATCGTAGTCTCCTTCCAGCTTCACATTCCCCGTATAGAACACATACAGCTTTCCATTCTCCGCGTATGCACAGCCGGAGT
>DVLE01000096.1 GCA_018715645.1 Candidatus Merdisoma merdipullorum
TCATTGTAGCCGTAGGACTCGGTCTGAGCTGCCTTCATGGCTGCGTTGATCTCCTCCTTGGTTACGGACTTGTTAACAACTGCGAACAGCATGGTGGTGGAACCTGTCGGGGTCGGTACACGCTGAGCAGCACCGATCAGCTTGCCGTTCAGCTCCGGAATAACAAGGCCGATAGCCTTTGCAGCACCGGTGCTGTTCGGAACGATATTGATAGCTGCTGCGCGGCTTCTTCTCAGATCGCCCTTTCTCTGCGGTCCGTCCAGAACCATCTGGTCGCCGGTGTAAGCATGAATCGTGCACATGATACCGGACTCGATCGGAGCCAGCTCGTTCAGAGCCTTTGCCATCGGAGCCAGGCAGTTTGTCGTACAGGAAGCTGCGGAAATAACGGTATCCTCTTTTGTCAGAGTGGTGTGGTTTACATTGTATACGATGGTCGGAAGGTCATTTCCTGCCGGAGCGGAGATAACTACCTTCTTAGCGCCAGCCTGGATGTGTGCGGAAGCCTTCTCCTTGGAGGTGTAGAAGCCTGTGCACTCCAGAACTACGTCTACGTCCAGATCTCCCCACGGAAGCTCTGCTGCGTTAGCCTTTGCGTAGATCTTGATCTCCTTGCCGTCTACGATAATGGAATCCTCTGTAGAGGATACGGTGTCTGCCAGAGCGTACTTACCCTGAGAAGAATCATATTTTAACAGATGAGCAAGCATCTTGGGGCTTGTCAGGTCGTTGATTGCTACTACCTCATACCCTTCAGCATTGAACATCTGTCTGAATGCAAGTCTGCCGATACGTCCGAAACCGTTAATCGCTACTTTTACTGCCATTTTTGAATTCCTCCTAAAAATGAATTTAGATTATTGACTTATGAGCTATCCCTATTTTTGGAAATGCTCAGCCTGTTTTTATTGTACCGAATCCAATACGAAAAAGCAAGTCCCAATTCCAATTTTATTGGGATAAGCCTCAAATTTTGTCAGAACAGCGAAGATCCTGTTCCGTTTTTTCTTGCCATTGTACACTTTTTTCGTTAGTATAAAGACAGTCCTGGCGTAGTGACGCCAGCAGGAGGTAAGAACTATGATTGCTGATTATCATTTACATTCTTCTTTTTCCGGCGACAGCAATACGCCCTCGGAAGCTGCGGTACTCTCCGCTCTCGACAAAGGTCTGTCGCTGATGTGCTTTACGGAGCATTTTGATCCGGATTACCCTTACCAGGACGTCAGCATGGAGCTTGATGTGCCTGCCTATTTTACGGAGCTTAGAAGACTTCAGTCTCTGTATGCGGACCGAATCGGGATCTGTATCGGAGCCGAACTTGGCCTTCAGCCCCATCTTGGAGATTATCTTCGTTCCTGGCTCTCCCGGTGCCTCGCGGATGGGTATGCCTTTGATTTTCTGATTGGTTCCACGCATCTGGTGGACAGAACCGATCCCTACTATCCGCAGTTCTGGAGCTGCCGCAGGACAGAGGAGGCTGTCAGCCGTTATCTTGAGGTAACTCTGGAAAATATCCAGGCTTTTGACGATTTTGACGTCTATGGCCATCTGGATTATATCATCCGCTATGCGCCGGAGGACGAACGCCGCTTTTCCTATTCTGCCCACGAAGAACAGATTGATACCATTCTCAGGCTTTTGATTCAAAAGGGAAAGGGCATCGAAATCAATACGGCCGGCTACAAATCCGGTTTTGGAGAGCCAAATCCCTGCCGTGCCGTTCTAAAGCGCTACCGGGAGCTTGGCGGCGAGATTATCACCATAGGAGCAGACGCCCACACACCCGAATATCTGGGCTTTCGCTTTGGCGAAGCCAGAGAACTGCTGAAGGAGTGCGGCTTCCGGTATTTCACAGTCTTTCAGGAAAGAAAGGCGGAATTTGTAAAGCTGTAAAAGCCTTTTACAGAATCGTCCCGCCTCCAAGCACATAGTCTCCATCATAAAAGACCACCGCCTGTCCGGGCGTCACAGCCCGCACAGGCTCTTCAAACTGCACGCGCACCCGGTCCTCTCCGTCCGTATATATGGCGCAGGGAGCCCCCCGATGGTTGTAGCGTATCTTTGCCATGGCCTTCCGCCCATTTTCAAAGGACGGAGCCGCCATAAAGTTCAGCCTGTCCGCGTAAAGGACGTCTGAAAACACATCTTCCTGTTCCCCGATGACGACCTCGTTCGTGTCCGGACGAATCTTAGTCACGACCACCCTGCGCCCCATGGAAAGGCCAAGCCCCTTGCGCTGACCGACCGTATAATGGATAATTCCCTTATGACGGCCCAGAACCGTGCCGTCCGCAAGGACAAAATTCCCCTCCTTTGAGGGCTTTCCCGTAGTGCGCTCGATAAAGCCCGCGTAATCCTGATCGGGAACGAAGCAGATCTCCTGACTGTCCGGCTTTGCCGCCACGCGCAGGCCAAGGCGCGCCGCCATCTCCCGAATTTCCTCCTTTGCATAGGCTCCCACAGGCATCAGCGTATGGGAAAGCTGCGTCTGTGTCAGATTGTAAAGGGCATAAGTCTGATCCTTTGCCGCAGTCACGGAACGCCGCAGGGCATAACGGCCGTTTGGCAGCTTTTCCACACGGGCATAATGGCCTGTGGCGATATAGTCCGCTCCTATCTCAAGGCTGCGCTTCAGAAGAGCTTCCCATTTCACATAGCGGTTGCAGGCAATACAGGGATTCGGCGTCCGCCCCGCCAGATATTCCGCCGTAAAATAATCGATGACAGACCGCTGAAAGTCCGCCTTAAAATTCATCACATAATAGGGGATGTCAAGCTGCTGCGCCACCCGGCGGGCGTCGTCCACAGCAGAAAGACCGCAGCAGCCTCCGTTTTCCTGCTGGACCTCATCCTCCTCGTCCTGCCAGATCTGCATGGTTACCCCGATGACCTCATAGCCCTGCTCCTTTAAAAGCCAGGCCGCCACCGAGGAATCCACGCCCCCGGACATTCCTACGACTACCTTCTTTTTTTCCTTCATCTCCGGTCCAAAATCTCCCTAATACTCCTCTGCGTCTTCTTCCTCATCTTCATGGATGTCAGACTTTGGCTTTTGAAGGCCTTCAATCTGGATTCCGTTCTTCCCGGCATAATCCCAGAGCGCCGCATGAATCGCCTCCTCGGCCAGCAAAGAACAGTGTACCTTCACAGGCGGAAGTCCATCCAGAGCTTCCATGACAGCCTTGTTCGTCACCTGCATGGCCTCCTGCACAGTCTTTCCTTTTACAAGCTCTGTCGCCATGCTGCTCGTCGCCACAGCCGCGCCGCAGCCGAAGGTCTTGAACTTGCAGTCCTTTATAACCCCATTCTCATCAATATCCAGATAAATCCGCATAATATCGCCGCACTTGGCGTTTCCTACCGTTCCCACGCCGCTGGCGTTCTCTATCTCTCCCACATTTCTGGGATTCTGAAAATGATCCATTACTTTTTCACTGTACATAATCTTCTCCTCTTATCTTCCATTTTTCGTATATCCTGCAGACAGCTACGCTCTCTTCATGAAATCTTCATAAAGAGGCGACATACTGCGCAGTCTCTCTATAATCTTTTTCAGATTTTCCACTACATAATCCAGATCTTCCCTTGTGATCTCCTCGTTCAAAGTCAGACGCAGAGAGCCGTGCGCGATCTCATGAGGCAGTCCGATGGCCAAAAGCACATGCGAGGGATCCAGGGAGCCGGAAGTGCAGGCTGAACCGGAGGAGCCGCAGATTCCTTCCATGTCCAGCATAATCAGGAGGGACTCCCCTTCGATAAACTGGAAGCTGAAATTCGCATTGTTGGGGAGCCGCAGCGTCCTGTGTCCGTTCAGACGGGTGAAGGGGATCTCCTTTTGCACCCGGCCAATCAGATAATCGCGAAGCTCTCTTTCCTTATCTGTCCTCTCCTTCATGGTACTTACGGCACGCTCCACCGCCTTGCCGAAGCCTACGATTCCCGGTACATTTTCCGTGCCGGCACGGCGCTTGCGCTCCTGGGCGCCGCCGTGAATAAAGGAACGGATCTTCACGCCCTTGCGGATATAAAGGAAACCGATTCCTTTGGGGCCGTTCAGCTTATGGCCGCTGGCGCTGAGCATATCGATCTGATATTCGTCCACCTGAATCAGCACCTGTCCAAAGGCCTGCACCGCGTCCGTATGGAACAGGATACCGTTTTCATGAGCAATCTGCCCTATCTCACGAATAGGCTGCAAAGTTCCTATCTCATTATTGGCAAACATGACGGAAATCAGAATCGTCGTAGGGCGGATGGCTTTTTTCAGTTCCTCCAGCTTCACGATCCCATTTTCATCCACATTCAGATACGTGACCTCAAAGCCCTGCTTTTCCAGCCACTGGCAGGTATGCAGAACGGCATGGTGCTCGATTTTCGTGGTAATGATATGATTTCCCTTGTTCTTATAATACTCTGCGGCAGCCTTCAGCGCCCAGTTGTCAGCCTCGCTTCCGCCGGCTGTAAAATAGATCTCCTCCGGCTTCGCCCCAAGCGCTTCCGCGATGGTCTCCCTGGCCTGGGTGACCGCCTTCTTACTCTCTCCCGCCAGGCTGTAGATACTGGAAGGATTTCCATAATATTCCGAAAAATACGGCAGCATTGCCTCCACAACCTCCGGCGCCGTCTTTGTGGTCGCCGCGTTATCCAGATAAATCAGTTTCTTCATTCTACAGTCTCCTTACTAATTGATACAGCAGGAGCCTACGGTTCCCGCTTCATCTCTCTTATTCTTGCTTTCCTGGATGAGCTGATCAAGCTTGATCTCATCCACTGTTTTATTGATACTGTCATTGATCCTCTGCCAGACGTATTTCGTCACACAGTATTCAGAGCCCTCGCAGCCGCTTTCATCCTCCAGCCCAGGACACTTCACGGCATCCAGACTTCCCTCCAGAGCCCTTAAAACGTCTCCGACGGAGATCTCCGATGCCGGCTTTGCCAGTTTATAGCCTCCTCCGGCGCCGCGTACGCTCACGACCAGCCCTGCTTTTCTAAGCTTTGCGATGAGCTGCTCCAGATAACTCTCTGAAATCTGCTGCCTGGCGGATATGCTGGCGATCGAAGCCGCCTCATTCTCGCTGTACAGCGCCAGATCAATCAACGCACGAAGTCCGTATCTTCCTTTTGTAGACAGCTTCATGTCATCACCTCACATGTAATTCCGATCTGATTCTGCTTTTGTACTCTCTTTCACTTCGCTTTAATTCCGAGTATTTTAATCGGATTTCAAATGGATAATATCACTTTCACATCTGTTCTGTCAAGCCTGTTTCCAGAATATATTGTATAAATTTATGTTACTGCTCACGCCGCCCACGGCAATTACCTTTCGGAGTCCGTCATGAAAAAACAAAAACATCCTCTGATAGCCGGAACCGTGATCCTCACTGCCACAGGCATTGTCACCCGGTTCATAGGCTTTTTTTATAAGATATTCTTAAGCCGTACCATCGGTGCCGAGGGCATCGGTATCTACCAGATGATTTTTCCCGTATACGGCGTCTGCTATGCTCTGACCACAGCCGGAGCCGAGATCGCCGTCACCCGCTTTGTATCCGGCGAGATGGCGTCGGGCAATCCCAGGCGGGCGCGCTCAGTCCTGCATATCGGACTTTTTATGTCTCTGTCACTGGCTCTCCCCGCGGCCCTTCTTTTATACGCCAATGCAGATTTTATCGCCGTACGCCTGCTTCATGACGCGCGCTGCGCTTCCCTTCTGCGCATTATGTCGATCACAGTACCCTTTGGCGCCTGTCATTCCTGCATCTGCGGTTATTATTATGGCCTGAGGCGGGCGGGAATTCCGGCCGCCGCTCATCTCACAGAGCAGCTCGTCCGCGTCTGCGCCGTCTTCCTTATCTTCCGCGTCGCTTCCGCAGAGGGGAGGCCGATGACTCCGGTCTCCGCCGTCATCGGCCTGGTACTCGGTGAATTTGCCTCCATGCTCTTTGGACTGTTCGCCATTTCAACAGACCGAAAATACGGAAGGCAGAAAAAAAAGAGAGACTTCTCCCTCTCTCTCCTTACCCGCAATATGGTTTCCACGGCTCTCCCTGTCACAGGGAACCGGGTATGCATGAATCTTTTGTCCAGCGCGGAAGCGATTCTGATTCCTTTTACCCTCCAGCAATACGGGCTGAATTCGGAAATGTCCTTAAGCGTGTACGGAACTCTGACCGGCATGTCCATGTCCTTTATTCTCTTTCCAAATGTCCTGACAAACGCTGTCTCCGTCATGCTTCTCCCTTCCGTCTCCCAGTCCCAGGCGGCCGGACAGCAGAATCTGCTCAAACGCACGGTCAGAAAGACCACCTCTTTCTGCCTCGCTCTCGGAATTTGCTTTACTGTTATTTTCCTGATCTTTGGAAAATCTCTGGGGCGGGTCTTTTTCGACAGTGAGATGGCCGGGGATTTCATCATCACGCTGGCCTGGATCTGCCCGTTTCTGTATCTGAACGGTACGCTGCACAGCATTCTGAATGGTCTTGGGAAAACGGGAACCGGATTTTTCAACAATCTGACCGGTGTGATGATCCGGATTGTTTTTGTTCTGATCTTTGTGCCCAAAGTCGGAATCCAGGGATACCTCTGGGGTCTGCTGGCCAATCAGCTTTTCGTCGCTTTACTGAATCTTGGTTCCCTGAAAGAGTATCTGTTTTTCCCGGATCGGCCTTCCGGCCTGGGCGCAGGCAAAAAATATACGTGACTTTTTCACATTCCTGTATTATTATAAATACCGTAGGCCGTATGGGACTGATATTTCCGACTGCCTTCTGTATAAAATACATCAGTTAAGGAGTACGTAAACATGGCATTTGATTTCATACAGAAACTGCCGACGCCCCAGGAAACCCGCGAGATGTATCCTGTGCCGCCCCGCGCAGTCAAGATAAAAGAAGAACGTGACAAAGAGATCCGTAAGATATTTACCGGAGAGTCCGACAAGTTTATTGTAATCATCGGCCCCTGCTCAGCCGACAACGAGGAGGCTGTCTGCGACTATGTCTGCCGCCTTACGCCGGTACAGGAAAAGATCAAGGACAAGGTCCTTATTATTCCGCGCATTTATACAAATAAGCCGCGCACCACAGGCGAGGGCTATAAGGGAATCATGCACCAGCCCGATCCGGAAAAGAAGCCGGATCCCCTGGCAGGAATCATCGCTCTGCGCCATATGCACATCCGTGCCATCGAGGAGTCCGGACTGACGGCAGCCGACGAGATGCTTTACCCTGAAAATCTGCGCTACACCATGGATTTTCTTTCCTACATCGCAGTGGGCGCCCGTTCTGTGGAAAACCAGCAGCACCGCCTGGTATCCAGCGGCATCGACGTTCCCACCGGAATGAAGAATCCCACCAGCGGCGATCTGACGGTTATGCTGAACTCCGTCTATGCCGCCCAGAACGGTCATTCCTTCATCTACCGCAACTGGGACGTCCAGACCAGCGGAAATGATTTGGCACATACTGTTCTGCGGGGCGCCGTCAACGAAAGGGGCGTATCTCTGCCAAACTATCACTATGAAAATCTCCGGCAGCTCCTCGATCTCTACAACGCCAGAGATCTGAAGAATCCGGCCTGCATCGTAGACGCCAACCACAACAATTCCAACAAACAGTTCAAAGAACAGATCCGTATCGTAAAAGAAGTGCTTCACAGCCGTTCTTACTCCGACGATATTCGCCGTCTCGTCAAGGGCGTCATGATTGAAAGCTATATCGAGGAGGGCTGTCAGGGTATCCACGATCACGTCTATGGAAAATCCATCACCGATCCCTGCCTGGGCTGGGAAGATTCCGAACGCCTTCTCTATGAGATCGCCGAGAGATGCTAGACCGACGCAAAGCATCGAATAGCGGAAGGCACAGCTTCTTCCTTCCGAGCTTATCGCAGAAAAAACGACCAGGAAGCTTTTCTTCCTGGTCGTCCTAACTATCCTCTGATTTTGTCACCCTCTCGGATGCGCTTTCGCATAGATCTCTCTGGCACGGTTGGCATACATCATCGTCGTGGAAATATCCGAATGTCCCAGCATCTCCTGGACGACATGAAGATCGGCTCCGTTTTCCACCAGATGCGCCGCAAAAGAATGACGCAGGGAGTGGGGAGTGATTTCCGTTTCTATGCCCGCCTGTTTCACATACTGCTTTAAAAGCTTCCAGAATCCCTGCCGGCTCATACTCTCTCCAGAGCAGTTCGGAAACAGCATATCGCACTCCTTATCGCCCACAAGCTGTCTGCGGGCGCTTTTCATATAGCGCTCCAAAGCCTTACGCGCTTTAAAGCCGAAAGGCACAATCCGTTCCTTATTTCTGTCTCTGCAGACGATATAATCCAGCTTCCAGTTCACATCCTCAAGGCGCAGAGAGATAAGCTCTGTCACGCGGATTCCCGTAGCGTACAAAAGCTCCAGCATCGCCCGATCCCGTAAGCCCTTCGGCGTCCGATCTCCAGGCTGCTCCAAAAGCCTATTCATCTCCTCTACGGACAGAATGTCCGGCAGCTTCTTTTCCACCTTAGGAGCCTTCAGATTTTCCGCCGGATCCGCCGTAATATTTCCTTCCTTCCACAGATACAGATAGAAGCCTTTCATAGCCGCGATATTGCGCGATACCGTCGCCGCCGACATTCCCTTTTTCTCCAAATCCAGAATATAAGAATTCAGATTCGTCTCCGTCACATCCTCCGGCTTGTCTATTTTCTGATCATGCAGAAACCGCATCATTTTTACCAGATCTCTCTGATAAGACAGCTCTGTATTCCGGGATGTCTTTTTTACATCGTGCAGGTAAGACACAAACCCTTTAATCTCCTGTTCCATAACCCCTCTGCCCCTCGATCCACGAATGAGCCACCCCCGGATCTAAAGGGGCGGCAAGCCAATGTAAATATCATTATAGTAATAAAAAAGCAGAAAAGCAATGGTCTTTTTTCCCGGTTTTTGCGAAAAAAACGGGCATTCGGCGCCTATCCACAAGATATGGTTTTGCCTGTTTTTGCGCACACCAAATATTGTAAAGGACATGAAAAATTTTTTTATCCTTCCCCCACCTTCATACTATGGAAAGCACCGTTTTCAAAAACAGCGGATTCACATAACTCTCCAGAAACGCTCCGGCCAGCAGGAGCAGCGTTCCCGCAGCCAGCACCAGCAGATAACGGTAAAACGTCCTCTTTCCCTCTCCCCACTGCCGCGCCCGCCAGTCCCGGTTTCCCGACATTGTACAAATCCTGTTCAAAAACCAGCATCCGGCCGGGATATAAAGAATAAAGTGAGGGAGTCCTGCCGCGACGCACAAAAGAATCCCTGCCGCTCCCATTTTAATAGCCGCAGTGGTGACTGTCATCCCAAACGCCGCTCCTACCCCGAACAAGAACAGACAGGCCGCCGCTGTTCCAAGGACGGTCAGACCTGTCAGCCATAAGACCGCAAACACTGACATTCTCGACTTGAAGGTATAAAGAAAGAGTTCCTCTGAGGCAAACTCCACCTGCTGGTATTTTGAAAAAAAGTAAGCGCTCATCAGAGTGGTCTCATGCACGGCCGTCCTTCCAAACAGAGCGATATACAGAACTCCCAGCACAAACCCCAGCAAAAACAGAGTCAGAAAAAAACTGCGTCCTCTCAGGCGGATTCCCTTCATATTTCAAAAACCTCCCATACACTTCCCAGTGTATGAGAGGCTTTTCCGTTTCATGACGGTTTTTCCTGTCCGCCTTATCCTGGCTGTATACCGACGGCCTTATTTCATCGATTCTGATTTCTCATAGCAGGCCTCGCAGGCTTTCATGACTGCTCCGCGAAATCCCGCGTTTTCCAGAGCCGCCACGCCGGCAATCGTAGTCCCGCCGGGTGAGCATACCTGGTCTTTGAGTTCACCCGGATGTTTACCTGTCTCCAGCACCATTTTTGCAGCTCCGGCCACCGCCTGCGCCGCAAACGTGTATGCCTGGGCGCGCGGAAGCCCAAACTGCACGGCGCCATCCGCCAAAGCTTCGATGAACTGATAGACAAACGCCGGAGAGCTTCCGCTTGCGCAGACCACAGCGCTCATCATGCGTTCCTCCACATCCGCGTATTTTCCTACGGAGCCAAAGATTCTATGTATCATTTCGATTTCTTCTTCGTTAAACTCCTCGGCCTGATAACACAGTCCCGTCATCCCCTCCCCGATGAGAGCCGGCGTATTCGGCATAGCCCGAACAATCCGTCTGTCTGAACCAAGTGTTTCCTTGAGCCGTTCTATCGTTATGCCAGGCGCAAGAGAGATCACCACGTGTTCCTCTGTAACCGCATAACGTATCTGCTTCAGAACCACAGGATAATACTGGGGCTTCACTGCCAAAACCACATACTTGCAGCTATTGGCGCACTCCGCGTTCGACTGTGTGTACGTCACCTGCGTCTCCGCATACACTCTGCGCCTTGTTTCTTCCGTCTTAGCCGTAAACACAAGCTCTCCGGCCGGAAATTCCTTCAAAAGTCCCTTCAAAAGAGCGGAACCCATGTTTCCCATTCCGATAAATCCTATTTTCGCCATCCCATCATCTCCTTATCCGCCCGACCGCATCCGCAGTCCGGCAAAACAATACGAAAAGGATGCCGCTTAAGCGGCATCCTTTATCTTTCTTATTTTGCATAATCCGTTACCCGGCTCTCACGGATAACATTTACCTTAATCTGGCCCGGATATTCCAACTCAGCCTCGATCTGTTTGGAAATATCTCTTGCCAGCAATACCATAGTAGCGTCATCTACCTGATCAGGAACTACCATGACACGAATCTCTCTACCTGCCTGAATTGCAAAAGACTTGTCTACGCCCTTAAAGCCATTGGCGATATCTTCTAACTGTTTTAACCGATTGGTATACGTCTCCAGAGTCTCTCTTCGCGCACCCGGCCGGGCAGCGGAAATCGTGTCCGCTGCCTGTACCAGACAGGCAATCAGAGAAGTAGGCTCCGTATCCCCATGATGTGATTCAACTGCATTGATAACAATCGGAGACTCTTTGTACTTCCGGCACAATTCCGCCCCGATTTGAATATGTGATCCTTCTACCTCATGGTCAATGGACTTGCCGATGTCGTGCAGAAGTCCTGCCCGCTTCGCCATACGCACGTCCACTCCCACCTCGCCTGCCAGAAGGCCTGCCAGATGAGCCACTTCGATAGAATGCTTCAGCGCATTCTGACCATAGCTGGTACGGAACTTCATTCTTCCGAGAAGTTTTACCAGCTCCGGATGAATTCCATGAACGCCTACCTCAAGGATTGCGGCTTCGCCTTCCTCGCGGATCATCGTCTCCACTTCCTTCTGCGCTTTTTCCACCATTTCCTCAATACGCGCCGGATGAATCCGTCCGTCCACAATGAGTTTTTCCAGCGCGATCCGGGCCACCTCGCGGCGGATCGGATCGAAGCCTGATAAGATGACAGCTTCCGGTGTGTCATCGATGATCAGATCGATTCCCGTCATCGTCTCAAGAGTCCGGATGTTCCGTCCTTCACGTCCGATGATTCTTCCCTTCATCTCGTCGTTCGGAAGCTGCACAACGGAGATCGTCGTCTCTGCCACATGATCGGCAGCGCACTTCTGGATCGCCGTAACCACATATTCCTTCGCCTTTTTATCGGCTTCTTCCTTTGCCTTGCTCTCAAGTTCCTTGACGAGCATGGCTGCTTCATGTTTTACTTCGTCTTCAACAGTCTTTAATAAATAATCTTTTGCTTGTTCGGAGGTAAGGCCAGAGATTCTTTCCAGTTCCTGCACTCTTTTTTCCTGAAGCTTATTCAGCTCAGCGCTTTGCTTCGCCAGCTTCTCTTCTTTGGCCGCATAGCTTGCTTCCCGTCTTTCCAGCGCGTCTGACTTCTT
>DVLE01000097.1 GCA_018715645.1 Candidatus Merdisoma merdipullorum
ACAGTGGCGGACGCATTGAAAATTGTAGAGAACCTGGAACACAGGGCCGGCAAAGACGCCGAAGGTAAGACGGGCGACGGAGTAGGAATCTTATTACAGATTTCCCACAAGTTTTTCTCCGAAGCAGTCAAACCTCTCGGCGTCTTTTTAGGTGAAGAAAGAGATTACGGAATCGGGATGTTTTTCTTCCCGCAGGATGAGCTGAAGCGGAATCAGGCTCGAAAGATGTTTGAGATCATCGTGGAAAAAGAGGGCATGGAGTTCCTCGGCTGGCGGGAGGTGCCGGTGGTCCCCGATGTACTTGGCAACAAGGCGCTTGAGAAGATGCCGTGCATCCTGCAGGGTTTTGTAAAGCGTCCTGCGGATGTGGAGAAGGGGCTGGATTTTGACCGGAAGCTTTACGTGGCCCGCCGTGTCTTTGAACAGTCTAACGACGATACGTATGTGGTCTCTCTTTCCAGCCGGACCATTGTATACAAAGGAATGTTCCTGGTGCATCAGCTTCGCTCCTTTTTTGCGGATCTGCAGGATGAGAATTACGAGTCAGCCATTGCTATCGTACATTCCCGCTTCAGTACGAACACGAATCCGAGCTGGGAGCGCGCTCATCCGAACCGTTTCATTGTACACAACGGCGAGATCAACACGATTCAGGGAAACGCGGATAAGATGCTGGCCCGTGAGGAGACCATGGAATCGCCTTATCTGAAAAAAGATCTGAACAAGGTGCTTCCCGTGGTGAACGCTTCCGGTTCCGACTCGGCCATGCTGGACAATACGCTGGAATTTCTCGTGATGAGCGGCATGGATCTGCCCCTGGCCGTCATGATCACGATTCCGGAGCCCTGGGACAATAACAGAGCCATGTCCCAGAAAAAGAGAGATTTTTATCAGTACTATGCGACAATGATGGAGCCTTGGGACGGTCCTGCCTCCATTCTGTTCAGTGATGGAGATGTGATGGGCGCCGTTCTGGACCGCAATGGCCTTCGTCCCTCCCGTTATTATATCACGGAGGACGATACATTGATTCTGTCTTCCGAAGTAGGCGTACTGGACATAGATCCCACAAAGATTCTTGTGAAAGAACGTCTGCATCCCGGAAAGATGCTTCTTGTGGATACCGTGAAGGGCGAGGTTGTGGACGACGAGGCGCTGAAGGAGAGATACGCTTCCGCCAAGCCCTACGGCGAATGGCTGGACCGGAATCTGGTGCAGCTTAAGGATCTGAAGATTCCCAATGAACGGGTGCCGGAGTTTACGGCTGACGAGCGCAGAAGGCTTCAGAAATCCTTTGGCTATAATTACGAGGAGTACCGCACGTCGATTCTGACTATGGCGAAGAATGGAAGCGAATCGATCGCTTCCATGGGTATTGATACGCCGATAGCGGCCCTGTCCGATAAGCATCAGCCGCTGTTTAATTATTTCAAGCAGCGTTTTGCGCAGGTTACCAATCCGCCCATCGACGCCATCCGGGAGGAAATTGTGACCTCCACGACGATCTATGTAGGCAAGAATGGAAACGTACTGGAGGAGAAGCCGGAGAACTGCCATCTTCTGCGTATCAATCATCCGATTCTGACGAATACGGATATACTGAAAATCAAAAGCATGAAGGTCCCCGGCTTTAAGGTGGAAGTGCTTCCGATTACTTATTATAAGAACACCAGTCTGAAGAAGGCTATGGACCGCCTGTATATGGATGCGGACCGGGCGTACCGGGAAGGCGTCAATATCCTGATTATCTCCGACCGGGGCGTCGATGAAAATCATGTGGCGATTCCCTCCCTGCTGGCTGTGGCGGGTTTGAACCAGCATCTGGTTACGACGAAAAAGCGCACGGGCGTAGCTTTGATTCTGGAAAGCGGCGAGCCCAGAGAGGTGCATCAGTTCGCCACCCTTTTGGGATATGGAGCCTGCGCCATCAACCCGTATCTGGCTCAGGAGACCATCCGGGAACTGGTGGCTTCCCATCTGCTCGATAAGGATTACTATGCGGCGGTAGATGATTACAACAGTGCGATTCTCCACGGAATCGTCAAGATTGCGTCCAAGATGGGTATTTCTACGATCCAGTCCTACCAGGGCTCCAAGATTTTTGAGGCTATCGGCATCGACGGCAAGGTGGTAGATGAATACTTTACCGGAACGGTCAGCCGGGTGGGCGGTATCACTCTGGACGATATTGCAAAGCAGGCCGACGAGCTTCATTCCGCAGCCTTTGATCCTCTGGGACTGAACGTGGATCTGACGCTGGAGAGCGTGGGGCGCCACAAGAGCAGAAGCGGCGGAGAAAAGCATCTCTACAATCCGCAGACGATTCATCTCTTACAGGAGTCCACGAGGCGCGGCGACTATCAGATGTTTAAGGAGTACACGGAACTTATCAACGGCGAGACGAACCGGGGATATTTAAGAAGGCTTCTGGATTTTAATTATCCGAAAAAGGGCGTGCCTGTCGAGGAAGTGGAAAGCGTGGAGTCCATCGTCACACGTTTCAAGACGGGCGCCATGTCCTATGGCTCCATTTCTCAGGAGGCCCATGAGTGCCTGGCCATCGCCATGAACACCCTCCATGGAAAATCCAATTCCGGAGAGGGCGGCGAGAGCCTGGAACGCCTGGAAGTCGGTCCGGACGGCTTAAATAAATGTTCTGCCATCAAGCAGGTGGCCTCCGGGCGGTTTGGCGTCACAAGCCGCTATCTGGTAAGCGCCAAGGAGCTGCAGATTAAGATGGCCCAGGGCGCGAAGCCCGGAGAGGGCGGTCACCTGCCAGGCGGAAAGGTGTATCCGTGGATCGCAAAGACGAGACATTCCACTCCTGGCGTATCCCTGATCTCCCCGCCGCCGCACCATGATATTTATTCCATTGAGGATTTGGCGCAGCTCATCTATGACCTGAAAAATTCCAACCGGGACGCGCGGATTTCCGTAAAACTGGTGTCTGAGGCGGGCGTGGGAACTGTGGCGGCCGGCGTGGCGAAGGCCGGAGCCCAGGTGATTCTGATCTCCGGCTATGATGGAGGCACGGGAGCGGCGCCGCGAAGCTCCATTCATCATGCGGGAATGCCCTGGGAACTGGGACTCGCGGAGACGCACCAGACCTTGATCCAGAACGGCCTCAGAGGCAGGGTGCGCATAGAGACTGACGGAAAGCTGATGACAGGCGAGGATGTGGCGATCGCGGCTATGCTGGGCGCCGAGGAGTTCGGCTTTGCGACGGCTCCGCTGGTGACCATGGGCTGCGTGATGATGCGTGTCTGCAACCTGGATACCTGTCCGGTGGGTGTGGCGACACAGAACCCGGAGCTGCGAAAGAGATTCCGGGGCAAGCCGGAATACGTCATGAATTTTATGCGCTTTATCGCTCAGGATCTGCGGGAATACATGGCCCGTCTTGGCGTGCGCACCGTGGATGAACTGGTCGGACGTACCGATCTCCTGAAAGTGAAGGAGCGTCTGTCAGGCCGCGCGGCCTCCATTGATCTGTCAGCGATTTTGAATAATCCTTATGCGGGCAAGGGGCAGAAGGTGACTTTTGATCCGAAGCAGGTATATAACTTTGAGCTGGAAAAGACACTCGACCAAAAGGTTTTGTTCAAGAAGCTGCTTCCGGCGCTGGAAATGGGAAGCAAGCGGAGTATCGAGCTGGATGTGAGCAATACGGACCGGGCTTTCGGCACTATGTTTGGCTCCGAGATCACAAAGCGGTATCCGGATGGTCTGGAAGAAGACACCTTTACGGTAAAATGTAAGGGAGCCGGCGGGCAGAGCTTTGGCGCCTTTATCCCTAAGGGGCTGACTCTGGAGCTGGAAGGAGACAGCAACGATTACTTCGGCAAGGGACTGTCCGGCGGTAAGCTGATTGTCTATCCGCCCAGAGGCGTGCGCTTTAAGCAGGATGAAAATATTATCATCGGAAACGTGGCCCTTTACGGAGCGACCAGCGGAAAGGCCTATATTAACGGCGTGGCCGGAGAGAGATTCTGCGTGAGAAATTCAGGAGCCATCGCTGTCGTGGAAGGCGTGGGAGATCATGGCTGCGAGTATATGACCGGGGGCCGGGTGGCTGTCCTTGGCAAGACAGGAAAGAACTTTGCGGCAGGTATGAGCGGCGGCGTCGCCTATGTGCTGGACGAGGACCGGGATCTGTATACAAGGCTTAACAAGGATATGGTAATGATTTCGGAGCTGACAGACAAGTACGACGTGCAGGAACTCAAGGAAATGATAGAAAACCATGTGGCCTATACCAATTCGGTAAAGGGAAAGGAAATCCTGAGCAATTTCGCGGACTATCTGCCGAAGTTCAAGAAGATCATTCCCTATGACTATTACCGGATGCAGATGGCGATCATTCAGATGGAAGAAAAGGGCTTAAGCAGCGAGCAGGCCCAGATCGAAGCCTTCTATGCCAATAAAAATCAGTAAGGAGGGGAGAAGACATGGGAAAACCGACAGGATTTATGGACTATGACCGGGTAGACAAAAAAGCCCAGTCCCCAAAAGAAAGAATCAGGCATTTTAATGAATTCCATACCCCTCTGTCTAAGGAGGAGCAGCAGCGCCAGGGAGCGCGCTGTATGGACTGCGGCGTGCCGTTCTGCCAGGCGGGCGTGATGATAGGAGGAATGGCTTCCGGCTGTCCCTTGCGCAATCTGATTCCGGAGTGGAATGATCTGCTGTACATGGGAAATTGGGAGCAGGCCTACAAGCGTCTCAAGAAGACCAGCAGCTTTCCGGAGTTTACAGGGAGGGTATGCCCGGCGCTTTGCGAGAAAGCCTGTACCTGCAACCTGAACGGAGAGCCGGTAGGCACGAAGAGCAACGAGCTGGCTATCATTGAGAATGCTTACAAAGAGGGCTATGCTGTGCCGGAACCGCCGAAGAACCGGACCGGAAAGAAAATCGCCATCGTCGGCAGCGGCCCTTCGGGCCTTGCGGCCGCCGATCAGCTCAACCACAGAGGTCATTCGGTCACGGTATTTGAGCGTTTTGACCGGGTGGGAGGACTTCTCCGGTACGGGATTCCGAATATGAAGCTGGAAAAACACATCATAGACCGGAAGATCGACATGATGAAAGCGGAAGGCGTGGAATTCGTCGTGAATACTGACGTCGGAAAGGATAAGAAGGCCGCGGAGCTTCTGAAGGAGTACGACCGGGTGATTTTGGCCTGCGGCGCGTCGAATCCGAGAGACATCAAGGTTCCGGGCCGCGAGCTGAACGGCATCTATTTTGCGGTGGATTTTCTGCGGGCGACGACCAAGAGTCTGCTGGATTCCAATTTCGCGGACAAGAAATACATCTCTACAAAGGGGAAAAATGTGATGGTGATCGGCGGCGGAGACACGGGCAACGACTGCGTAGGAACCTCCATCCGCCTGGGCGCCAAGTCTGTCGTGCAGCTTGAGATGATGCCAAAGGCGCCGGATACGAGGGCCGAGAACAATCCATGGCCCGAATGGCCGAAGGTCTGCAAGACCGATTACGGCCAGGAGGAGGCCATAGCGCTGTTTGGAAAGGATCCGAGAATCTACACGACGACCGTCAAGGAATTTGTGGGCGACAAGTCCGGCAATCTGAAAAAGGCTGTCTGCTGCAGGCTGGAAAGCAAAAAGGATGAAAAGACGGGCCGGATGATGATGGTTCCCATCGAGGGCAGCGAGTTCACGCTGGATGTGGATGTGGTGCTGATCGCGGCCGGTTTCCTGGGAAGCCAGGATTATGTGACGAAAGCCTTCGGCGTGGAGGTAAATGCCAGAACGAACGTGAACACGGAGCCTGGCGGTTACAAGACGAATGTGGACCGGGTATTTACGGCAGGCGATATGCACAGAGGCCAGTCTCTGGTGGTCTGGGCGATTCGTGAAGGCCGCGAAGCGGCATGCGCGGTGGATCTGGATCTGATGGGATATACGAATCTGCAGGTACAGTAAAGAACGGTCAAAAAGAAAACCGTATTTTCGCAGTTGTCATGGCTGCTGAAAATACGGTTTTTTGCAGATATGGAAGAAGAATGTATACTTTATCCAGAAACAGGGCTGTATAAGCCAGGGAGATGAACAGTGATTAGCAGAAATCATAAGGAGCGGTGTTTACACACTTTGATCCGGGTGTTAGAATTTTAACGGGATCTTAATACGAGGAGGAGAGGTTTTATGAATGAGATTTTAACTGACTTGCTGGCGATCATTGGCGTAGTTCTCAACGGGCTTCCTCAGGGGCTTCTGGCTCTTGCCTATGGCTTTGCTTCCGTGCCGACGGCGCTGGCGTTTTTTGTGGGAGTCGCAGGCAATACGCTGACCCAGAGCGTGGCGCCGATCTCTTTTCAGGCGGAGACGATCACCTATGCAGGAACGGCTGGAAAAAATCGTTCCGAGCGGTGCACGATGATTTTTATCGGCGGCGTCATCATGACGCTGATCGGAGTGTTTGGCCTGCTTACAAGAATTGTAAACTTTGTGGGCGAAGATGTGGCTTATGGAATGATGGCCGGCGTCGGCATCATTCTGACGAAAGCGGCCCTTGATATGATCCGGAGCGATGTGATTTCGGGAGGAGTATCCCTTGGCGCAGCCCTGATCACATATTTCTTTACGAAGGACAGCTCTAATACGCTTGTCTATACCATTGTGATCTCTGTGGTGGCATCCTGCATTGCCAGCGCGCTGTTCAAAAAGGAAAAGGCAAACATCGTGGTAGAGGACGATAAGTTTGTCCGTCAGAAATTCACGATCAATTCCAGCGTTATCTTTGGAGCGCTCGGCATGGTCTGCCTGAACATCGGCTCCAATATTTCCTTTGGAGGAATCACAGCCAGTATGGCAACCAGCGGAAATTACAATGTGGATCACCTGACCGTGATTTCTTCTGTAGCTGATATGTGTTCTTCTTTCTTTGGAGGCGCTCCTGTAGAATCCATTATTTCTGCCACAGCGTCCGCGCCGCATCCGGTATGGGCCGGCGTGATTATGATGGCTGTGATTGGTCTGATTCTGCTTTTCAAACTGCTTCCGAAGATTGGAAGATATGTACCTTCCTCCTCTATCGCAGGTTTCCTGTTTGTGCTTGGAATCTTTAAGACCGTTGTGCCGGACGCTCCGCTTGCGTTTGCGGCAAATGCTGCGGCCGGAGGCACGGCTATGGTAGTGACTGCGGTTACCAATCCGTTCCTGGGTATGGTAGCCGGCGTGGCTGCGAAGCTTCTGGGACTGTAAGAGCCGCGCCGAAGCGCACATTTTTTGAAAACCGGGAAAGAATCTGTGCATGAGAAGAAAAGGAGAGAACAGGCATGAAAGAATATAAGATAGAACTGTGTGGGGTGGAGAGAACCCTCCCGTTTATTCCTATCAACGATACGACCGCCTTTGCAAGCTTTGTGGTGCTTGGCGACACGGAACTGGTAAGCGCCTGCGCGCCGGAGCTGGCGAGGAGAATCGGTCAGGTGGACGCGGTAGTGACTGCGGAGGCAAAGGGAATCGCCCTGGCCTATGAGATCAGCCGTCTGCTGGGCCTGAAGGAATTTATCGTGGCCAGAAAGAGTACGAAAACCTATATGAAGAACGTGGTTTCCGCTTCCGTTCATTCTATTACGACGGCAGGCGAGCAACATCTTTATTTGGATGGCACGGATGCGGATAAGATCCGCGGGAAGCGTGTCTGCCTTCTGGATGATGTGATTTCCACAGGTGAATCCCTTCGGGCGCTGGAAGTCTTAATGGAGAATGCAGGAGCTTCCGTCGTGAAAAAAGCCGCGATTCTCGCTGAGGGAGACGCGGCATCCAGAGAGGACATTATCTTCCTTCAGAAACTGCCGCTGTTTGGAAAGACGGCAGAGGGAGAATACGAAATTTTGTAACGCAGAAGATATGCTTTTGCAAATTAAGGGTAGATAGAGAGGACGCTTCTTCAGGGCTTTGGTCCGAGAAGGCGTCCTTTTTGTTTCAAAAATAAATAAAAGATATTTTAATATTGACTTTAATAATATTAAAGATTATACTTAATATTATTAAAGAATAAGAGAGGAGGCATTTGATGTTTTTGACGATCAGTATTTGGATTACTTTTTTGGTATTGTGTGTGGGGATTGTCCTCCAGATCTGGCTTTCGGGGCTGGACAGCCGCTGGCCCGGCCTGGTTCTGCCTTTTCTCACCTTTCTCTGGGCTGTGGTACGGATTTTCATGGTGCGGTTTTACGGCCTTACAGCTATCCAAATGGCAGGCATGTACCTGGGCAACTTCCTGCTGAAAAATATTTCGACGCTGATTCTGCTGGCCGTGTATTTTGCCCGCAGGGCAGGGAAAAGCAAAAATAAGATGCTGGATAAAATGAATATCCATGACTTGCATTAAGTCTTGAAAGTGGAGTATTCAAAGAAGGAGGCGAAAGCATGGCGATAGAGTATGTACCGGAATGGATGGCGGATCTGGAACCGGAGGATGTCTCGTTTATCCGGAATTTTATACTGGCGTCCGGGTCCTTAAAAGAGATTGCGCACCAGTATGAGGTTACCTATCCTACGGTCCGGCTGCGTCTGGACCGGCTGATTCAGAAAATAAAGATCAGCGAGGAGACGGAGAACGATCCCTACGTGGCCCTGATCAAAAGGCTGGCTGTGAACGATAAGCTGGACTTTGACACGGCGAAGATACTGATTACAGAATACCGGAAGCTTCGGAAGGAGGAGTAAATTTATGGAAATGACAGCGAATTCGATTCTTGTTACTTTGCTTATATTTTTCGGAACTATCATCGGAATGATTGTTCTGCAGATTTTTCTGTCCAGAACAGAAAGACGCTGGCCGGGACTGATTTTACCCATTTGCACGCTTCTCTATGCGCTGCTCGTATGCATGAATGTGGTGCGCGTGGGAAGCCTGGCCGAGACCGTGCTGTTTATGGCGCTTCTGTTTCTGCTGTTCAACATCCCTACTTATATTCTGCTGGCCATCTATTTCATATGCCGGCAGCGGAGAAAGAAAAGGAAGATGCTGGATAAGATGAATATTCAGGATTTGAACTGAAAACCCAGCCTGACGGTTTTGGATATAAAAGCCGCAAGCCATTTTTGCGGTATCCTATGTCAAATCCACTTTTTGATAGAAATGGATTGCAAGCGACGCGGATACAGCCAGGAAAAGCCCGCTGGTAAGAAAGAGTGTTAAGGGAAAGAGCGGGCCTGCGGGCAGGGCGAGCCAGGAAGATGGCAGGTATTTCACAAGCATGGGGACACAGAAGCAGGTTATCATGATGGCGAACAGAAAGAAATACTTAGTGTTCTCGTATCCGAATCGGTAGTGAACAGGGAGATAAAGGCCCAGTATGAGGCTTACCGCCGCGCACATCAGGCTGGCTTCTGAAAAGCCAAAGCTTCCGAGCGCCGGAATCAAAAGGGTTTCGCATCGGTAAATCAGACAGCATCCCAGATAAATGATGAGGAAAAACATATATTTTTCCAGAACAAGATCCCGGCGGGAATACGGCAGAGCGCAAAGGAAGGCGGCTGATTTCGGATACATAGCTTCTTTTTGAAATGCCTGAAGAAGTACAAAGAGGATGGAGAAGAAGGTCATGAGCAGGAAGCCTATGGTCCCGGCCTGAGCGGGAAGTGTGTCTTCTAGCTGCCAGAGTACGAACACTGGATAAAAAACGCAGATAGCTGCAGCCAGCAGAACATACTTGCCGGTAAGCAAAAAATCCTTTTTAAGCAATTGAAGCATCATGATCTTTTCCTCCTTCGATATTGCAGAGCATAATGTCCTCAATGGATGCCCGCTCTAAAATAACGTCCGGCAAAAGCCTTTGTACTTCTTCGGGCTGATCGGTGATGGCGGTAAAGCCGAACGCTGTCGCGGAATAATTGCGCAGGAGAGGGAGTGCCGCCCTTGGGATCTTGCCTGCATCTCCCTTTACAATTTTGTATCGTTCCAGCAAAGCATCTTTGTTCTCCTGAAAAATGATTTTTCCATGATCGATCAGGACCAGCAAATCTGCCAGCCTGTCCAGATCGGAGGTGATATGTGTGGAGAAGAATACGCCGCGTCCGCCCTTGTCCATATATTCTCTGAGAATGTTCAGAAGCTGTCTTCGGATCAGAGGATCCAATCCTCCAGTGGGTTCGTCCATAATGAGAAATTCCGCCTTGTGGGACAAAGCCAAAGCAAGAGCGTATTTCATGCGCATTCCTTTAGAAAGCGTGCGGATCTTTTGCTTTGGATTCAAAGAGAAGCGTTCCAGATAGCGCTGAAATTCTGTCTCGTCCCAGGTACTATAGGATGCGGCGACAAGGGCTTTCATCTGTGACAGGCTGAGGTCGTCATAAAATCCTCCGCTGTCCAGTACGATTCCCAGTCGTTCTTTGATGCGGTTTTTCTCTGTATCCATATCCAGACCAAAAAAACGGATGGAGCCGGAAGACTTGGAAGCAAGTCCCAGAATCGTTTTCAGAACGGTAGTCTTGCCTGCTCCGTTGACGCCGATAAAGCCTGCGATGCAGCCCTCCGGCAGAGCGAAAGATACGTCATGCAGAGAAAAATTCTTGTAATGTTTGTTCAACTTCTGAACTTCCAGGATAGTATCCATTTACCTAATCCTCCTCATACAGTATTTCCATCATTTCAGAGAGTTCCTGACGGGTAATGCCCAGTGATTTTGCGGTGTGTATCATGTTGGTCATCTTTTGTTCTACAAGACGGCGTTTACTTTCCAGCAGAAGTTCCGTATTACCGACAGAAACAAAGGTACCGATGCCTACCTGGCTGTTGACAAAGCCTTCTTTTTCCAGGTCGTCGTAGACGCGGCGGATAGTAAGGACACTTACCCGCAGATCATTGGCGAAAGAACGGATAGAAGGCAAGGGATCGCCTTCCGACAGCTCTCCTTTCAGAATAGCGTCCGTGATTTGTCCTTTGATCTGCTGGTAGAGCGGTGTGTCCGAATTGTTCGATATGATTATTTTCATAGCTGTTTCCTGTTTTCTGGCGTTTATCTTCCATAGATAATGGAGCTGTTTTTTGCGATTGCTTAAGTGTGATGTTTTAATAAGCACACTATACACTATAAGCACTTATCTGTCAATACTTTATCCGGCGCTTGATGAAGTAAACGAATTGTCAGTTGACATGAAAAAGATTGTTCCCAAAGTGAAATGGTTCCAGACTCATTTTCTCAATCATACAACTGAGAGTTCGTTTTTTCAAGTTTATATATTTCCTATCTGCTCCCT
>DVLE01000010.1 GCA_018715645.1 Candidatus Merdisoma merdipullorum
AATTATACCGAATTCGGCGAGCCTTATCAACTGGTTTTGCCATTAAATTTAGAAGGTTTGGTTCCTGATGATGACTCTGTCCGACTGCTCAGCCACGAATTGGAGGAATTAGATTACAGCTTGCTGTATCAGGCTTACTCTGCCAAAGGCAGAAATCCAGCGGTGGACCCCAAGACCATGTTCAAGATCCTTACCTATGCGTATTCCCAAAACATTTATTCATCCAGAAAGATTGAAACAGCATGCAGACGTGACATTAACTTTATGTGGCTGCTTGCCGGACAGAAAGCTCCCGACCACAGCACGATTGCCCGTTTCCGTACCGGCTTTCTGGCGGATGCCTGCGAAAATCTTTTTTATCAGATGGTCCGCCGTCTGGAGGAAAGCGGCGAGCTGTCAAAAGAAAACGTATTCCTTGATGGGACAAAGCTGGAAGCCTGTGCCAACAAATATACCTTCGTCTGGAAGAAATCCGTAGGAAAATGGGAAGCAAAGATGTATGAGCGGATTCAGGAAGACTTCCCCGCTTCTATCCCCGTCATCTTCCAAAGCTCAATGTCCAGAAACAGGACATCCAATGGATTACCTTCTTTCAAATAATTACACAGACTTTCTCCCGTATACCAGACGGCGGTTTTCAAGTCCATACTTTTCTGTTCCGCATACGAAAGAATCATGCGTTCCAGTTCAAAACAGGTATTTTCTCCATCATCACAGATTCCGATATAGTACATTCCCGCACCTCATACGATACCTTTGGATATTATTGTATCAGACCGTCTTCGCTATTGACAAGAGTATAAAAGAGCGGAGACGCCCGGCCAGGCAGCTCCGCTCTTTCGGTTAGTTATTCAAAAGCTGTTTCAAATCTTCCTCCGGTGTGGTGATCGGAGCAATCCCATAAGTCTCAACCAGAACATTCAGCACATTGGGAGAAACAAAGGCCGGGAGCGTCGGGCCAAGCCGGATATTTTTAATACCCAGATGCAGGAGTGTCAGCAAAATGCAGACAGCCTTCTGCTCATACCACGAAAGCACCATGGAAAGGGGCAGTTCGTTTACGCCGCAGCCAAAAGCCTCCGCTAGCGCAACCGCTACCTTAATGGCACTGTAAGCATCGTTGCACTGGCCCATATCCATCAGGCGCGGAAGTCCTCCAATGGTTCCCAAGTCCAAATCGTTAAAACGATATTTGCCGCAGGCAAGCGTCAAAACAATCGAGTCCGCCGGCGTCTGTTTCACAAATTCTGTATAATAATTCCGTCCGGACCGTCCCCCATCACAGCCGGCGACAAGGAAGAAATGCTTGATCGCGCCGGACTTTACGGCGGCCACCACCTGATCGGCTGCTCCAAGGACAGTTCCATGCCCGAAGCCGGTCATAACCGTATGCCCTCCGTTGATTCCGGTAAATGCCTGTTCTTCGCTGTATCCCCCAAGCTCCAGCGCCTTTTTCACGACCGGAGAAAAGTCCTTGTCTTCGCCGATATGCGGCGTATCCGGGAAAGAAACCACATTCGTGGTAAATACCCGATCCGCATAGCTTTCCTTGGGCGGCATCAGACAGTTGGTTGTAAAAAGAACAGGCGCAGGAACATTCGCAAATTCTTTTTGCTGATTTTGCCATGCGGTGCCAAAGTTACCTTTAAGATGAGGATATTTTTTCAGCTCCGGATAAGCGTGCGCGGGGAGCATTTCGCCATGGGTATAGATGTTGATCCCTTTGCCCTCTGTCTGCTCCAAAAGCAGCTTCAGATCATGCAGGTCATGACCTGTGACGATAATAAACGGTCCCTTTTCGACAGTCAGCGGCACGACAGTAGGAACAGGCGTTCCGTAGGTTTCCGTATGAGCCTTATCCAGAAGTTCCATGCAGGCCAGATTGTATTTTCCGACTTCCAGAACAATCGGGAGCAGTTCTTCCATCCCCCAATCCTCTCCAATGGCAGACAGAGCCTTGCCAAAGAAACGGTTCAGTTCTTCATCCATATATCCCAGAGCCATTGCATGATAGGCATACGCCGCCACGCCGCGAATGCCGAACAGGATCAATGACTTCAGGGAGCGAATATCTTCATCTGCTTCCCACAGCTTCCGCATATCATAATCATCCGTACATCCACAGAGAGTTTTGCCGCTTCCACAATTCAAAAGAAGTTTGTCTTTCTCGGCGTGTACCTGTTCCAGCAATTCCCGAATGGTTTCATCATTAAAGTTCACATTGGTGATCGTAGTGAACAATCCCTCGATTAAAATTTTGTAGGTGAACTCGGTAGAAGCGCTGCCTTTGTATGCCGCGCGAGCCAAACCGATGAGCGCGCCGGTCAGTTCGTCCTGCAGCTTTGCGGTTTCGGCCGTTTTTCCGCAGACACCTGCTTTCCCAACACACCCGGTACATCCGGCTGTCTGTTCGCACTGAAAGCAAAACATTTGATTTTCCATTTCACTACCTCCAAAATTGACGATTTTCTTTTCACAAAATCAGGATCTCCTGACTTTCCTGACTTGCTTTACTGGGAGTATTATATTACAATATAATCAACGAATCGGTTGAATTTTCAACGAGGTGTAAAATGAAAAAATATTTACAGGTCATACGCTCCTCTCCGCTTTTTTCAGGCGTTGGAAAAGAGGAAGTGGGCGCCATGCTTTCTTGTCTGGAAGCATTGGAAAAAGATTTTGAAAAAGATAGTTATATTTTTCGGATAGGCGACACAACCGCTTCCCTTGGCATCGTGCTTTCTGGGAGTGTATTGATCGTTCAAGAGGATTTCTGGGGGAATCGTAATATCGTTTCTTCCGTAGCACAGGGACAGACGTTTGCAGAAACCTTTGCCTGCGCGCCGGGATCTGTCATGAATGTCAGTGTAGTCGCGCAGACCGCGTGCAAGATCTTGTTCTTAAATGTAAAGCGGATCCTGCATACCTGTCCTTCCAGTTGTTCGCATCACAATAAAATGATACAAAATCTGCTTTCCAGCTTAGCGGTAAATAACCTGCGGCAGAATGAAAAGTTGTCCCATTTGGCCCAGCGGACAACCAGAGCCAAGCTGCTATCCTATCTATCCGCGATGGCTCAACAGCACAGCAGCTTTGAGTTCGATATTCCATATTCCCGTCAGCAGCTTGCGGACTATCTTTCGGTCGAAAGAAGCGGCTTGTCTCTTGAATTGGGAAAAATGCGCAAGGAAGGCCTGCTGGATTTTCATAAAAATCATTTTGTCTTATTGCAGCAGCCCGGATGAAAGACTTATCTTACCTGGGCATCAGGGAATCCACCGTATTCTGGAGCGTTTGCTTTGCGTTTCGGATCTCGGAAAGCTCGCCTTCCGTCACCTTTTCCAGGCGGCATTTTCCGATCAGCTTCTGCAGGTACGCACTGTCGGCCTTGATCTGCTTTTTGGCTGCCCGATCCAGTGTCTTTCCGGCATTTTTCAGATTCATCTCTGTCTCATTACACAGCTTTCTCGATTCATCAAGAAGCTCGATGGCTTCCCGGCGAAGCTCGTCCTGTCCCGCATAGCTCTGCGCATCCCGAATCGCCTGTTCAATCTCTGCCTCTGACATACGATCGTCGGCGGTGATGACGATGGACTGCTCTTTCCCGGTATCCAGGTCCTTTGCGGATACCTTCAGAATGCCGTTCGTGTCTATGTCGAAGGTCACCTCGATTTGAGGCACTCCGGCAGGCGCAGCCTTGATTCCCTTCAGCTTGAATTTTCCGATGGTCTTGTTGTCCTTGGCCATGGTACGCTCGCCCTGAAGCACATGGATCTCTACGGTTCTCTGATAAGGAGCCGCTGTGGAGAAAATCTGAGAGTATCGGATGGGAAGGGTTGTATTGCGCTCGATGACGCGGGTAGCCACTCCTCCCACAGTCTCGATGGCAAAGCTCATGGGAATGACGTCCAGAAGAAGAAGCTCCTGGCCTGCGGCAGTTAGAGCGTTTCCCTGGAGCGTGCTTCCGAGAATAGCCGCTCCCTTTGCAACACATTCATCGGGATTGATGTTTTTGGAGGGTTCCTTTCCGGTCAGCTCCCGCACCTTTCTCTGAACGGCCGGGATTCTGGTGGAACCGCCTACAAGCAGGACACGATTCAGCTCCGACGCCGCAATTCCTGCGTCGTTCAGAGCGTTTTTCACGGGTTCCGCCGTCTTTTCAATCAGATCCCAGACAAGCTCCTCAAACTTTGCCCGTGTCAGCGTCATGTCCAAATGGAGGGGCGTCCCCTTGTACTGCGTCAGATAAGGAAGCAGAATCTGAGAGCTTTCCGTGGCGGAGAGCTCCTTTTTCACCTGCTCGGCTGCATCCCGGAGCCGCTGCATGGCTGCAAAGTCTCCTCTCAGATCCACATTCTGCTGATCTTTAAACTCTTTCACCATCCAGTCGATGATTCTGGCGTCAAAATCGTCGCCGCCCAGATGATTGTTTCCTGCCGTGGCAAGGACTTCGATCACGCCCTCTCCGATCTCGATCACAGATACGTCAAAGGTTCCTCCTCCCAGGTCGTAAACCATGACCTTCTGGGGTTCGCCGTGGTCCAGGCCATAGGACAGGGCCGCGCTGGTAGGCTCATTGATGATTCGCTTCACCTCAAGCCCGGCGATCCTTCCGGCATCCTTGGTAGCCTGTCGCTGTATATCATTAAAATAGGCAGGCACGGTAATCACAGCCTCTGTCACCGGTTCTCCGATAAAATCCTCGGCATCCTTCTTGAGCTGCATCAGAATCATGGCGCTTATGGTCTGGGGATTATATTCCGTCCCATCGATGCGTATGCTCCACTTGGTTCCCATGTGCCGCTTTACCGAGCTTATGGTGCGCTCCGTATTCGTCACTGCCTGCCGGCGCGCGGCCTCTCCTACCAGACGCTCTCCGTTTTTGGTAAACGCTACGACGCTCGGCGTCGTCGTTCCTCCCGAAGACGCCGAAATAATCACCGGCTCATTGTTTTCCACGACGGAGACGCAGCTATTCGTCGTACCCAAATCGATTCCTATTACCTTGCCCATAGATATTTGTCACTCCTGTTAAATAAAGATTCCTGAAATTACTATTTATCATAACAGGCACAGATTGTCTGTCAACCGATTTTATACTTTCTTAATTCTTTTTAGCGTCTTTTTACCAGGGAAGTCAGCGGCTTCTAGCACGACGGCCTCCGGCTTCGCTTAAAGAGACCAAACGCCAGAAGTCCCAGCAAAATTACTGCATCCACGGCGAAGACCATGACGATGCTTCTGGCCAGGCCATAAATATACAAAATGGTAAATACCTCCACCGACAGAGCCACGAAACAGAAAAAATTCGTCAGAAATTCCGCCCCAAGCCGGCCATAGGGTTGGGTACAGGACTGAAGCTTCGTATACAAAACCGGCCGAAGCAGGAGACGTATCAATATGCAGACGGCCGGGTAGGCAAAGATGAATATCTTATCTGCCTGCGCCGAGATCTCTCCGGCATTCCACTGCACAGGAATCTTATCAGGCAGTCTGCTGTAAAAAAAGGCGCCGACAGCCAGACATAAAAGCGTCAGCGTTCCCCATACGGCGAAACTGCCCCACAGGGAAAGAAAGCCTGCGGAATCCTTTTCCCATACCTGTCTATGTTCCTGCCGGTAATGTTCCGGATCTTCCATGAAAATCTCCGGGTTCAGACTGTCGAAATCGAGGGAAGACGAAAGGAGCAGTTTTTCACATAAAAGCTCCGTTTTCTCCAAGTCCTGCATTTCTTTCTGAAGCTTTCCCCGCTGTTCTTCCACTTTGCTGCGAAGCGAGAGCTTTCCTTCCCTGATTTTCCGAATGTCACTTACGGAAATTCCCAGCGTCCGCAGAAAAGCGATTCTCTGAATAACTTTCACATCATCTTCCGAATAATCCCGATAGCCGTTAGCTGCATTTCGCGCGGGAGCAAGCAGCCCTTCCCTTTCATAAAACCGGATATTGGAGCGCGTCAGCCCTGTCTTCTCCTCTACCTCGCGGATTGTCATCGCGGATACCTCCTGCCATCTTATACGTTTTTCCTGCTCTGACCGAATATGTCCTTGTCAATTATGGGTATGATAAAGTATCAACCAGGTTTACAGTCAAGAAGTTTTCCCTCTATCCTCTCTAAAAGATGAGACATGGCAAACCATACAGTCTCATAGTGCATATAGTCCAATATATTTTTATCTGTAAAAAGCTGCAGACTAGGCGGAAACTCCTCGTCTGAATTCCAGAATCGGAAAATCACAGGAAGAAAATCAAAAAGCGGGATCCGATAAGCCACGTCTCCACGTTCCGCCTTTTCACCGCCCAGATCCTTGCAGGCTTTGGCAAGCGGAACCTCCTTGTGATCAAAGCGTGAAAGCCTGTCGGAAAACAGACTGCTTCCCACTGGCGCGGAACCTCCCATGACGGAGGAAAGGCTCTGCATATTTACAAATTCTCCCGACAGTCTGCAATTATCCCTGGAATAACACAAAACGTCATAGAGCGTCATCGCTTCATTGTAGTCTGCCTCCCGGAAAGTACGAAAACCGTCGTCAGAACCGCTGACCGCCCCATTTTTTCGCCCTATTCGATAATCCATTGCCGTGAAACGGATAAAAATATATTCCTCATCGCTGGCCAGGCCGAACTTCCGGATCATCTTCTCCTGATCGTATTTTAAAAATTCCTTCTGCATCTGACGCTTCATTATGTCATAATTGGAAGTGCGTTTGTTCGTCTGACTTTGAATCTTCATACGAATCTCCTCTCGTAACCCACTCTGTTTTCATACGGCAGGCGCTGTATACGTTGCTTTTGCACATCAGGCGGCTGTATGCACAGCCGCCTGAGTTTTGACTCGACAATATTGTTATGGCAAGACCACGGTATCCGGCACCAGATTCGGGATCCCTACATGCCAGAAACAGTACAGGGAAAGCAGACAGGTGCATACAAGTATCGTCCGCAGCACCTTATCCTCCCACACCCGTTCGATCCGGGAGATGAGGTAGGCAATAAAGAACAGAATCGGCAGCAGGTACCGTCCCTGGGGCTGGAAGTCCACGAACCAGGAATTTCCTACGATCATCACATACTGAATAAAGCAGGTGAAGGCCACAGCCCCAATCTCCCAGCGATAGACAGCTTTCTTTTGCTTCCAGAGCCTCTGAATGACGCGTCCAAGCAATACAAGATAGAGGATACCCATGACGAGATAATACCAGTCCGCCTCTCCAAAAGCATAGCTTCCGAAAAAGCCCGAAAAGGTGCGGAACAGATTGGTATGGAAGTCGTACTGCGTCAAAAGTTCCCCAAGGGAAATACCCTTTTCAAAGAAGCGCATAGAGTAGGCGGCTTCCATAGCCGGCGTGGACGGCTTATAGCCGTACTCCGCGTGCTGCTCCGTCACATCCAGGATTACGCCGATCTTATCCAGGCCATAGTAGGGGAAATCTGTGATCAGGTACCGGATCACAAACAGGCCAAGGGTGATTCCCACCAGAATCAGATACTTGCGGAACAGCGGCCCCCTCTCCTTCTTCTCCTGGTAAAGCAGACGGATCAGCAGGATGAAGAACAGGAACATCAAAACCGTATAGAAGGTAGCCTTCGCCCAGAAGATATGCAGGAACAGGATGGACAATAGGGCGTAATACAGGATATGCCGCCTTCGGAAGCTTTCCCGCAGGAGCCGGTTCAGCATACTGTCTTTTTCGATCAATTCGTAGAGACACAGGAAGCCCATAAAAAAGTCGAGAGCGTCGGAGGTCGAGTAGCTGAAAATATACCAGACCTGAGGCGTCAGCAGAAATACAAACAGAAGCGCATAGTTCTTCCGCAGATTTTTGATGACCATTCCTGCCATAATTCCAAAAAGGATCAGGCTGAACAGGCGAATCTGTACGGCCGCGTCTGAAAAGAACTGACCGATCTTGCCTGCATAGAAGTAAAACATATTGAACTCAAAATGCCGGGATGTTCCGTATACCGGATAACTGTCGTTGATGATGTCGCTTCGTATATCCGGAGGCATAAAATGAGTAAAATAGTAGAGGACAGCCGCCTTGACGTCGTATTCATCAGGATTCAGCCAGAACGGGCTGCGAAGCCCTGTATATACGACCATGCACACTGCTCCCAGCACAGCCGCCAGAAACAGGATACAGGTAATCTTCACAAAGAGCGAACCGTCCCGGACCTGAAGGAGTACCCAGCGCACAAGCAGGGTTAAAAGCACGATAAGAAGGCCGGAACCGAGCCAGCCGATCAGAAACACTGCCGCGTTTCCCTGGGTATAAAGGGCCTGAAATTCTGCCGTGGGGAGAAGCTGGGGATCCTCTCCGGTCACAGAAAAGGTAAAATCGCCGGTGTCCTGGAACTCCACCTGTTCATTGCCGGTAAAATAGCGCAGAAGCTCCTCTCCTTCAAGGGTAATCACGGACAAGCCGTTTTTGCGGACCGTAAGCTTCTCGATGGTAAGGGTACCCGCGTCATAAGCCTGATCCACAGGATCGATGCGCTTTAAGGAACAATGATTTCCATATTTCAGATCCAGCCAGGAGATTCTGGCCACACCGCTGTTGATCACGCGGCTCCTTGCGTCGGCAGCCGTCACGTTTTCTCCAGGTCCGGCAAAGACCGTCGTGATGACTTCTCCGCTTGGATCTTCGGCGAAAGTCAGTGTAACCGTCGTGTATACAGGAGTTACCAGAAGGCAGATAAGAAGCCAGATCAAAGCGGCGATTCCTGCCAGCGTCCATTTTTGGTTTCTTATGGTTTTCAGCATAAATCCTTTTCCTTTCAGTCAAAATACTGCCTGTATCAGGAACATATAGCAGAAAGTGCCTGCCGCGATACTCAAAAGCACGTTTTTCTTCCAGACGTGCAAAAGAGCCGTCACTGCCACAGAGACAAATTCCGGGATTCCATGGGAAGCCGAAAAAAGATCGGCGCTCTTGAGGCAGTAGACGACCAGCGTCGCCATGATCGCCGGGGGCAGAATCTGTCCCAGGTAACCGACAGCCTTCGGCATCTCCCTCTTTCCGCCAAACAATACAAAAGGAATCAGACGGGTGAGCAGAGTGCAGACCGCCACGACCAGAATAATAAGAAAAGCCCTTTCCTTTATCATACGTTCGCCACCTTTCCCTCCAGTCTCCCTCTCAGGGCCATGAGAAGTCCCACGGTGATAATCAGAGAAGGCAGGATGAAGTTGCTGCCGCCAAAGATCAGAAGGCAGACGACGGAGGAGCAAAGGCCGATGACAGCCGGAAGATGCGAACGGGCCTCTCTCCACTGATCCACGAAAATCGTGATGAAAAGAGCGGTCATCGCAAAATCGATGCCCGTCATATCAAAGGGAAGCATCTGTCCCAAAACCGCGCCCAGTACAGAGCCGGCAATCCAATAAAGCTGATCAAAAAGTGAAATCAGGAACATGACCTTTTTCTCATCCATTCCCTCCGGTGTCTTCAGGGAACAGAGCAGCGAATAAGTCTCGTCTGTCAGGGAAAAGACCATGTACGGGTAGGTCTTCATTTTGCGGAACTTCTCCACAAAGCTAAGTCCGTAGAAGGCGTGGCGGCTGTTGATCAGCAGCGTCATTACCGCAATCACGGGAAGGCTTGTCCCGCCGCTAAGGAAATCCACCAGAACGAACTGAATGGATCCGGCATAGACAATCGCGCTGGAAAGAAACGCCCACCAAAAGCTGTAGCCCGCCTCCTGAAGAAGCAGGCCGAAGGCAAAGCCTAAGAACAGATACCCCAAAAGAACGGGAATCGTTTTGTAAAATACATATTTCATTGTCTGTTTCATCTTACGCAAATCTCACTTCTAATATTTCATTCATCGGATACCCTGACTGCGTCCACCGCTTTCGACCAGGCTTCCTTCAAATCAAATTCCGCGGTCAGATCCCTCTCTATCTCCGCGTAGATCCGGCTGCTGTTCCATACGCCTACGGAAGCCTTTGTGTAATCCAGAATCACATAGGCTACAAAAAGGCAAATACAGATATAAAAACGGATCCGGAAAAAGGCGCCGCCCGATGGTTCCTCCTCTGAAGGCGCCTCTCCCCGCTGTTCCAGCAGCATCTTGCGGTACTGCCCGCCCCGCCTCTCATTTTTCGCCATAACCGCACTTCCCGTCACATATCACGTCTTACTTTATCCTATGTGACAGACAAAGCACGTATGAAAAAGAATTTTCTGTCTGTCAGCGGTTCGCAAGTTCCGCCGTAATATCCTCCCAGGTCACTCCCCGCTCCACCATTAAAACCATGGCGTGATAGAGCAGATCCGACATTTCGTACTTAATCTCCTCCGGATCGGGGTTCTTGGCCGCGATCACAAGCTCTGTGGCTTCCTCTCCCACTTTCTTCAGAATCTTATCGATTCCCTTGTCGAACAGATAATTCGTATAGGAGCCCTCCTTCGGGTGCGCCTTTCGGTCCGCAATGACCTTATAGACGTCCTCGAATACCTTCAAGGGATTCGTATTCTTATATTCCGTCTTTGCGATCTCGTGAAAGAAGCAGGATTTGCTGCCCGTATGGCAGGCCGCTCCTGTCTGAGATACCTTTGCAAGAATCGTATCGCAGTCGCAGTCCACGATCAGCTCCTTCACATACTGGTAATGACCGCTGGTAAGCCCTTTGAGCCAAAGCTCTTTCCGGCTTCTGCTCCAATAGGTCATTTTCCCTGTCTCTATGGTCTTCTGAAAAGCTTCTTCGTTCATATAGGCCACCATCAGGACTTCATCCGTCCGGTAATCCTGAACCACGACGGGAACCAGACCATCCGGTCCGAGCTTAAATTCCGACCATTCCATGTTGCAGTCAAGGGGATGCAGGCGTTCCTCAAAGGGCTTCAGCTCGTTGATATAGATCAGCTCGCTTACATACTCCTCCACCAGAGCCGCCGGGGCGCTGACGATGTCGGAGCTGTCTACAGAAGCCGCGATCTTTTCCTTTCCAAATCTCTTGGAGGCTTCCTCGGTCAGATCGATATTATCCTGTCTTGCGTAGTTCAGGACAGCCTTTGCGCAGCCCGCATAGAGAATCTTCTTCACATCTTCCAGTCTGCGCACGCGGCCTCCCGCCTTCACAGGCGCCTCCGAGACACGGCAGATTTCTTTCAGCGCGCCGATGGAAAGCTCATGATCCTCGTCGGCGTCCGACAAATCAAAGACGAGGATCTCGTCGGCCCCATTGTCGCTGTAATATCTGGCAAGAGCCGCCGGTTCCTTCTCCTCCTGTCCCTTTACCTTTCCGGCCAGCAGCCGGATGATCGCTACGTTTCGTTCGCTCATATCAAAGACTTCCTTTCGTTGACAATACATCCGTGATTCGCGGATCGCGGGCAACCGCCATATCGAGAGCCTTGGCAAAGGCCTTGAACATTCCTTCGATCATGTGATGGCTGTTGCCGCCTGAGAGTATTTTAAAATGCAGATTCATGCCTGCGCTGTAAGAAACGGCGTAGAAAAATTCTTTCACCATTTCCGTATCCATCTCTCCCACTCTCTCTGTGGGAAATACCGCGTCGGACACATAGTAGGGGCGTCCTGACAAATCCAGAGAGCAGAGAACCAGGGATTCATCCATCGGAAGAATACAGGTTCCATAACGCACGATTCCCTTCTTGTCTCCCACTGCCTCACGGATAGCCTGTCCCAGCACGATGCCCGTGTCTTCTATGGTGTGGTGGCAGTCCACCTCCAGATCTCCTCTCACCCTGCACTCCAGATCAAAAAGTCCATGGCGGGCGAAGCCGTCAAGCATATGATCGAAAAAACCGATCCCCGTGGAAATGTCCGATTTTCCGCTGCCGTCTAAGCGCAAGGTGACAGCTACGTCCGTTTCTTTCGTGGTCCTTGTGACCGTCGCCGTCCGTTCCATGTCAGCCCTCCTTTTTTTCAAACCTTACCGCTATGGAATTGGCATGAGCCGTAAGCTGCTCCGCCTTCGCAAAAGTTTCTATATCTTCATGCACTGTTTCCAGAGCTTCCCTGGAATAATAGACAATGCTGGATTTCTTGATAAAGTCGTCTACGCTCAAGGGCGAGAAGAACTTTGCGGTTCCGTTGGTGGGAAGCACATGGTTCGGTCCCGCGAAATAATCGCCCAGAGGCTCGCTTGCATATTCTCCGATGAAGATCGCTCCGGCGTTGCGGATTTTTGTCATGACCTGGAACGGATCCCGTGTAACGATTTCCAGATGCTCGGAAGCAATCTCATTGGCGGCGGCGATGGCCTCCTCCATGTCTTCCGCGATCAGAATGTATCCGTAATTTTCCAGGGACTTTTCCAGAATCGCTTTTCTTGAGAGCTTCTCCAGAAATCCATCTATCTCCTTTTGTACCTGCTCTGCCAGCTCCCGGCTGGTGGTCACCAGGATAGCGGAGGCCATCTCGTCATGCTCCGCCTGGGACAAAAGATCGGCCGCCACAAAACGGGGATTGGCAGTATCGTCAGCCAGCACCAGGATCTCGCTTGGCCCGGCGATGGAGTCGATGCTCACAAAGCCGTATACGGCTTTCTTCGCAAGGGCTACGTAAATATTTCCGGGACCTACGATCTTGTCCACCTTCGGTACGCTTTCTGTTCCGTACGCGAGAGCTGCAATGGCCTGAGCGCCGCCCGCCTTGTAGATCTCGTCAGCCCCTGCCTCGCAGGCAGCCACCAGAGTATTCGCGCAGACCTTTCCATCCTTTCCCGGCGGCGTCGTCATGACAATCCGGTCCACGCCGGCCACTTTAGCCGGAACGATATTCATCAGTACGGAAGAAGGATAGACGGCCTTTCCGCCCGGCACGTAGACGCCGCAGGTGGCAAGAGGCGTGATCTTCTGACCAAGCAGCGTTCCGTCCGGCTTGCTGTCGAACCAACTGTACCGCTTCTGTTTCTCATGGTAGCTTCGGATGTTTACGAGAGCTTTCCGGATTACCTCCAAAAGCGCGGGATCCACCAGGCGGTACGCCTCCTCGATCTCCTCCTTTGTGACGCGGATGCTTTCGGCATCGATCTTCGCGCCATCAAACCGTTCCGTATAGGCAAACAGAGCCTTGTCGCCGTTCTCCTTCACATCTTCCAGAATCGCGTTTACCCTGTCCGCATACTCTCCATAGTGATTGGGGCTTCTTTTCAGCAGCTCGTCCAGGAGATTTTTTTTGCTGTTCTCATCCAGTGTGATTACTCTCATAGCTTCCTCCCAAGCAAATATCCAAAATACCGGTTAAAAATCCATACAATCGGAATCTCCGCCACGCAGACGAACACAGCGACGCCAAGATTAAAGACAGGCTGCGGCAGCGGAATCCGGTTATCGATAAAAAACATTCCCAGTGATATATAGTATACCACGAAAAAGGTGGCGTGTGTACACATAATCACAAGCGAGTTTCTGCCAAGCCAGGTCAGAATCCGACTTGCAGGAAGCGCCCGCAGCAGGCACAGAAGTCCCGTTGAGGATAAAAGAGCCGTCAGATAGTGGAGCGGCTCCACATACAGATAGTGGAGATCAAAGACCGATGCTTTTAAAGCCAAAAGTCCTCCCGGTATCAAGAGAAAGGCCATGCAAAGGCAAAGGGCCTTTCTTCCTTTCTTTCCCCCGGAAAAAAACTTCTCCTCCAAAGCTCCCAGATACCAGCCCATTAAAAGGAAAGGCATGGCAAGAAGTCCGCGCAGCAGGGTAATCAAAAGATCGAGGCCCGTATAAGCCGCGAGGCTTAAATCCATGGACGCATACCGGTCCAGTTCAAAGGCTACCGTGACGCCATAGGCGGCCACAGCCAGTATCAGCACGGCCAGATTCCGAAAGGCCGGCCGCAGGCTTTTATCCAGAACCAGGAACACGGCTCCGGCGATAAAATAGGCCGGCAGAAACCACAGAATATGAATGCCGTAGCCCGTGGCAGCATCCACATACTGCCTTGCAAGCTGGGAAGACGTCAGGCTTTCCGAGCCCAGAAAAAAACTTAAGGTATTCATGGTCAGAAGCATCAGGGTGAAGGAGGCGTAGGGGAGCAGGCTTCCTCTGGCCTTTCCGGCAAGAGCCGTGAAAAACGGCTTTTTCTCGTCCCGCTTCACATAGGACAGCACTCCTCCCACGATGAAAAACAAGGGCATATGAAAGGAGGAGATCCATTTCAGGCTATCCTCCTGTATATATTCAATATGGCCAAGGATGACGAGAAAGATTCCCACACCCTTCGCCATATCCAGATAATCCAGTCTTTTACGCGGCATGAAATCCTCCTGTCTGTCCCCGGATGTTCAGGAAAGCGCTTTCTTCAGCTCCTGAATCAGCTTTGTGATCCGCTCCGACTCCATCTTCATGCTCACCTGGTTGACTACCATGCGTGCGGAAAGAGGCATGATTTCCTCCAGGACTTCCAGGCCATTTTCCCGCAGGGTAGATCCCGTCTCCACAATATCCACGATCACTTCCGAAAGTCCCACCAGGGGCGCAAGCTCGATGGAACCGTTCAGCTTGATGATTTCCACGGTCTGGTGCTTTTGATTGTAGAAATAATCCTTGGCAATGTCAGGATACTTGGTGGCCACCCGGATCTGTTCCTGATGGGCAAGCTTTTCCCTTGCCGACGCCGGGCCGCAGACGCACATCCTGCACTTTCCAAAGCCCAGATCAAGCACCTCGTACATCTTCCGGCCTTCCTCCACCAGCGTGTCCTTTCCTACGACGCCGATGTCCGCCGCGCCGTACTCCACGTAGGTCGGCACATCGGGTCCCTTTGCCAGGAAGAATTTCAGCTTCAGATCTTCGTTTACAAATATCAGTTTCCGGCTGTCCGGATCCTTCATTTCCTCACAGGTGATTCCCACCTTTTCCAAAAGCTCCAGGGTTTTCTTCGCGAGACGTCCTTTTGTCAGAGCAAAGGTCAGATACCGCTTTCCTTCCGGTCCCGCGGCCTCTCTGCGGCTGTATTCGCCGTTCAGCGCGCGCTGAAGCTGGTCTACGACGATGGCGAACCCTACCGCCGGAAGCTGCCGTCCAAAATGAGACAGCAGGGTGTCGTAACGTCCTCCCTTGGCGACCGGCTCTCCGTACCCATAAGAGTACGCACGGAAAACAATACCCGTATAGTAGTTATATTTACTCAGCATACTTAAGTCAAAGCTGATATATTTCTCGAAGCCTTTTTCCTTCAGCCCTTCATAAATGGCTTCCAGACGGGAAAGAGCTTCCAGAGCCTCCGGATTTTCCGTAAGCGCCCTTGCCCTCGCGGTCACCTCCGTGGTTCCCGAAAGCGTCGTCATTTCCAGAAAGGTTTCCCGAAGCCTGGGCGACAGCTCATAGTCGGCCAGCAATTCCTCCGCTCCGAAGCGGTTCTTATCGGAAATCAGTCTCCGAAGACTCTCCTCCGCCTCGTTTCCGATGCCGGCTTCTTTCAGAAGGGCTTTAAAAAACTGAACCTGACCGATGCTGACTTGAAACTCCTCAAGGCCCGCCGCCTGCAAGGCTTCCACCAGTACGGAAAGAAGCTCCACATCCGAGGCTACGCTGCCCTCTCCCATAAGCTCCGCTCCAAGCTGCGTGGTCTCCTTCAAGCGTCCCTGATACTTGTCATAGTTGATAAAGGTATTTCCCATATAACAGAGACGGATCGGCGTCTCGTCATGGAAATATTTTGATACGGCGCGGGCGATGGACGGCGTCATATCCGGCCGCAGCGCCAGCGTGTTTCCTTCTTTGTCAAAAAATTTGTAAAGCTCCCTGGAAGGGACGGTTCCCACTTCCCTGGAAAATACGTCAAAAAACTCAAAGGTGGGCGTCTCGATTCCCTGATAGCCCCGTCCTGCAAGGACGCGGTAAAGAAGCTGCTGCAGCTCAAATTTCTGCACAAACTCGCTTCCATAGATGTCCCGCACGCCTTCCGGTGTATGTAAGATCGGATTCTGGTTTTTCATATTCCTGACTGCTCCTTATGATATAGCAGCAGCGGCAGTCCGGATACCAAGCTGCCGCTGCTAACCTTAATTATTATAGTGCAATCGCCTTCAAGCGTCAATCATCTTCTGAATCCCGTCCAGATAAGGGACCAGGTAACCGCCGTGAGGATTCAGCACAAAATCAGGGGAAAGTTCCTCATACCGGAAGCTTTTCCGGCCGCCGTTCACAGCCCTGTCCCAAAATTCACGCATTCTCCGGTAAGAGAGATAATAGAGTTCATTCCTATGCGTGAAAAAGAGAATCAGAAAGGCGATCCCCTCCTGCCGCTCAAAATCCTCCATAAACTTTACCTGATGCTCATGAATGTTCTGCAGCGGAAAGGTATCGCTGTCGCACTCCTTTGCGTCAAAGCAGACCGGAATCCCCTGTACGGCCCCGATGTAGTCCACCGTACTCTTTTGATCGAAATACGCCAGCGTAATATGGCGATGCTCCTTATCGATCCTGATAGGCGTGATAGGCGTCGGAACCTTCTGGATCAGCGCCAGGCCCTGTTCCCTGTACTTTTCGTTTGTACGGTTGATCAATTCCTCCAGGGTAGAACCCCGAAGGCCTCTGGAATTCCAAGTTGCCATACTGTTTGCTTTCCTTTCTACGCCTGGAAGGGAACCAGATCCTTGACTGCATCCTGAAGGGAAATCTCCTTGTCGTCATGATCGATGTCAATCAGACGGTAACGATCATTTCCCATATGAAGCTCTTTCATATAGCTAAGCTGGCGCAGCCCGTGACGGGACTCTATCCGTTCCACAAGGGCGTGGTGTTCCTCCTCCTTCATCGCATAGACCAGATCCACGGACGCCTGGTCAATGGCCAGAATATCCTTGGAGGCCAGGATTCCCACATTCGGCGTCACCACGGGTTCTGCGGCCGTACCCTCGCAGTCACAGGAAACCGACATATTGCGCATCACATTGATATAGCTGATATGCTCGCCAAAATGGTCCACCACAGCCTTTGCCGACTCTGTCATGCGCTCCATAAATTCCTCGTCGGAAATATCCCACATATCGTCGGAGCCCGGCGTCGTATGAATCCTGGCTTTTCCGACGCGTCCGTCCGCGCAGCCGATGCCGATGTTCTTATTTGAGCCGCCAAAGCCGCCTTTGGAATGTCCCTTAAAATGCGTCAGCACAAACAGGGAATCGTAGTTTAAAATATTCTTTCCCATCTGCATCTCTGTAAACCATTTGCCATCTTTTACAGGCAGAGCGACCGTTCCATCCTCATCCATAATATCCACCGGGCAGAAAGTCCAGCCGTTGACCTTAAGGGTCTCTCGGTGCGCCTCCGTCGTATAGCGGCCTCCGTCATAGTAAGTATTCGTCTCTACAATCACCCCATCCGGAAGCTCCGCCTTAATCAGTTCTTCCACCCAGGGACGGGGAATGATATTGGGACCGTGAGGCTCTCCCGTGTGAAGCTTGATGCCTGTCTTTCCGGTCAGATTATCGCAGATGCGCGCGTAGATTTTCTGAAGTCCTTTGGCGGAAAGATCTCTGGTAAAATAAACGACAGACTCCTCACCGCTCCTCTTTTCATAAGGAATGTAACGATCTCCTCCGGTACCCGGCGTTGGTTTCTGAATTGACATAACAAACTCCTCCTTTTCCTGCCAACATAATGTTCACTACGCATTCCATTATATCATATCTTGCCAAAAATGGAAATTTTCAGCTTTTCCTTCGGGGGAAAGCTTTTATCAAACTGTTCCGCTTCGTCCTCGTCGATAAAATATCCCTCCGGCGGTCTGTAGGTCCCGGTAACTCCGTCCAGATCCCTTCTTTCAGCTCCTTCACAAGGAAATAGGGCGACTGCGCCTCGCGCGGTTCCGCAAAATAATAGATCCCTTTCGTGCTGCCGGCCGCAAAGCCAGATTTCCCGTAAAAGTCCGGATTTCCCTCGATGCAGATGGCTCCCGCTCCAAGTTCTGCAGCCTTTTCCATAGAAGCGTCAAGGAGCGCCTTTCCATAGCCTTTTCTCTGATATTCCGGGGCAATGCTGACAGGGCCGAAGGCCAGAACCGGAATCTTTCTTCCGTCGTCAGCCTGGATCTTGGCCCGCGCATACATAATGTGGCCGATGAGCTTTCCGTCCTTTTCCATGACGAGATCAAGCTCCGGCACAAAGTCTTTTTGCCCTCGGAAACAGTGCAGTACATAATGCTCGGTACAGCCCGGACGGTACACATTCCAAAAGGCCTCCCGCGTCAGTTCTTCCGCCGCACGGTAGTCGGATGGCGTCTCCGGACGAATCGTATACTCATTTTCTCTCATTGCTCTCCTATTCTTTCTTAATCCGCAGCTTTCCAAAACCTGCATGACTGCGATAACCTTTCCCTGGATACCTTCGTCAGATTTTCCGCCTTATTATAGTACGAATTTTGGGGGATAGCAAGACTTGTCAAACGCAAAAAGACGCAGAAGCTCAAACGGGCAGGCAAAAAAAGAACGGCACAGCCTTCCGGCCATGCCGCTTCGCGGGATCAAGTAAATCTGCTATGAATGTTTCCTGTACAGCCTCTTACTGCTCTTCCAGCACCCGATGAATATGTAAAGCCAGATACATTCTCTCCTGACTTGTCAGCTTCTGATGAAACTTATCCGTCACATAGATCTGGATTTTTTCCACGCACTCAAATTCCTTCTGGCAGACAGATGCAATCTGCTCGTAGAGAAGATTGGACTTTTCGTCGGGAAGCTGATTCCGGCTGACCAGGCGCTGCACAAAAAGCTGCACATGGGTCACGTAACGGGAATAAGGAGTGCTGTCCTCGTTGTATGTGATGCTGAAACTATACTTTACAATATCCAGAATATCGTTTACCGTGCTGGCTATCAGCAGATTCTGGCTATTGTAGGGATGATTGTACTGAGCGTTGATGAAATGAAAGGCGATATTTCCAGCCTCGTCCATCGGGACCTCCATGCCAAGCTTTTCACTCATCAGCGACACGGCATACTCCCCTACCTGAAATTCGTTGGGATTAAATTTTTTCATTTCCAGCGTATAGAAATTCTGCAGAACAATTCCATCCCGAATCCGTCTGGCCGCAAAGGCCAGGTGATCGGTCAGAGAAAGATAGATATGATCCATAAGCTTCATTTCAAAATTGTCAATGGCGTAATCAATCACAGACTTCGCCAGCTCAAAGTAGACCGCGTCCGTCTCGGCGGCAAGGCGAATGATATTTCTCGATACCGCCTTGTCCTTCAAAACAAAGACCTTCTCAATCTCACTTTCCTGAAACTGATACCCTATGGATTTGTGATAGCCGATTCCCTTTCCCATGAGAATGGTCTCCTGTCCCGCGTCGTCCAAAGCAAGAACAAGAGAATTGTTCAGCACCTTAACTACACGCATGTGATCACAAGCTCTCCCCGTTTGTCTTGATTACATTCTGATACCAGTAAAAACTGTCTTTTTTAATCCGGGCCAGATCTTTCAGATCAAAATCATCCCGGTTGATATAGATAAAGCCGTACCGCTTACGGAAGCCCTGATGAGAGCTTAAAAGATCCATAACAGACCAGGGGCAGTAGCCCAGCATCTCAACGCCGTCCTCGATAGCGTCTGCAATCGCCTTTACATGGCTTCTCAGATAATCGATCCGGTAATCGTCGTGAACTTTGCCGTCTGCCGTCAGCTCGTCCGCCATACCAAGTCCATTCTCGGTGATGATAAGCGGCAGGTGGTAGCGGCGGTAATATTCATTGAGCACGATCCGAAGTCCCATGGGATCGATCTGCGCGCCGTACTCGCTGGCCTTCAGATTTTCATTCTTCTCATCGCGGCAGTAGCCGTACTGATCAAAATCCACTTCGTTTCCGCGGAAAACTCTGGAACCTATCGGATGCTCCTCGTCCGCGGGAAGATAGCTGGCGCAGAGGGTTCTGTAATAGTTCAGAGCGATATAATCAATCTTCGCGCTCTTTAGGATCTCCTTATCGCCCTCTTCCATCTTGGGAACGATATTCCGCTCTTTCAGATAACGCATATAGTAACCCGGATATTCTCCATTGATATGCATTTCCAGGCAGTAATTGGTCTTGAGCCAGTCATTCATCTTTGCCGCCCATACATCCTCCGGCTTGTTCGTGAGCGGATACGTACAGGTAGAAGACACAGCCGGAGCCGCCTTGCCTCCCTCTACCAGCTCATGGCAGGCATTGACTGCCAGCGCATGGCCGAGGAACATATGATAATCCATCTGAGCGCGCATCCGATCCGCTTCCCAGTCATCCTCCGTATAGATATTCATGCGGTTATTGACGCGGATCATCAGATTCTGTTCATTGATCATCTGCCAGTACTTTACGCGATCCCCAAAAGCCTGATAGCAGACACGGGCATAACGCTCAAAAGCATAGGCGCAGTCCCTGCACTCCCAGCCATTATACTTCTCCACCAGCGCGTATGGCAAGTCAAAATGATACAAAGTTACAAGAGGCTTTATCCCCTGCTCGATCAGATAGTCGATCACCTGATTGTAGAAGTCGATTCCTTTCTGGTTCACCTCGCCGTCTCCATCCGGGATAATACGCGCCCAGGAAAGAGAGAAACGGTAAGCTTTCATCCCCATCTCTTTCATCAGATCGATGTCTTCTTTCCAGTGATGGTAAAAATCGCTGGCCACCTTGCTGTCGGCCTGCTTATCGGAACGCTTGAAGGAATTGTAGTCGGCCACGGTCATACCCTTGCCGTCTTCATCCCAGCCGCCCTCGATCTGAAATGCAGAAGAAGACGCGCCCCAGAGAAAATTATCGGGAAAATGTTGACTCATATCCTGTTCTCCTTTTTATATGGATGTCCGCGTACGGAAAATCCGTTCCATACGCGGACGCTGTCGCTACTTTTAAGACTTATTTCACAGCCTTGATTACAACCTGACTCAGATCCGCGTGCTCGGCCGGAACTCCTTCCACTTCAGCGAAATCCCCGGTATTGGAGATAATCACGCTGACGGTTGTGTCATGGCCCGCCGCCTTGATCTTGTCAATATCGAAGGATACGATCGGAGTACCCTTCTTGATGGTATCGCCCTCGCTCACATGCTTCGTGAAGCCGTCGCCGTTCATGGATACCGTATCCATACCAATATGAATCAAAAGCTCAGTGCCATCCTCAAGCTTCAGACCGATAGCATGAAGCGTCGGATACAAAACAGAAACCGTGCAATCCGCAGGAGCCACTACCTCTCCCTTGCTGGGCAGCACTGCGATTCCTTTTCCAAGAGCGCCGGAGGCGAACACCTCGTCCGGAACCTCCTCAAGCGGATAAGCCTTACCTTCTACCGGAGAGGCGATTTCAACCTTTTCTCCCGTATGTGCCGGAGCAGAAGCCGGGGTATCCATAGTCAGATCTGCCTCCAGAGCCTTTGCTCCCGCAGGCTTGGCGTCCACATCTTCAAAGCCTACGATATACGTCAGGATAGCGGCTCCAAAAAATGCCACGCAGATACCGATAATGTATGCCAGGAACTGTCCAAGGCTCGTTCCTTCTCCGTAGTAAGACATAATGGTCAGAATACCATTATTCGCAAAGCCTGTGTTTACCGCATTTCCGATACCCATGATGCCGCCGCCGACAGCTCCGGCGATAACTGCGCAGATCATGGGCTTTTTCAGACGAAGGTTACAGCCGTAGATAGCAGGCTCGGTGATACCTACCAGCCATGCGGACAGGGAAGCGGAGGCCGCTACCTGCTTCAGCTCTTTGCTCTTGGTCTTCAGCATAACGCCAAGAGCCGCGCCCGCCTGAGAGAAGTTCGCGGAACCAGCGAAGCACATCAGGGTATTCGTACCGGTCATGGCCACATCGTTCAAGCCGATGGGAAGCAAAGCCCGGTGTGCGCCGAAGATAACGCATACGCCCCAGAGACCGCCGACGATGATACCTCCGAGAATCGGACTGAACCCGTAAAGAGCCGTATACAGCCACTGAACAAGATAACCTACATAGATTCCGACAGGTCCAACTACTACCAGCATAACCGGAACCATGATAATCAGCGACAGTCCGGGAACCAGGATGAGCTGCAGAATCTCCGGAACAATTTTCTTTAAAAGCTTTTCAAGGAAATACAGAACGATAACGCCCAAAATAATCGGGATGACAGATTCTGTATAGGCAAACACACGGGAGGATTCTCCTACGGTGAAGGCCATTTTAATAACCGGAAGGCCAAAGATCGTGGAGCCCGTAGCTACGTCCTGCACAAGGGCGTCGATTGTGGGATGACAGATAAACGCTCCCAGCATCATAGAAACGACCGTACTGCACTTTAAAGCTTTCGCTGTGGTATAGGCCAGGAAAATCGGCATGAAATAGAAAATTACATTGCTGGCCGTATTCATAATCACGTAAGTGCTTGTTGTGGAATCAAAGCCCGGAATCTTCGCAAACGCCGCGAGAAGTCCTTTGATCAAACCTGCCGCCGCGATAGCCGGAACCAGCGGAGTAAAGATCTCCGTGATCTTCTGCAGAATCAAATTTCCAAGCCCCTGCTTCTGCTCCGGTATATCCACTGCCTCGGAAGAAGCCGCGGCGACGGAATCACCCAGAATCGCCACAGCGGCGTCGTAAATCTTCGTAACCTTTGCGCCGCATACTACCTGGAACTGTCCGCCTGAAACCACCACGGAAATAACGCCTTCCAGATGTTCTACCACATCTTTCTTTGCTTTGCTCTCATCCTTCAGGATAAAGCGCAGACGTGTGAAACAGTGTGTAACCTGTTTTACGTTTGATTTTCCGCCCACATTGTCGATAATGTCCTGGGCTACTTTGTTGTAATCCATAACTTGTCTCTCCTTCTTTTCCCCCGCCTGTTCAGGGAGCTGTTACATTATAAATAAAATAGAATGAAAGATACATCCGGCCGGGATGCGCCTTTGAAAGACAGTGTCCATGAAAACGGCATGAAAAAAAGATCCGACAAAAATGAATAAAATCCAAGACTGCTCTCCACAATCCTTTCTTCTTCATTTCCATCCGATCTTGCCTGCATGACCAGTAACACGTCGTCTGTGAAACCACTATGTATCTGTCTTTCAATCTGGAAATACTCTACCACAGAACAGAAGAAAATGCAACCATTTCTTAAATTTTTGTAAATATTCTATAAAAATAATTAAGATTTTTTGTGTAGCCTGCCAGAAGAATTTTCCAAAATTCTTTCAAACCGAGCTGGCAGCGGCGCAGTGAAGCTCTTTTCCGATACCTCGGCCAGCGCTCCCGTAAGCTTCGGAAATTCCAGGCGATACGCGTGGAGAAGCTGATGCTTCAGGCCAAACTCCTTGAGAAAGAGCCGGTTAATCTCCGCCCTTCCGTACTTGGCGTCCCCGATCAGAGGATGCCCAAGAGACGCAAGATGCGCGCGGATCTGATGAGAGCGGCCGGTCAGCAGTTCGATTTCCAGGCAGGTAAAGGGCATTCCAAAAAGACGGAACGTCTCCAAAGGCTGATATTCCGTACAAATCGGAAGAGCATCTTTTGTTTCTTCCTTTAAAATACGCACCTGGTTCGTGCGTTTGTTTTTCAGAAGCCACCCTTCCGCCCTTATATGTTCTGTGACAGTCCCGGCCACAATGCTGCGGTAAAACTTATGCAGGTTTCTGGACCGGAAAAGCTCGTTCAGATCCTGAAGCCCCCGCAGGCTCTTTCCCGCTGCTACAAGGCCGCTGGTATTCCGGTCAAGGCGGCTGCAGATGCCCGGCCGAAAGCTTTGGAGCGATTTTTCCGTAATCTGACCGGATTCCAGCAGATAAGCTGTCAGATATTCCACAAGGGAAATGTCCGAAGGCTTCGCCTTTTGGGAAAGGAGGCCTGCGGGCTTATTAAACAGAATCACATGTCTGTCCTCGTAGAGAATCTCCGGGCGCAGTTCTTCCGGAAGGCAGAATTTTTCTCTTTCCGTATTACTTGCAGCGGAAGAAAAGCCGTCTATAGTCTCGTCTGCGAGAAAAAGCCGAATCTCATCCCCGCATTCCAGGCGTTCGTTTCCCTGTGCCCTTTTCCCGTTCAGTGTAATATTCTTTTTTCTGAGCATCTTATAAAAGAAACTTTTGGGAGCGCCGTCCATATATTTTTCCAACAGGCGCAAAAGACGCTGCCCGGCCTCGTTCTCTCCCACGGTCAAAAGACGCATCGGTATATCCTCCTGTTTTTCCTGATCAGCGGCATTCCTATAAGGACAGGGACAAGAGCAACTGCCGGACGCACTGCTCCCGGTTCAGATCAGGAAATCTTTCATCCGGCGTAAAGGGAATCTCCTCCGGTTTCCGCTTGGCCAGCGTGTCTACTCTGTCAAGATAAGTCTTAAGTTCTGTAAAAATATGTACGTGAACACCCGTGATTCCATTTTCCTTCATCATTTTTACAATATGCTCCTGCAAAGGTTTCAGGTCCGTATTTTTCATCGTCGTGTAGCCTGTAATCTCATTTCCGCAGATCACAAGGCTGTGAACCGGATAATTCTTTTCATAGGTGGTCAAAACCAGTTCATAAGCTCTTTCAAGATTCCCCGCATGGCTCTCGATCTCCCTGTAAAGCTCCTCCGGCATAGAGTGACGTTTCAAAAACATCAGGACATTTACCATCTCCTTGCAGGCCGGAAGACAACCGACAATAGCCAGGATCGTAAAATAATTCCGTCTTGTATCTGTCGACACATATCCAAGCACAAAGATAGCTATAGGGATCAGGAAAAACAAAACAGTCTTAAGAATCTGGGATTTCTTATAGGCGTCCGTGTAGCCCCGTTCTCCCTTTACCGGTTTGCTCATCGTAATCTCTCCTTTGTTACAGCTTTTCCCACTCGCTCTCCTTAAATCCCACCAGAACCTTTGTATCCGTCACAATAATCGGCCGCTTCACCAGCATCCCGTCCGTGGCCAGAAGAGCATACTGCTCCTCCTCGCTCATGTGCGGAAGCTTCTCCTTCAAATTCATACTTTTATAAAGCTGGCCGCTGGTATTGAAAAACTTTTTTAAAGGCAGTCCGCTTTTTTGGCGCCATTCCTTCAGCTCCTCCGCCGTTGGATTCTGTTCTTTGATATGGCGGGCCTCGTAAGATACGCCGTGGCTGTCCAGCCATTTCTTTGCCTTCTGGCAGGTAGAGCAGGGCGGATACTGTAAAAATAAAATACTCATCGTATTCCTCTCCTTTTTTCGGATTTTCTACGTTTTATACGCTCAGAATTTCGTGAATCTGGGGAATCGTCTTCCCTTCTTTACGCAGCGCCTTGATACGGTCGATACGCTCCACCGTCTTTTCTCTGTGATAACGCCTAGTCAGCTTTTCTTCCTGCTGCTCAAAGGGCAGAAAACCTTCCTCCGTATAAAACTTCAGTGTGGCTGTACCTCGTTCCCGTGAGCCGCGTAAGTTCTCCGATCGTCACGTATTCAGAAGCCAGGATCGCTTCCATGCTTCGCTGTCTGGACACAACCCCACCTCCTGTCAGGTGGCTGCCACGATAAGAAGAAGAAGTTGTCCGCTTTCCGGAGCAAACCGCCCAGGCAACCGTATCCTACATACGTGAGGTACTCCTGCACAGGCTGACGTACGCCTTAGGCATCGTCTGTCAAAATCATCTGGTTCTGCTGCTTCCGGAGGCTGCAGTCCTACGATCGGCAGCATCATACAGAATACCTGAAGGATCTTACCCTTTACCTCTCCTGCGGGAAAAACATCAAGAAAGCTGCCAAACAGGCCGGCGTACATAAAAATTCCATGTATTACCGTATCTCACGGCTGGAAGACAAATTTTCCCTTTCCCTGGGCGACGATGACACTTGTTTCGCCCTCCAGCTTTCTCTGAAAATCCTGGAGATTCTGTCTATTTCCTGAACAGCCTGGGAAAGGATCCGGGGTCAACTCACTCATATTTTCCTTTCGCCACCTTCTTTCCCAGCAGCGCTCTCTGATTTTTGTTGACAAAGGATCTTGTCCTTGCCCGCAGCAGAATCTTACGTCCTTCCGAAGTCCGGGTATAGACAAGGCGGAATCTTCCCAGAGCTCCCCGTATATGCTTTTCAAAAATAACCGCACGTTCTTTCTGCTTTCCGAAAATCTCCGGAACAGCGTAATATTCATTCCTTCCCAGGAGTCTCTTATCTCGCATGAGCAGATACCTGGGATTGTCGATCACTCCCCACAGTTCTTCCATGCAGCAGGCAAACGTGGTCTTGTCCCGCATGGTTCCGCCTTTCAGATACGTATGAATCAGCATTCCTTCTGCGGATTCCACTTCCGCCCTGCTGGATTCCGGATCTTCAAGCTCTCCAATCTCAGCAAGCGCCCTGGCCACCGCCCGGCTAAGATATTTCATTCTTCGCTCCGGCGTACTGAACCGAAAGAGTATGACGCCGTACCGGACAATGAGGACCGCCAGGAGGAGCATGAGTACCCCCAGGAGATTTGCCTGCATGGCGTCCCTTCCGCCGCTTCGCATAAAAGCCTGTCCAAACTCCAGAAGAATCATCAGGATAACATTCAGAATCTCTATGCCTAGCGCATGGATAAACAGATAGCTGGTCTTGAGTTCCTCTCTTGGAACGGTCTCTACCTGCTCCACTTCCATATCGCCCCGGATTTCCCTTAAGGATTCCTGCCAACGCCTGCGAAGACTTTCTCTGTCCGCGGCCCGTGCAAGCATCATCTGATTGACTGCTTCCATTTGGTCACGGGAATCAAATTTCGGTATGTCAAGACGGCCAATTCCGCTCTCTATGACGGGATCTTTCCAGGATATTCCCAAAAATGAATCGAACCTTCTCACCAGAGTCTCATAATCGCCGGAAAAATCCGCATGTTTCTTATCTCTTTTTTTCTGCGGAAAAATGCAGGCGAGATGCCAGATATTTCCCGTCTTGTCCGGCTGTTCTGAATCTGTCCGGATGGTTCTTCCGCGCATCTGATTGCTCAGCATGAATGAGCCCACGTAGGTGGCCAGAATCAGAGAATTGACGCAAGGCGCGTCCCAGCCCTCTCCCAAAAGAGATTTTGTCCCAATCAGTATCTGAATGTCTCCCTGCCGAAAGAGTTCCGTCACGGCCGCTACCACAGGAGTACTCTTTCCTTTCACCTGAAGTCTTCCATATCCGCTGTCCTTCAGCGGCAATAAGACCCCTTCGCAGCCTTTTTCTGCCAGAAGGCCTTCCAGCTTCTCCTTCGTCTGCATCGGAACAATGACGACCGTGCCGCTCAGACACCCAAGACGAAGTCCTTCTTCCTGTTTCCTTCTCAGATGCTCAAAGATAGGAACGGCACCGATCTCAGACGTCATATCCTGTTCTGTTCCCACGATAGACAGCTTATCCTTCTTGATGTAATCGCACAGGATCAGCAGGCGAAGCTTCTCGCCCTGCGCCTGGTACTCAGCCCCAGCGATCTGCTGGATACTGTCCATCTTTCCGCGGCTTTTGACAAGCAGTTTCTGCATCGCGTCCTTGTGGGTCAGGGATACCTTTCCCCGGTAAATGCACCCTGCCTCCTTCAGTTCCCGGACAAGCTGATTCCTTTCTTCCTCTGATACCTGATACGAATCCGCATCCTCATACAGAAATCCCTGAAGCAGAGTTTCCAGCCAGTCGTCATTTAATCCCGGCAGCTTTCCTTTAGTTCCCAGCAGCTTTTTGAAATAAGGCGAAAACGGAATTCCCTGTGCCTGACAGAAGATAAGAAGCGCGGAAAAATATTTCGGATTATCCAGGAACTTATCGCTGTACTCCTCCGGATTTTGCAATCCCTTATGCGAGGCGATCATTCTGACAAAACGCTCTCCGGTCAGAATCGTATTTCTGATTTCCTCCGTTTTCTTCTGATACTCATTGATCTCCGCCAGTTCTTCCTTTACAGGCCAGTTAAAATAAACGTAGTCCTCATGAGGGCAGAGACTTCCTTCTCTTACCAGCTCCGGCGTAAAGATTTCTTCATCGATGGGGCCGCACAGGTCAATATAACGCTTCCACTGTCCCGGAGTGCTGTCGTAGGGCGGAGTGGCTGTAAGAGAGATGACAGTCATCCCCTCCTCTTTCTTCATAAAAGCTTCCAGCGATTTCCACCATTCGCTTCTCAGATGATGCGCCTCATCCAGACAGACGGTTTTCACGCCGGCGGCTTTCACAGCCTCAAAAATATCGAAATCGCGAAAATCCACGGACTCGACTTTCTGCGTTTCATCCTCTCCGGCCGTCCCGTCGTCTTCCGCCATCTCTCCCTGATAATGCTTCATGGCACTATAGAGAGCCTGGTAAGTGACGGCAGTGATAGGTTTCATCCGTTTCAGATCATTTGACAGGATTTCATCCGGCTCACAGTCGGAAGCAAGAAAGCCCTCCGTAATTCGTTCCAGCCACTGCTGTCTGATCGTTATGCTCGGAGACAGAATCAGGCAGGGAGCACCCAGACGGCGAATCAGCTCAATTCCAAGCGTCGTCTTTCCTGAACCGGGCGCGGCCACGATGTGCAGCTTGCCGTCCAGCAGATATTTCTGTGAATCTGCCAGAACCCTTTCCTGATATGTTCTCCATGTTCCTTTGAACTGCAATACATTGTCGTAAATATTTTTCATTCTGTTCAGGCCCTTTTCCGTTTTACAAGTATTATACCATATAGAAACGGAATGAGCTACCGGACAGATTTTTTACCGGCTTACGATCCGGTAATAGGTTCTTGCTGTCAGCAGATACACGATCACATAGAATACTGTGAATACCAGGAAGCTGACGAGCGTACAGAGCATGTAAAGTCCCGTATTTGACAGGTAAAGAAGAGCCAGAAGCTGTGCCATAAGCGGGAATGCCGCCGCCACATGAATACCTGCCACAATCAGCGGAAGGAAGAATACTGTCAATACCTGGGACCGAATCGCCGAACGCACTTCCCTGCGGCTTAAGCCTACCTTCTGCATGATCGCAAAGCGTTCTCTGTCCGCATAGCCCTCGGAAATCTGCTTGTAATAAATAATCAGGACCGCCGCCATGAGAAACAGCGTGCCAAGGAACAGACCCAGGAAGAAAAAGCCTCCGTACAGCTTCAGATAAATGGCGTCCGCCCCTGCTCTTGCATCCGGAGAGCCTTTCAGATCACCATTCTGCAAAAACTGGAGCAGCGTCTCCGAAAAAGCGAGCTGACTTTCCTGACTCTCGTCCGTATTGAATCCATAAAAGTATTCCGGCTCGCTGGCAATGTCTGAAAGCGCCGCCTTCTGCTTTTCATAAATCGCGTTAAATTCTTCCTGATCGGGGACGACCATAAAGTAGCTGCTCGTTATGTTGGAAGCCATAAGTCCCTTTCCCGGAAAATCCTCCAGCCTCTCCCGGACCTGATATTCCCGGTCAAAAAGCTTCACTGTCGGATAGCTGTAATTTCCTCGGCTGTCATAAAGGAGAATCTCTCCGTCCGCAAGCGAGATTGGTGTCCCGGCGGCTTCATTATAATCTTCCAGCGTAAGTACGTACAGGTTTACGATGCGGTTTGTGTCCAAAAGAGTTCCCTCCCGTGACACCTGGAACGTATCCCCCTCCTCTATACCGGAAAATACCAGATACCCGTACTGTACCTCGTCAGTCACAGACAGTCCCTGCTCCTGCTGAAATGCCCGTACCTGTTCAAACAGAGCCTCGCTGTTCTCCTTTGAATCTTCTCTTGAATAGACCACGAAGTCGTAGGGATACCGGGAATTTACCACGTCCTCAATTCCAAGCATCAGAGAACTTGTGGCAGACACCATGACCAGCACCATCGTAGACAGAATACAGATGTTCGCAAGTCCCACAGCGTTCTGTTTCATGCGGTAAATCATGCCTGAGACGCTGATAAAATGACTGGTTTTGTAATAATAAGCCTTATTGTTTCTTAAAAGCTTTAAAAAGGCGATGCTGCCGGCTGTAAAAAGAAGATAGGTTCCCACGACGACCAGAAGAACCGCTATAAAAAAGAGATAGACAGAGGTAATCGGATTTTCCGTTGTAATTGCCAGATAATAGCCGATTCCCACACAAAGAAAGCCCAATATAGCCAGCAGCCATTTTGTTCTTGGTTCCCTCTCTCCGGCCTGGCTGTCACGCAAAAGGCTTATGGGAGTGGAAACCTGGATCTGACGAACTGCATTTAAAAAGAGCAGCAGGAAAATCACGGCGAACAGACGTATCGTATCCCACAACGCTTCCGCAGACACAAAGAAGCCCAGAGACACCTCGGCACGCACGAGTTTCCCGATCACCAGAAACATCATTTTATCCAGAGCCATTCCAAAGAGCAGGCCGCAGACCATGCTGAGAAAAAAGACGTACAGGGATTCCCAGGCCAGCGTCTTCGCCAGATGCCTCTTTCCAAGTCCCAGAATATAAAAAACTCCGAACTCCTTTTTTCTTCGCTTCAGAAGAAAGCTGTTGGTATAAAATAGAAAGATCAGGGAAAACAGACCGATGATCCCCGAACCCATTTCCATGAGCGACACAAGAGTCCGGTCTCCCGCCATCTGCAGAAGCCCCGGATTCAGGGACAGGGACTTGACGATATAATAGAGCATGACCGTCACCACGCAGGTTAGAATATAGGGAAAATACGTATTCCCATTCTTTTTTATATTTCCGGCGGCCAGCTTCGCAAAAAATCCCCTACGCATGACGCTCACCACCTGTCGCAAGCAGAGTCAGCGTATTGGAGATCTTCTGATACTGCTGTTCTTCGGTCGCGTCCCCGCGGTAAATCTGATGGAAGACCTGGCCATCCCGGATAAAAAGTACCCGTCCCGCATGGCTGGCCGCCCTGGTGGAGTGGGTTACCATAAGGATCGTCTGCCCTTCCCGGTTCACTTCGCTGAAGATCCGAAGCAGATTGTCTGTAGCTCTGGAATCCAGCGCTCCCGTAGGCTCATCCGCCAGCAAAAGCTTGGGTTTTGTAATCAGGGCGCGGGCTACCGCAGCCCTCTGCTTCTGTCCGCCGGACACCTCATAAGGATACTTCTTTAAAATGTCCGCGATCTGCAGCTTTCTGGCCAGAGGCTTGATGCGGCCTGCCATCTCCTGATACCCCTTTCCCGCCAAAACCAGAGGAAGAAAGATATTGTCCTGAATGGAAAAGGTATCCAGAAGATTGAATTCCTGGAACACGAAGCCCAGATTATCCCGGCGGAACGCAGAGATCTCCTTCTCCTTGACGGAAGAAAGGCTCCTTCCATCCAAAATCACTTCCCCTCCTGTGGGCTTGTCAAGAGCCGCCAGAATATTCAAAAGCGTCGTCTTTCCGGATCCGGACTCGCCCATGATTGCCACATACTCTCCTTCTTCTACGGAAAAAGACACATTGGAGAGTGCCTGCACCTGATTGCCGCCGAAGCGCGTCGTATAAATCTTTTTCAGGCATTTTGCCTCTAAAATTGCCATAACATACTGCCTCCTGCATTTTTTTATCCATAGCGTCGATGTACCAAGGGTATCCCTGATTGACAGGGACATCTGCGCCCTGGTCAACTGAGGATAATAAAAGGATAACAGAAAAGGCCGGAACGCCGCCATTCATACAGGTGACATTCCGGTCCATGGATGTGACATTTTTGTAAGCTTCCGCGACAGCCGCTTCCTGCTTTTTTTTGAAATTCACTCCACCGAAAGCTTTTCCGTGTGCAGATCGAGAAAGACCGTGGTTCCCGCTCCCGGCTCCGACTGCACCGTAAGACCATGAGAGAGGCGATCGGCCGCCTTTTTGCACAGGTACAGGCCAAGACCTGTGGACTTTTTATCGGCCCGGCCATTGTAGCCTGTGAAGCCCTTCTCAAAAATACGCGGCAGATCTTCCGCAGCGATCCCGATTCCCGTATCTGAGATTTTCAGGATCTTGTCCGGCGTCACTTCAATCGTAACGCTTCCCTCCGGGGTGTATTTAATACTGTTGGACAAAAGCTGCTCCAGAATAAAAAGAAGCCACTTTTCATCCGTAAGAACTCTGACCTGAACCGGTGTATAAGAAAGTTTCAGTTTCCTGCGAACAAACAATGGCGCATATTTATGAACAGCCTGCCGGATAATACTGTCCAGATCGTATTCCTGGAATACATAGTCGGAAGAATCGCCGCAAAGGCGCAGATAGCTTAAGACCATTTCCACATACTGTTCAATGCGGAAAAGCTCGGCCGACAGCTCCCTATACTCCTCTGTGTCTTCTCCTGCCAGTATCATCCGCATAACGGAAATGGGTGTCTTGATCTGGTGTACCCAGGTCGTATAGTAGTCCAGACTTTCCTGCCGCCTGTCTTCCCATAGCGTCTCCGCTTCTTTTCCAAGACGGCTAAGCTCCAGGAAAAGCTTCTGCAGATCCTGTTCTTCCACTGTCTTTCCCTGCGGAAGCTCCTCCGGCGTCAACGGGAGATTCCGCAATATCTCCTCATATCTGCGATGACGGCCAAGGCAGCAGAAAAAATCCGCCGCCAGCACAAGAAAAAGCAGCAGCAGGCTTAGCGCGCCGGCATACAGCACGGCCTCCGTCTCCAGATCATACAGAGAAAAGACCAGGGCAAAGATAGCGGCACACGCCAGGAAAAGCAGCAGCATTTTTCTGCGCCCGGCAAGATAACGTCCAAACACGGCATACCCTTTTTCCCTGTTCATGTTCTTCCTCCTTCACACGACGTCATTCGATCAGATAGCCGCTTCCTACCTTCGTTGTTATAAAATCTTTAAGTCCCGCAGCCTCAAGCTTTCTGCGGAGACGGTTTACGTTGACGGTCAGAGTGTTTTCCTCCACATAGGCGTCCATCTGCCAGAGCTTTGTCATCAAAGTCTCCCGGCTTACCACCTTTCCCCTATGCTCCATCAGTGTCTGAAGGATCCGAAATTCATTTTTGGTAAGCTCCACTCTCTGATCCCGGAAAACCAACGAGGTGTCGTTCAGGTTCAGCACGGCTCCTCTGTGCTCCAGCACAGGGATCTTATTCCCCATATCATAGGTCCGGCGAAGCAGGGCCTGCATCTTGGCCGTCATCACATTCAAATCCACCGGCTTGGCGATGAAGTCGTCGCCGCCCATATTCATGGCCATAACGATATTCATGTTGTCAGCAGCCGACGAGAGGAAGATAACCGGGACCTCTGAAATCCTGCGAATCTCACTGCACCAGTGGTAACCGTTGAAAAAAGGAAGCATAATGTCCACAAGCACCAGATGAGGATCATATTCCACAAAGGCCGGGAGCACATTCTGAAAGTCCCTGACGCACCGCACCTCATGTCCCCAGGCTTCTATCTGCTTCTTCATGGCCAGCGCCAAAGAGAAATCATCCTCAATAATGAAAATCCGATACATATTTCCTTCCTTCTCCCTGTCTCAGAGAGTACGGCTCACGACTCCGCCGCATCTTTTACAAGCCCAATATTTTCTTCCGTCAGACTCACCCAGGGAATCTCCATTTCCTGCGCGTCATTCTGCCAGGAAGCCAGCCATGTCTCATATTCCGCCTGATCCGCCGGTCCTTTCGTCTCCTCGCCTTCCGGCGTAATATAATATACGATTCCTGCCCCGCTTACGTCGGCCTCTTCAGGAAAAGGATTTCCCTGGTTGTCCGTTTCAAAATCACTGTCCCAGGCCTCCACCTGCGCCACAGCCGCATAGGCGTCCCCTTCCGGATCGTACCGGTATAAGGTGTAGGGCCAGAAATCTCCTTCAATTCCCTGGGCGTGAGACCAGCCTGCCGTCACATACCCGTTATCATAAAAGGTCAGCATTGGAAATTCTATAAATTCTTCGCGAACCATATCCAGCTCGCTCTCAAAATTGTAGACGATTTCCACCTGACCAGCCATATACGTAGTCGTATAGCGGATCAAAAGCTCTAAGCTTCCATCCTGATCCACATCGTATACTGCAAATTGATTTTCAGATATATCGTCTCCCTGAAATCCATACTCTCTGCCATTGGGGAACAGATGGTTAAAATAAATATCATAAAGCACAGAGTGGTAGGCATCCTTTTCCTCCTCGGAAAGACTGCCGACGGCAGCCGCCAGTTCTGTCTCCGGGGCTGCGTTCTCTGTCTGCTGCTCCTCTGTCAATTCCTCTTCTGTCAGTTCCTCTGTCTGCTCCTCCCCGGTGCTTTCCCTGACAGCTTCCTCCGGCTGTGTCTGAGCGTCCGCGCATCCGGCGGCGCATACAACGAAAAATCCGGCCAGTATCATCCCTATATGCTTTCTCATCGCTTTTGTCTCCTTTATATGATGTCGTCCATTCGGCTCAAAGCCGCAGTCCCTTGATGTCTTTAATCCGGGAAAGGATTACCTGATGCGTACAGTCCAGAACTCCAGGCAGCTTGTCGATCGTACCGTACATCAGAGCTTCCATTTCCTCATTGGAGGAAGCTACCGCATGTACATGAAGCCGGTTTCTTCCTGTGACACGGTAAATCTGAGTGATCGTATCGCTGTCCTGAAGCAGTTTTGCCACCTCCATAAGCGTATCCGGTCTTGTCTCAATCTCAAAGTAGCAGGAGATCCCTCCGCTTATCTTCTGCGGATTGATAATCGTGGTATATTCTTCGATAATGCCTTTTTGCTCCAGCGCCTGCACCCGCATTTTGACTGCCACACGGGAAATGCCGATCTTCTGCCCGATCTCAGAGTAGGACATCCGCGCGTTCTGAATCAGGAGGCGAACAATCTTCTGATCCAGTTCATCCAATCCATCCAAAAACATTTGCTTTCTCCTCCAGCGCTACACATTGACAAGAACTATAAGGTCTAATCAACGTAATATAATACCGCTATTATATAATGGCGCAAATGGGAAAGTCAAGAAATGGGGCCGGGGTGATTGACAGAAGTCCGTGATTTTTTTATAATATATTACGAATGTTAATTTCAATATTTCAAAAAGAAAGTTGTGGGCTGAAAATGCAAAACGAACTGACACACGGACCTGTTATGAAAACGATGCTGCGCTTTGCGGTTCCAATGATCCTGGGAGACCTCCTGCAGCAGTGCTACAATATCGCGGACACACTGATCGTAGGCCGCTATCTGGGAGCCGACGCTCTGGCCGCCGTAGGTTCCGCCTTTTCTCTGATGACCTTTCTGACCTCCGTACTTCTCGGTCTTGCCATGGGAAGCGGTACCGTATTTTCCATCCGCTTCGGCCAGAAGGATTCGCACGGACTGAAGGAAGGAATCCTTGCTTCCTTTGCCCTGCTGGGCGTCGTCACGGTCATATTGAATATCCTGGTATTCGCAGGCATCGACTGGATTATCTGGTTTCTGCGTACCCCAAAGGAGCTGGTAGCGCTGATGAAAGAATACCTGTGCGTTATTTTTGCAGGACTTTCCGGCATCTTTCTTTACAACTTTTTTGCTTCGCTGCTGCGTTCCCTTGGAAATTCCGTGATTCCTCTGGCCTTTCTCGCTGTTTCGGCAGGACTCAACATTGTTCTCGATCTCTGGTTTGTCGCCGGACTTGGACGGGGCGTGGCCGGAGCTGCCGAAGCCACCGTCATTTCCCAATATGTGTCCGGACTCGGAATCGCCGTCTACACCTATCGGAAATTCCCGCAGCTTCTGCGCAAGGAAAAGGGCGTCCGGCTGCGCAAAAGCCGTATACGGGAGATCACCAGCTATTCCGCGCTGACCTGCATGCAGCAGTCGATTATGAATCTGGGAATTCTGGCCGTACAGGGACTGGTCAACAGCTTTGGCACGACCATCATGGCAGCCTTCGCCGCCGCAGTAAAAATCGACGCTTTCGCCTATCTTCCGGTCCAGGATTTCGGAAACGCCTTTTCTATCTTTACCGCGCAGAATTATGGAGCGCGGCAGACGGAACGCATAAAAAAAGGCATCCGGACAGCCATCCTTACGACTGTGTCCTTCAGCCTTTTTATTTCCTTATGTGTCTGTCTTTTCGCCAGGCCTTTGATGTCCCTCTTTATCGACAGCTCGGAAAGCGCTGTCATTGCGGAAGGCGTACGTTATCTGCGGATTGAAGGAGCCTTTTATTTTATGATAGGCATTCTGTTCCTTCTCTACGGCCTCTACCGGGCTCTTGGAAAGCCGGGTATGTCCGTAGTACTCACCATAGTTTCCCTTGGCACCCGCGTAGCCCTGGCCTATGCTCTCTCGGCAGTCCCGGCTCTCGGCGTCGTGGGAATCTGGTGGTCCGTGCCTATTGGCTGGTTCCTGGCTGACGCACTGGGAATCGGATACTATCTCATATCCTACCGTCCGCAGTCTCCGTGACGGCACTCATGATCCCCGCCATGGCCATGGCCGCAGCTATGGCCTTCCCCATGCTCATGATGGTCGCAGTGTACATCCGGATTGTATGCAAGCGTTCCTTCCGCCAGAGCCTTAACCGCTTCATCAGCGCTGCCGGCTACACCGCCGTAAAGACGAATTCCAGCATCGGCCAAAGCATTCTGCGCTCCCATGCCGATGCCTCCGCAGATCAGAGTATCCACCTGCAGGTCCAGAAGAAATCCTGCCAGGGCTCCATGGCCGCTTCCGTTCGTGTCTACGACCTGTTCTTTTGTAATCTTTCCATCTTCCACATCATAAATCTTGAACTGCTCCGTATGTCCAAAATGCTGGAAGATCTCGCCGTTTTCGTAAGTAACCGCTACTCTCATTTCATTCTCTCCTTTCGCCGGAACTTCCGGATTCGCCTGTGTCCTGCGGCATACCTTCCCGCAGTAGGGAACAGCCGAGCCGTCGCAAAAACGGTAATTTCCACCTGCGATGAGAAGCGGCCTTCCGTTTACGATGCACTCCGCGATCTTCTCACGGGCCGCCTCGTAAATCTCCGTCACCGTCGTCCGGGAGATGTCCATCTGCCGGGCGCACTGCTCGTGGGTGAGCTTCTCCAGATCAATCAGGCGGATGACCTCGTATTCGTCCAAGGTCAGAATAACCTGTCCCTGACAGGGAATCCCCTCCGGGATAAAGCTTTCATAAGCCGGTTCAGAGCAGATTCTTCTGCATCGGCTGGGACGGGCCATAGAATCACCTCCGGTTAGTTTCCGTCATATGTCGAAAATAGTATAGCACGATATAACTGAAAATACAAGCGTCACTTTTCATTTATACGTATCCTGCAGGCCCACAAGCTTAACCTCTCTTTTGTCTGCAAGCTCAGCAGATTAACTGATCAATCAGCTCTATCGCGTACAACGGCAGATGAATGAGCCAGTCTTCTTCTTTGTAGTCTGACATAGATGTGCGGATGCAAATTTCAGGAGAAAACTTTTCCCGACAGGTTTTCAGACTCTTAGCTCTAAGGTTTACCTCCGCCTTTCATGCGGCAGACTAATTTTCATAAGTTTGAGAGCTGATCAAGTTTCCGTCCCCATCGTAGCGTTCAGAACCGATATAATTTCCTTCAGTATCATAATTATAGGTCCGATAGCTTTCCAGCTGTCCCTCTGCGCCATAGTAGCTTTCGCGTGTCCGTTTTCCTTCCAAGCCGTATTCTGTAATGTAATAGCCTGTCAACTGTCCATCCGGCGTATAATAGCTTCTTCGTGTTTCCTTTCCCTGCGCGTCGTATTCATATTCCGTCGTTTCTGTCAGTTCTCCCTCCGAATCATACTGTTTTGACAGAATCTGATTCCCCGCTGAATCATATTGATTGATTTGATAGTCTGTCATGGAACCCTGCGCGTCATAGAACGTCTCCCGAACCGCATTTCCAGAAGCGTCCCGTTCAATAACCTGGCTCCCCACCTCGCCGCTCGATGTCGGATACCAGTACCCCACAAGATTCTGTCCGGCTTCATTGTAAGCCATCTCTACATACCCGGTCTGACTGCCCGAAGCGTCATAAGAAGCGACGGACGCCTGTCTCCCCTCCTCGTCGTAGGTATAATCGTGATACCAGAGTAAAGTCCCTGAAGTGTCGTAGCTGCTCATTCTTCTGGCATTTCCTGAGGAATCCATAATATTGCCGGATTCCATCTCCGCTATTTTGTCCGCGATTTCTTCGTTTTCCCCGGTTTTCTCCAGTCCTTCGTTCAAAATTTCCAGGGCCGCATCATAATCTCCCTGACGGATACAGACGTCCGCGATTCCAAGATAAGCGGACACATTCGTCTCGTCCAACTCCAATACCTGCCTATAATCCGCCAGAGCCTGCGCCAGATGCTCCTCCGTCTCACCGGACAGAATGTAAGCGTCACCACGGCCTATGTAAGCGTCCGCCTGATTCGGCTCGATCTCAATGGCCGCCGTAAAGGCCACGATGGCTTCCTCATAACTTTCTTCCAACAGATATTGCTGGCCCAGGTCATACTGTTCCTGCCATTTTTCAGTTGTGCTTTTGCCGCAGGCCGCTGCAAGAGCTAACAGCGTCAGGATTCCCAGCACGCCACACAGTTTTCTTGCCCTTTTCCTTAAATTCAAATTTCGTTCCATTTTCAATCCTCATTCCTCTTTTAAAGCCAGACAAAACGGGCGGCTTTCGTCGCCCGCCTGTCGCCTGCGCTTCAAAGCGCTCTTATTCCAAATCCACCGGCGCTGTGATCAGCACGGAATTTTCCAGGGCATATTGTCCCTCTCTCCCATCCGCCTCAAACACTCCGTAAAAGGTCAGGATAAAATCTTCATCTCTGCTCACTTCAATGACAGCCGCCGCCGTTTCTTCGCTGGTAAAGATCTCGTCCGCCGTAAAATCTGACGTTAGTTCCGCTCCTTCCAGGCTAAGAAGGTACTCGGCGTATTCTCTGGCTCCGCTTATCGCTTCTTCACTGGAATCATAATAGTACTCCACAGAGTCGAAGTAGAATCCTGCTTCATAGCTCTCTTTCAGATCTTCCTCTGTCATCTGAGAATATTCCGCCTCGAAATTATCCGAGGAAACTACATCCTCAAACCCGGAAATGCCACGCTCCTCTAAGGCAGCCTCCATCCCGCTTTTTACCTGCTTCCCGCAGCCCCCCCCCTGATACAGCTATCAGGCCAGCCAGCGCTACCAGTGTCATCAATTTTCTTTTCATGTTCATATCCTCCTTTTTATCTTCACATGAAACTTTGAATTTCATGGAAACTACTCCCTTGATACAGTCAGGCAGCCTGTTCTTCTGCCGCCCTATCTTTTGTCCCTGTCGATAAATTCCAGAAAAATCGTGCCGATGATTCCGTACAGGATAGAAAATCCCAGCAGGATTCCCCAGAGCTGCAGCAGATTTTCCGCAGTCGCGCCGTACTCCCAGGGAAGCTCACCGTCGTAAGGCATTTCTTCCAGATTCGCTGTGGCGCAGAACGCTCCCATGCTCCAGCGGCTGATCGTCAGGCAGGACAGCGCCTTTGCCAGTCCCTCAAGTTCAAAGATTACGCCTGCCAGAGTATGTTCTCCTCCTTTGTCTCCAGTGCCTGGAAATCAGGATATACCGTCACCGGATTATCGTAAAAGGAAAGAAGTTCATACATCCCAGCACCTTCGACTGGCAGAGGTGAAAAATCCTGAATCTGATTGTGCTCCAGGCAAAGATACAAGCCATCCGTCCTGTTCAGCCGGTTTAATACAGAAATATCCATGAGCTGATTGCTCCTCAGATCCAGATACAGTAAATCAGCCGAGCTTTCGAGCGCGCTAATATCCGTTATTCGATTATTGCCGGCCTGCAGCGTCAAAATGCCTGATAAGCTCGTATTTTCCTGACAGAACCACTGTACCTTCCGGCCTTTCATCTTGTTGAACCGTATCATTCACTGTACTCACTCCTTTCCGGCGCTTTCATTTCCTCCCGTTTACATCCACTCTCTATTGGCAGTTCCAAACGGCGCAGAAATTCTTCTTGGCAGAAAAGCTGCAGACAAAGCTGATAGCTTCTTCCGCTTTCTTTCGCCTTATTTTTTAATCTTGCAAGCACAGATGCAGCAATATCAGCCATTGAGCAGTACCTCCATTACATTCATAACTTTTGCATAAAGCTTCATTTCTTTTGCATACTTTGAGAGGTTCGCAAGATTTTTATTTTTATCGGCTGAATATGCTTTGACAGCCTTATTAAAAGTTTCGCTGTCAAGTTTTGTCCTATATTTAAAGCAATCACATATTGTGCGTTCCCGGTCGTATACGGCAAGAGCAACGCCATTAAAATCATCTGTGATTTTGCCTATCTGAAAAAGCTGCTTTTGAATATAGTAAGCTTTTATCGGAAATTCCTCTATCCTTTTTACAGAACGAGACGCTGTTCTTGGTACGGCAACAGACCATTCACGGGGAGCAAAATCACTATATCCATAATGAAACAAGGCAGATTCCACACATACAATTCCCTGTGGGAGAAGCTCTCGTATCAACTGTTCCTCTGTAATTTGATTACTTTGCGGAAACTGATACACACCTCGCCGGATCCTTTCGATAAAACCTTTTTTACAAAGCACAGCCACATCATAATTCTTCATGCCTTCTGCCGTAAAATCAGCAGTTTTTGCAATACCACCCTTATTTTCAAGTACTTTTTTTGCAATTTCTTTTTTATTCAAGGAAACACCAACTTTCTGCACGCAATTATAAAATATCGCATGTAATTATTGTATTATGAATCAAAAGTAATTGCAATATTCATCAGCAGACAGGTTTTAAAAGAGCGTGAAATAATCCTCTCCCTCTACTCCTTCCATTTCCGGCGCAATATCCGGGACCTCCACGGGGAAGATTGCATAATCCACCGCATTTCCCGCTTCATCCACGCCGATCAGCAAGACATAAAGGGTCAGCCCGCTATCCTCCAGATAGATTTCAATATCCTCCTCAAAGGTAAACGGGGGCTGCTCCTCATAAGTGTCATACGGAGTCTGAAGCCTGGCTGCGACGATCTCCTCCAGTTCCGAACCCTGAAGTGCAGCGAGATCATCCGAAACGTATATAGCAATACCCCGAAGGTTCTCAGGACCCTCGATCGTACAGAAAATGTGCATCCTTCCTTCTCCAAATATCACGCCTCCGGACTCAACACCGCCTTCCAGGTATTCGTAACTGAAATCGCGAACTGCAAGCGTTCCTCCAAGTGAGCCGTCAGAGGGCTCAAAAGGCGAGTTCGCCCCAGAATCGGCAGCTTCTGTGGATGATTCTCCGGATGAGCTTTCCTCAGCAGAATTCTCCTGTATCAGTTCTTGTATCTCCTGTATCTTTTCATCAAGCGCAGATGATTCGTTCACCTGAGAAAGGCCGGTTTCCAGTACTTCCAAAGCGCTGCTGTAATCTCCCTGCGAGACATAGATGTCTGCAATTCCAAGATAAGCCGCTGTCTTTGTTCCATCCAGCTCCAGCGCCGTCTGGTAATCCGCCAGAGCAAGCGCAAGAATTTCCTCCGTCTCACCCGACAGAATGTAAGCGTCACCACGTCCTATGTAGGCGTCTGCCTGCTTTGGATCGATCTCGATGGCCGCCGTGAAAGCCACAATAGCCTCCTCATACTTTTCTTCCAGCAGGTATTGCTGGCCTAAGTCGTACTGCTCCTGCCATTTTTCAGCCGTACTTTTGCCGCAGGCCGCCAGTAATAAAGCAATAACAGCCAAAACATAAACTATAACTTTCTTTTTCATGATATTCCTCCTTCATTATTCATTTACAACGGATTCTATTATATTTCCACTGCTATCATATCGAATATATCCTATATTCTCCCCTGCCGTATTAAACTGATATACCCAGAGTTCTCTTATCTGGTCATCAGGTTCATATACTCCATATTGAACAAGTTTGTCCCCGTCATATTCATATCTGTAATAATATATTAATTCATTCTCCGCATCATATCGGCTGTCTTTTAGTACACGGCCCTGTTCGTCGTATTCTACGATTCCAGACATAGACAATTCACCTGATGAATCATACCAACTGCTTTTTCTATTTCCGTTTGATTCATATTCATAAACTATCGTATAATCAATTTCTCCATCAGGATTATAATGCTTACTCTGAATTAAATTGCCTGACTCATCATATTCATATTCATTAGAACACACTCGCCCTGTCCCATCTAAAACATATGAATAACCTGTCAGCATCTGACCGGCTTCGTTGTATCTCAAGTCTACATGACCTGTCTCATTTCCTGCTCCGTCGAAAGAAGTAACTGCCGTCCGTATTGCTTCTTCATCGTAAGAAAATTCATGATACCAAAGAAGAACTCCAGATTCGTCATAACTGCTTTGTCTTCGTAGTTTTCCAGAAGAATCCGTGATATTCCCCGATTCAATTTCTTCAATTTTGGCCGCGATTTCTTCATTTTCCCCGGTTTTCTCCAATCCCTCATTCAGGATTCCCAGGGCCGCGTCATAATCTCCCTGACGGATATAGACATCCGCGATTCCAAGGTAGGCGGATATACTTTTCTCATCCAACTCCAATACCTGACGATAATCCGCCAGGGCCTGCGTCAGATGTTCCTCCGTCTCGCCCGACAGAATGTAAGCGTCACCACGCCCTATGTAAGCGTCCGTCTGTTTCGGATCGATCTCGATGGCCGCCGTGAAAGCTACGATGGCTTCCTCATAGTTTTCTTCCAACAGGTATTGCTGTCCTAAGTCGTACTGCTCCTGCCACTTTTCGGCCGTGCTTTTGCCGCAGGCCGGAAGAAAAACCAGCAACACTATCAAGCACAGCAGCCATTTCAGCTTTCGCATCATCCATACTCCTTCCTCTGCACTTTAAGCGCACAGTCCTATTTTCATTGCTTTCAGTTGAAAATAGTCTCGCTTGTCTTATTTCCTTCTCCATCGTACCAGGTAGCCCGAATCAATGTCCCGTCTTCGTCATATTCCCATTCTGCAACGTCATAAAGATTACCGTTCCCATCAAAGGCCTCGTAATACACGCGGTTTCCTGCTTCATCATACTGATAATACCAGTCAAAATCTATTTCTCCGTCTGGTTTATAAGCGGTCTGCCGCACTGTATTTCCCTCTCCGTCATACTCATAGATGCTGTATGACTGCAAATTGCCCTCAGCGTCATATTCATCTGTCTGGATACATTCTTCTCCTTCGCCGTCGTAAGTATAGGCATAACTGCCAATCTTTTCTCCTGTCAGCACATCAAAATCGATTCTTTCCATAATCCTGTCACTGTCATCATACCTATATTCCACACGGCTGAAAATACCGTTAGAGAAGTCATATCCTCCATTATCCACGATTTGTCGTCCCGCTTCGTCATATTCATAATCTATGTGGGCCACCGGAGTCCCTGACGCGTCATAACAGGTGATTCCCTGCTGGATATGCTGTGCATTATAGTCCCACTGGTGATACCAGAGCAGTTGACCGTTTTCATCGTAGTGACTCATCCTCAGTGTATTGCCCCAATAGTCAGAAATGGTTCCACTGTCCAATTCCTCAATCCTCGCCTTCAGGCTTTCATCTCCAGTGGCATCATATCCTTCCTGCAGGATCTCTCTCGCGGTTTCAAAATCACCCTGGACAATATAGGTTTCCGCAAGCCCCAGATAGAGTTCCGCCTGCTTAGGAGCAAGCTCAATGGCTGCCGTGAAAACCACAATAGCTTCCTCATAGTCACCTTCTTCCAAATATTTCATTCCAAGGTCGTACTGCTCCTGCCATTTTTCGGCCGTGCTTTTGCCGCAGGCAGGAAGAAAAACCATCAACACCATCAAGCACAGCAGCCATTTCAGCTTTCGCATCATTCATACTCCTCCCTCTGTCGCTCAGATAAAATCTCCCTCTGTTCCGCCAAATCTTCTTGTATATCCCTTATCAATGGCATTTCGCTCAGCTTCCAGCGCTTTCCAGCCATCATCTGTTTTTTGTATGGTAACCAGTACAGTATTCAAATAATATTCCTGGCCCAGATATTCGTCTATGGAAATTTTGTATATATCATCCTCCACACTTTCAATTTCCAGACTGTCCATATCCATCTTGCCGCCAGCTACGGTAGAATATCTTAAATATACCTTTCCGTCGATCTCCATATAGGTTTCTTCATCGAAATATTCTTCATAAAGGCTGTCGCTTACCATAGAATGAACATAATTTTTGACCTCGTCCATCGAATGGAAGCCAATCGCCTCTGCGTAAAAATCATCATATGCCGGATAACCAGGCCCCTCAATACGATTGCTCCGATCTAGCTCGACGCCATTGCTGTCCCTGTATAAATTTTCTATTACGCAAAGCACGTCCCGCACAGATTCTTTGAAATCATTTTCTTCTATGCCAAGCTCGGTCCTGGCCTTGAGCAGTTGGTATTCTTCCTGCCCGACGCCAAATTCATTTGTGCCGTTTAATGCATTTAATTCTTCGTAAGTAGAAAAATATAATCCATACTCTCTTTCAACAGCGTCAACGTCGGTTCCTTGCGTGCCGACAGTATTTTGATATAATATCTGTTCTTCAGCGTCCGAAGCATATTCTGTCCCGTAACTAAAATAATTCATATCTATGTAGGGGATTCCCACCCGCTGCATTTCAGCGATAATTCTGTCCGGCGAATCATTCAGATTCTCCATACTATTCTGAGACCAATGCCTTTGAAGCTTTATCCCATCGATTGAGATTTTATAAAGCTCACTTACAAACTCTCTCACGCCAGTATAGGCGCCTATTAATTCTTCATTTGTCACAATGCAGAAAGCAGCCTGCTGCTCACTGAAAATAAGCCGTACTGTCATGGCGTCACAGTAATCAACCCTCCCAATCTGCTGTTCCGCCGTCAGAATCATTTGCCCATCCTGATAATCATACAGAGAGGCCCACAGATCACAGGAATCCAAAACTCCAGAGGAAGCGCTTGACATATCTGAAAAAACACCCGACATATAAGTAACCAGAAGTTCATCCACTCCATCCGCATCCACATCACACAATACATAGCTGCTGATTCCCTGCTTTTCCGTTGTGTAAGTTGAAGCGTCTATATAGCCAAGCGAGCCTCCAAGCTCCTGAAGCTTCACATCTACAGCCTGAGAGACCGCGGCAGCTTCCTGGGCCTGAATCAGTTCCTCCACTTCCTTTATTTTTTCCTGAATCAATCCGGAATCCTCACATTTATTTAGTCCCTCCGCCAGTACAGCCTGGGCCTGTTCAAATTCTTCCTGGGCCATATACACGTCCGCCAGTCCGATATATGCCTCGATTTGCTTCTCATCCAATGCAATCACTTTATTAAACGCAACCACAGCCTGTTCATAATCATCTTCCTCCAGGTATTTCTGACCAAGCGCCAACTGCTCCTTCATCTGAGAGGAAACATCTTGATTGCAGCCCGTTACCGCAAACATTACGAGTATCAGCCCTATGATTATCGTATAGCACTTTTTTGACATTGTAAGCTCCTTTCCCTCATGATTTTGTAACATTTTATTCCGTTCTTTAAAATGTCCGATAGATGGCCGCATTCCTCCACCTTTGAAATTAATCAAAGAACCTTCGATGCTTATTCCAGTGTATAAGTTCTTGACAAACTCAAATTCTGAGAAACATCATATATATTAACCACATATTGTTCTACATTAGCAAAATCAAAAGCATATTCTTCTGGCACGCTAAACGTCCATGTAATGCTATCCTCTGTATAAGTCATCTGCGCATCGCCAATTCGATGAAAAGTGTCTCCGGTATCTATCCAAACCGAATGTTGCAAATCCGCCAAAGTCTTTTCTTCTTCAGCTCCTGGTTCAAACGCCCAGGAAGCAGTAGCTACTCTGTAAGTAGTTTGCTGCCCCATAATATCTACTTTATAAGAATATTCAGTCATGTTTTCTGTACTGGATGCCAGATTCGTAAGATAACTTTCCTGTAGAGGAATACTACTGATTGTAATAGTTGCAGTCCGGTTATCTTGCACATGAACCATTAGATCTTTGGCGTCCACATCCAATCCATCTGATGCCATTTGAATCTGAAAATAATCGTAAACCGATTCATCTTCGCTACTGTTCTGAGAGCCTTCCAGATTTTCCAATCGCAAATTAATATCTTCATCTTCTGTGGCCTTTATGCCTTGTTCCAGAATTGCCCGCTGGTTGTCAATATCGTCCAAAACAGCATAAATATCCGACAGAGCAATATAAGCGTCCGGCTGATTCGGATCAATCTCAATGGCAGCCGTAAAGGCTACAATAGCCTCCTCATAATTCTGTTCTTCCAGATATTTCATTCCAAGATCATACTGCTCCTGCCATCTCTCCGCCGCGCTTTTACCACAGGCCGCCAAAGTACCAAGCAGCAGCAGAACCAGCAAACCATAAATTCCTGTTCTCATATTATCAATTCCCCCGTTACCGCTATGAATTTCTAACAGACTGAATTAAATTTCCTTCACCGTCATATTCTTCATAACCGATATAGTTGCCGTCCTCATCATAGACACTGACACTACGCCATGATAAGCTCCCGTCTGCATTATAGATACCATATTGAATGAGCTTTCCATCCGCATCATACTCATATAAATAATAAGAAGAAAGCTGCCCGTCCGGGGAATATCTGTTATCTCTTTCCATATTGCCCTGTGCATTATATATTTTCTCAGATATTACCTCCACTTCCCCATTCTCATCATACCGCGTATAACCAGAAAGCCTCCCTTCGCTGTCATACGTATTTTCATCAGAAAACATCAGCGCCCCTGTTTCATCATAATAGTCGGTTCTGATACAATTACCTGCCTCGTCATATTCACTTTTTGCCGGTCCAACTTCTCCTCCTACTGCAGAGTAGTTAACTCCGGTCAACTGTTTTCCGTCCTCACGGTACTCCAGATCCACATGGCCCGTCTGATTTCCGGATCCATCATAAGAAGTCGCTGTAGCCGTTGTCCCATCCGGATTATAGGTAAATTCCTGATACCAGATAAGAGCCCCCGTCTCATCATAGCTGCTGCGCCTGCGTATATTCCCGGAAGAATCCGTGATGTTGCCCGATTCCACTTCTTCAATCTTTGCGGCAATTTCTTCATTCCCGCCTGTCTTCTCCAGCCCCTCATTCAGGATCTCCAGAGCCGCTTCATAATCCCCCTGGCGGATATAAATATCCGCGGCTCCAAGATAAGCAGCCACGTTCGCCTCGTCCAGCTCCAACGCTTTCTGATAATCTGCCAGAGCCTGTGCCAGATGCTCCTCCGTCTCGCCTGAGAAGACGTACGCATTACCACGGCCCGTATAGGCGTCCGCATAATTCGGATCGATTTCAATGGCAGCCGTAAAGGCCACGACAGCCTCCTCATAATTCTGTTCTTCCATATATTTCATTCCAAGATCATACTGTTCCTGCCATCTCTCCGCTGAATTTTTCCCGCAGGAAACTAAAACAACGGAAAGAATAAATACACTTAATATGCTATATACCATTTTTATCAAACATTTTTTCTTTTCCATAACAGCCACCTGAATTTTAATATTCATTTAGAACTCTGCCTATCAGAGTCCCGTCTGAACCATATTCGTCATAACCAGTACAGTTTCCATCTGCATCGTATTCATAAGTATTGAGCCAATATAATTGGCCGTCCGGATTATATTGGCTATAGCTCACACAATTCCCTGCCGTATCATATTCATACAGATAATAGCCATTTAATTCTCCGTTTTGCTGATACCAATTTTCTTTTATCAGGTTTCCCTGCGAATCGTATTCATAGGTAAAGTACCAATCCATCTGGCCATCTGCGCCATATTCCTCATTTCTTTCCAGAATACCCTGCGCATTATATTTCCGCGTCGCAGAAGCGCTAAGATTGCCATTGCTGTCATAACGTACCCACCGGATCTGGTTTCCCTGAGAATCATACTGATACCAGTAAGCAGAATCGGCTCCATACTTTTCCTTTATCCTGTTTCCGTCCGTATCATATTTACATTCCAGACGACCTATATTGCCAAATTCATATGTATAATACCAAGTCAATGGATTTCCAAATTCATCATATGTTATGTCCACATAGCCGGTCTGACTGCCAGAAGAATCATAAGCCGCGACGGAAGCCAGCATACCATCCGCGCTGTAGCTAAATTCTATAGAATTAAGGACCTCTCCTGCGCTGGTATATTCTGTCGTTCTGAGTCTGTTTTCCAACAACTCCGCGGAGTCGGAGGAAACTCGATTTCCAGCTATCTCCCGATTTGCTGAATAGTTATTTACCGCCTCCAAAATTCCTTCATAATCATAAACATTTTCTCCTATGCTCCGTCTCAAATCGCTGTCATATTCGACCATATCATAAAACGACACGGACTGTTCTAAATCATAGACCTCATTTAACAGATTTTGATATTCTTCTGCAGAAGAAACCTGTATGCCGTTCCAGTAGTAATCATAAATCGGGTTCCCGTCTGAATCGTATTGAATGTTGGCATTATCTTCCGCTCCATAGTCCCCTTCGCCAAGAGAAATGAACGCTCCATTTTCAATACAGTATATATCGTCATAATACACATCCATTCTTCCGCCTGAGTCCATAAAAAGATTCTTTCCTTCTATAAACGACAAGGAAGATACTGCCTGCTCAATCACACTTCCATCAAAGTACGTACAAATGACTGAGCCGGCCGCTCCGGTTCCAAAGTTAATGAACAGTTCCGGCACACTGTCTCCATTAATATTTACCAGCATATAAACATCTAAATAGACGCCCAGATACTCATCATACGTTCTTTCAATGCCTTCCAGATATGTGATATAAGCCTCCTGCCAGCCAGACAAAGGATTTTCTTCTATCCGGGCCGCAATAGACAGGTCTCCCCCTGTCTTATCAAGCCCTTCATTCAAAATCTCCAGCGCGGCATCGTACTCTCCCTGCCAGGAATAAGCGTCCGCAATCCCCAGATAGGCTTTGGCAAGCGTATCATCCAGATTCAAAGCCTGTTGATAATCCGCCAGCGCCAACGCGATACTTTCTTCCGATTCCCCAGACAAAAGATACGCCTCCGCGCGATTCAGATAAGCATCTATCTGGTTCGGCTCAATCTCAATGGCAGCCGTAAAGGCCACGATGGCCTCCTCATAATTTTCTTCCAGCAGATACTGTTGGCCCAGATCGTATTGTTCCTGCCATCTCTCCTCTGCGCTTTTGCTGCAGGCTGCCAGTAAAGCTGTCAGCAAGATCACTCCCAGCGTTCCGCATCGTTTTCGTAACATATCATCTCACCTTGTATATTTCGTATCATTTACATTTCATTTACTACAAGATATTCCCTATTATAACTATAAGAACCGTTACCTTCATCCGGATAATTTCCGCCCTGAAGATGTACCCTATACGCATCAATCTCATCAAAATCAAATGGATATTCGTCAAAAACCTGAAAACTCCATGTAATGCTGTTCTCTGTGTATTCCACTATTTCTACAGTCCCATAAGGATCGAAAGCATAGGAATCATCAGAGTCTTCAAAATAAACCCAATGATAGAAGTTGCAATCATAAGTTTCCAGATTTCTGTCCGTCTCAAAATTTTCGGCAGGCCATGTCATATCCAGTGAATAATACATAGAAGTGCCGCCATATTCCATCATATCTTCCGTAAATTCCACTGTAGGACCAATAATATCAACATCAATGAGGGTATGCTGCGTTATCGGCAAAAGCTCCTGGCCAAATCTAAGCGTAATAATCCCCGCATTCTCGCCTGTCTTTGCAACTGTAAGAGCTTCGTTTTCAAAGTAAAGCTCTCCTGGGCCTTCATACGTACTTTCCACAGTTTCATTCGCCATATTTTCATTTTCATACTCATTTTTTATTTCTTCAACCGCATTTATCTGTTCCAGAATTTCTTCTGAGTTTGTAATCTCATGTCCCTTCTGCAGAATGTCAAGTGCCTCATCATAGTTCTCCTGCTGAATATAGACATCTGCCATTCCCAAATATGCTTCCGGAATAGAATTATCAAGTTCCAGCGCCTGACTGTAATCCGCAAGAGCCAGTTCCAGATGATTTTCAACGTCCTGATGTGCAGCGTAAGCATCACCCCGTCCCACATAGACGACTGCCTGCTTTGGATCAAGCTCAATCGCACTGGTAAAAGCCACGATGGCTTCCTCATAATTTTCCTCTAACAGATACTTTTCTCCCAAATCGTACAGTTCCTGCCAGGTCTGCGTATTCTTTCCGCAGGCCGCAAATGCTAAAATGATTACAATGAAAATGCAACCTATCGTTTTCTTTTTCATTCTTATTTATCCCTCTCGCCTTAATTGAATTATTCTTCTGTACTATGCGCCGCCTTGTATGTTTTCGGCCAAGTCGCCGATAAGATTTCCTTCCGGATCAATATACAGCACGTCAGAACTAAAGGGCGTCCATGTATCTCCATGATCTGCCTCTGACAAATTGACATAGATGCCAAAGTAACTTTCATCCCATTGGACAGGCACAATCGAAACACGGAATTGATAATATCCATAGCCCGTGACGGCAAAGTCCTCATCCAGCATATGAAAACTCTCGGCTTCTTGCGTATTCGCGCCGATCATCAAAATATATTCCTGTTCATCCGGACACCGATAGATAACCGATACCAGAAACTCTGTGGCCTCTCCCGCCAGGTATTTCGCATTGTCAAAAGAAAAAGAGGTAATCTTTATCCCCGTTTCTCCCGACTGCAGAAAAGAGATGTTGTCCGCAAGTCTCGTAAAGGTTTCTGTTTCACCGCAGGCGGCTATTCCTTCCTGAATTGCCCCGGAAGCCTCCTCATAATTTTCCGTTCCTACATAAGCGTTGGCAAGACCAACATAGGCGTCCGCTTGCTTCGGATCAAGCTCAATCGCAGCCGTAAATGCCACGACAGCTTCCTCGTAGTTCTGTTCTTCCAGGTAACGCATTCCCAGATCATACTGCTCCTGCCAGGTCTGTGTATTCTTACCGCAGGCCGCAAATGCTAAAATGATTACAAAGAAAATACAACCTATTACTTTCTTTTTCATTTCTATGTTGTACTCCTTTCGCTTGAATTGAATGTATAATAAGATAATCCTTCCCAGTTACAAATCTTCTTCAAACCCACCAAATACGCTCCATTTAGAATCTAACGCCATCATCATAGGCATATAATGATCAACATTAACCCCCAATATAGCCTCTACACTTCCAGCCTCAATACAGATTTCGCATCCTCTGCACACTATACAATTATCATCTTGATAAATCTGCAATGGTTCTATAAATACTTGAAAATCTCGAAAAACAAATCCTACCAGTCCTTCTTCGATCGGCACAGGTGCTCCCATGTTAAATTCAGACAATCGCCGCGCAACATGTCCTGTAGCCTCATAGTCTTCAGGACCTGAATATTCTTCTACAAATTCTCCGTCATAGTATCCGTCTGTGAACGTCCCTGTCCATTTTTCGTATGAATACAAAACATCCGTAAAACTTCCATCAAAAGTACTCTCGTTTTGTTCTCTATATATGACTCCCTTTCCGTTTGGCTTATCATTTTTCCATTCTCCATCATAGGCGCTCAATTCACCTGCATTATTGACAGAAAAATAACTTCCCTCTCCTTCTCTTTGCCCGTTTTCCCAATTACCTGCATAAATCCAAAAAAGAGTTTCCCCATTGTCATGACAGAGTGCAATACCAGAACCGGAAGGCCAACCTAACTCATCTGTTTCTCCATAATATATTTTTGCGCCATAATAAAATTCTGTTTCAATAAAAGCATTTACATAGATTGCATCTTCTCTCCCCGATAAATGAAAATATTCCACATTCTCTTTTAAGTATTTTTTTACTGCATCTACTCCTGAGTTTTCATATATCGAATACAGATATTTTATTTTTTCCATATATTCTTTGTATATCTGTGGTTCTGATAAATCAGCATAGTACCCTTCCGGATAAGTTATTGCTGATATATTTTCCTGATATATTTTATTTTGAGGATCCAGCTCCAGCAAAAGCTGTAATATTTTATAAAGCTTTTCCTTTTCGCCATTTTCCTTATAAAAATCTCTTGCTGCCTCTAAAAATTCAATTTGACTTCCATTTATTTCCTCATTAGCGGTAGTTTCCTCCTTTAGTTGTTCCAAAACAGAAAGTCCTGTCTGAATTACATTATTTCCATTATCAAAATCTTCTGTTACTTGATATATCATCAACAAGCCACTATATGCCCGGATCTCTTTCTCATCTAACTCAATAACCTTTTGAAAAGCTACAACAGCCTCCTCATATTTTTCGTCTTCCAAATATTTCTCTCCCAATTCCAACTGTTCTGCGATCTGTGTTTCAACGCTTTTTCCACACGCTCCGCATAATACAAAACATACCGAAAGCAGTATCATGCCAAGCCCATAAAAGCGTTTCCTTCCTTTTCCCATAACCCTGTCTCCTCCCTCAAAGACATACAGGCGGGCGGCTGTCGCCGTCCGCCTCCCAAGCCGTACCTTACTTCATTCCATTTTTAAGATTTTCATTTACCTTTTGCTTGTTTTTACAGCTCTGGTATCGTTACGGAAGCGATGGTATAACCTGCAATGTATCCGTCTTCATCTCTCCCCGCAAGCAAAACGTCAAAGCTTTTTCCGGAATCCTCCGCATAGACAGGAAACGATGGATTTTCCTCAAACGGCGGCGTTCCTCCATGCACTTCCAGAGCCGCCCAAGCTTCCTGCGCTCCTGACAGGGAAGTTTCGATCATTTCCGGATCGAAGCCGCTCTCAGACCAGGAGCAAATCAGTACCTGCCGCACGTTTTCGGGTCCCTCCACAGTAAAATGCAAAGTTATACCGCCTACGGCGTCTTCATTATTCTCGACTACAACTCCTTCGGTTACAAAGTCATAGGAAAAATTGCTGACAGATATATTTTCAGCCGCTATTATCTCTCCCGGCGTTCCGCCAGCCTGCACTTCTTCCGTCTCCGTCTCCTGAACGCTCTGCTGCGCCGCCTGGATCTCCGCGATTTTGCTTTCGATTCCGGCGTCTCCGCCCGTCTGTTCCAGACCGTTCTGCAGCAGCGTCAGGGCAGCTTCATAATCGCCCTGAAGGACGTAGACATCCGCAAGGGCAAGATAGGCGTCCGCCTGTTTTGGATCGATCTTGATGGCCGCCGTAAAGGCTACGACAGCTTCCTCATAATTTTCTTCCTCCAGATAGCGCAGCCCCAGATCATACTGCTCCTGCCATCTGTCCGCGGCGCTTTTGCCGCAGGCAGCCGCAGACGCCAATAGAATCAGAAGGGCCAGTACGCCGCACAGTCTTTCCCTGTGCCTTTTCAAACGC
>DVLE01000011.1 GCA_018715645.1 Candidatus Merdisoma merdipullorum
TTCATGGCTCTGCAACCAGCCGTTATCAGCGAACGCCTTTACCCCTTGACTACCTTTATCATGCTCGGTTCTCTGATTTTTTCAACCTGTGTATTTTTAAAAGTCCTCCTCCAGGATTATTATCAGATAAAGAAAGAATACCGCCGCATTATCACATATACGCTCCTTCTTCTGAGTATCCAGCTTCTTCCTTCCGCTTACGAAGCTTTTTACTGGTATTGCGGAGCTGTGCATTATATTTTCATGCATTCCTGCATGCTCCTTCTCTTTTCCTGTATGCTGTTCTGGCTGAAAGCCAAAAGCAAAGCCGGAAAAATCATCTATATGCTATGTTCCTGTATTCTGGCCTTTGTAACAGGAGGAGCTAATTTTGTCACAGGCCTGCTTACTGTCATCCTGTTTATCGTTTTCGCCATTTTCTGCATCTATTATAAGAAAAGATCTGCGCTCTGGCTGACGATTCCTTTCGTCATCAATCTGATTAGTTTTTATTTCTGTGTGACGGCGCCCGGCAATCTTGTCCGTGAAGCCGACAATTTTGGACTTTTTGATCCTATATCCTCTATCTATCAGGCGTTTCGTTACTGTCTGACTTATACAGGGAAGTGGAACAGCCCCTTCTTTATTGCTGCGCTCATTTTCCTGCTTCCCGTGATCTGGAGCGCCGTATCCCGCATACAGGCGAGCTTTCCGCTTCCCGGATTAGTCCTGCTGTGTTCCTTCTGCGTTCTGTCCAGCATGTTTGCGCCGAATACCTACGCTCTCGGTACGGTTGTCATCTATGACCGCACTTTAAACATAATCATGATGAGCTATTACCTCCTGGCTATCCTGAATCTGTTTTACCTCTGCGGCTGGATTCATAACAAATTAAATGCTTACAGCATCTCTCTTTATGAGACGCTCCTGCGCTTCTATCATGATATGGTCAGAAAATACCATAAACTATTTCTGTTCTCTGTCTCCGCCAGTCTTGTTTTTATGATCTTTTGTACCTATCATCAGGATCTGGCTGCCAAATCCGCCATACATGATCTATCCAAAGGATACGCGCAATCTTATCATCAGGAGGTTCTCCATCGGATTTCCCTTCTTACCATGGAAGGCGTCGATGAGGTTTGGGTACCCAACTATTCCGTACAACCGCATCTCCTGTTCAGTGAAGCTATTGGTGATATTAGTGAAGATCCCGGAAATTGGAAAAACCAGGCCGTTGCGGAATGGTATGGAAAAAAGATTGTACACCTTTCCATCGTGTATTGAAAGCCTTATCAGCTTATCTTCCTCAGATTTTCCTGGAGCCGTTCCACGCGCATTTTTACCCGTTCCCAGCCCTTCTCGCTGATTCCCTCTGGCCGGGGAAGTCGGCATATTGCCTCCACATCCGCATACAGCTCCGTCTGCGCCAAAAGCGCGGCCATCTCCAGATCCAAGTCCTCCTGCGTGGTCTGGGATTTCATTCCTTCCACATCAGAAAAAGCCTGATCATGGTCAAGTAAGGGGTAGAGTCTTAAAAGCTTTCCGGTCTCATTGTCCATAAAAAACCCCCAGTTTGCGCCATGCCGATCTATGTTGTTCAAAATATAGTCCGCTATCTGCATTTCCAGATAATGTCCTCTGTCCAGACGTAAAGTCTCCTCAAACACATTTTTTCCTTCATACTGGCAGTACATTTGAAAATCTTCAAAGCTCACCATGGAATACTCCGGCGACGCGATCAACTCACATTTTACCACCCGCTCGTCCCAGTCCAGAATCCTCTGTTTCCGTTCCGGAGATACGACCCGGTCCAGCTCCGCGCCCTCCACTTTTTGATATGGCACATGTGAAAAACCAAGAGCGTCAAGAATCGCAGAAGCTGCCAGCTCCTTTTTCCCTATCTTATAGAGATAGAGCCTGCCTCCACGGCGTACCCAGGCCTTGGCAGCCATTCCCTGTGTCGTAAGTTCCGGAGTATGTATTTTTCCATACTCGTGCAGGGCTTCGCCGACCAGGGCTGTAGAGGCCATTCCTGAGGAAATATCGTTTTGGTACAGATTCACCTTATCCCAGGTGAGCGGCTCATCCTCCTCTTTGAGCCAGTACATATCAGACAAACTGAGGCCATGACAGGCCATGCAGATTTTAAAGGCGTTTGTTTGAGATACGCGCAGAGAGTTCAATATCATTTTGCCATTTGTACGGGACAGCTGCATAGCCCGGTTACTGATCCACATACCGTAGAAATCCTCCAGAGTCACCTGTTCCTTTCTCAGGCTGAACGGCAGAAGCTCCTTTACCAGAACTGTACAGCCATCCTGTTCCACTTTCAGTACGGGGGTGTCTTTCGCCATCAAATACATGTCTCTGCTTTCCTCCTGAATATACCCTTGTCAATTATGGGTAAGAGTATCTTTACTAGGTATTATAGTATATTTGAGGACGTTCTACAATTTCTATTTGTTCCGCGCCTGACATTTTGCGCCTGCTTTTCCCTATCTAAACCATACTCCTGTAAAATCATACTTAAACACCCGGTAATTCTGCATATCGCACTCGTATGAGAACTCCCGGATCAGCTTCCCCTCTGCGTCATATTCGCCGAACACCTTTGAAACTCCGCTGTTTACCACCCAGTGTCCGCTGTCTCCGTATGCGGACCCGTTCGACACAATACTGGAATACGGCACGTCAAAAGAGAAAGCCAGAGAGAAGCTGTCATTATTCTCGTCTATTTTATAGACATACACCTGACTTGTCTCATTTCCCAGTCCATATAGATCTGTTCCGACGCTCTCCGCAAGGTCAAGCTCAAAATCATCCCGGCTGTTTAAGGACCAGTAATTATTGTTGTATACGGCGAGATAGTAAACACCTTCTTCATCCCCGTCATACAGATATTCCACGCAGTGCTGGCCATATTGAGGTACAAAATCTCCCTCCTGCTCCAGACAATAGTCTGCATAAGGTGTATCAGTCCAAAAGCGTTCGTCTCCTGCCAGCCAGGCAAGTTCCATATCCCCATGAATATTCTTCAGTTTGATAATGGTAGACGTCTCCCTGGAGGATACAATCAGACTGTCATCTTCCTCCATATACTGAAGGCTGTTCAAATGAATCCAGTCCCATTCTCCAGCCTGCCAGAAGAATTCATCTGCAGCCGTGATCGGACGTGTCATTTCATAGTATCCGGACATAACTTCCTTAAAGTCGATAAGCTGCTGCACCTCACCCGTTTCCATATCAATGGAAATCACCAGATCTTCCACATTCTCTGAGCCTTCCAGTTCCGCAAGGGCGAGGATCTCTCCCTCCTGGCCAAATCCAATATCATGGTGGAGCGCATACTCCCCCAGATCGTAGATCTGTTCTATCTGCCCCAGTCCATTGAAGCGCGCCAGCTTTCCATTTGACACACAGGTGATAAAATCATCCTCATAGAACAAAATCCTGTCCGGCCCATAGCCTTCCAGAACCATTTCATACCGAAGAACTCCTTCGTTGTCAAAGAAAAATCCATAGCCCAGGTATCCGGCATATCCACCGTGAAACGGACAATCTGACGCACATTGCCCCAGGAACCTGTAATCGTCAGGGTAACTTCATTTGTCATCCCAGGCACCAGGCCGATGAGCTGAAATTCATGAGTTCTGCCATAGGACCTTCCATCCTGTCTGGCCGCCGTCGCCGTATAATCAGAAATCGTCTCATCCTCCACATGTATCGTATAAGCGACCTGCGTATCCAGCTCTGTCTCAAAATATAAGTACAGTCCATTACTTCCTGTTCCATAAGGATTGAGTACCGCAAGAGGCGTCTCCGCCGTCCAGTCCATCTCAGAACTTTTCAGCTCCTCCAGGGAATTTTCCAGCCGTTCCTGGACAGATATATCGTAATATGTAAAACCCTCCTCTTCTATGTCCATAGGGACAAGCTGCAGAACCCTTATTCCATCGCCCAGCTCCGCCTGAGCATACTCCACCTGCTGCTCCTCATTCCGGCCAAAGACTTCCCCCACATCTGTAGTCCAGTCTGTACGCACGACTGTTTCCTGTGCCGTAAACGACTTGGCCACATACATGACGACCGCCGGAACAGCCGCAGCCAACAGCAGCAGCGCAGCCAATACTATCAGCAGTTTCTTCTTACGCCTTTTCTTTTTTTTTGCCTTCCCCGCTTTCCATATTTTCTCCTTTTTCACTGTATGTTCTTATCCGGCATGTCATATATCCGGATTGCAAAACGATTTGCAGCGCAGAACTGTTCCTTTCAGTTAATCAGATCATTATGTTTTTCCTGTGAAAACTTTCTAAAATTTATGTAAAATCTTCCTCCGGATTTGATATACATTTTTTCCCATCTCAAATACTATTTTACCGCTCCTGTATTCCGTATGCAAGTCCCGTTTCTCTCATGAGCTCCATAAAGGGCTGCGATGGAAAATACTCCGGCGAAAAAACCCCTTCGTCTTTCCAGATACCTCTGGCAATCAGTTCAATTCCCAAAGCGGCGCCGAATCCTGTCTGGGCCACTACCGCCTGCATTCCGAAACTTTTCATGGCCTCCTGATTATCAAAGGGCTGATAAATGAAGTATTCCTTCCGTTTTCCCTCCTTTATACCGATGCAATGAGCCCCCACGCACATACCGCCTGTCATATCTGCGCCAATATCCTGGGGCTTTGGCGCACAGGCTGCCACCACGTCCCGCGGAATGATTTTTACGCCCCCTACTTCCACCGGCTGAAGGCTCCGCAGTCCCAGTTTGTCAATCACCTTCAGCGCATTCAGCAGATTTTCGTCCAGCGCGATCTTAAAGCTTGCCCTTTGCAGGCCGTATTTCTGCAGATACCGGGGAAGTGTAACCACTTCCTCATGCTCTACCTTCACAAGACGATTCAGGCCAAAGGGTTCCGGCATCTGAAATTCTTCTTCGCCCGCGAAGGCATCCTCTATCAGAAAGCCCTGCTCCCTGTCCCATTCCGCATTGGGATTCATTACCTCATCCAGTACGGTCCAGGGATTAAAGCCAAAAAGAATCTGGTTTTTTTCTCTGTCAGGAGGCGTGAGATTCCCCCCATCTTTTATGTGTACTTCCCAAAGCTCATCAAACAGATATTCCGCCGCATACTTTGCAAAGACGTTGACGACCCCCGGATCAATTCCAAGACAGATACAGGCCATCTGTCCCTTTTGCTTCCAGTCCGCGTGCCGGTCAAAATTGTATTTCGTCATAGGCTCGATATAGCTGCCTTCAAAGCCTGTGCCGAAGGCAGGCTCCTCCTTGGGTACGGACCAGGTCCCCATGCTGGCATAATTGGCTCCCGCCTCATACGCCGCGTCAAATATACAGTTGCTGACAAACGGAGAGGCCGCGTCCATCACGAAATCAATGTGATGTTCTCTCATAAGCCGGACAAGCTCCTTCCTGTCGTGGGCGTCGGCACGGGCGCTGGCAAAGACAACTTCTCCCGAAGCCTTCTTTTCCCCTTCTTCCAGATGCGTCTGCACCTCCCGCGCACGGCCGCCGTCATAGTCTGCAATCAGCACGTAAGAAAGCCAGCCTCCTTCGGAACCTCTTTTTTTCAGCACCTTCAAAATACACTCTCCCACAGCGCCTGCGCCGACCAGCATCATTCTCATAAAATTGTCCTCCTTTTTCATGTAAAAAAAGGACAGGGAAACAGATGTTTTTCCATCTGTCTCTCTGTCCTTTTACCAGTTGGTTATAGCCACGTAGGCGGCGGCTCCCGGCATCCGCTCACGCTATGCCTGCCGCTCTCTCCAGAGCTCCGTCGGATAACCTTCCTTTTGCCTGTCAGTTTCCACTTGGGAATGATGAGTTCCTTCGTTTGCTTCTTCGGCGCTTCCCTGATCCCGGAAGTCTCTAGGGTTATCCTCTGCCGGAATGATTTAACTGAATCTATTATACCAAATCACAACCCTCATTTTCAAGGGATAATATCCGCTTTTTCCAACTCCAGCAGCTTTACCTTTTTATCGATGCCTCCTGCATATCCGGTCAGGCTTCCGTTCGTCCCGACGACTCGATGACAGGGTACGATCACAGAAATATTATTATGTCCGATCGCTCCCCCGACTGCCTGGGCGGACATGTGCTTCACTCCCCTTTTCCCGGCGATCCTTTTGGCAAGCTCTCCATAGGTCGTCGTCTGTCCGTAGGGAATCGCGAGGAGCAGTTCCCATACCTCGTTCTGAAACTCTGTGCCGGTAAAATGAAGGGGAACTGAAAAATCCGGTTCCTTTCCTGAAAAATAAATGTCAAGCCAGCGTTTTGCCTCGGCAAACAACGGAATCTCCTTTTCCACATGCTCTTTGTCAAGATTCAGAGCAAAATACTTCTGCCCCTCAAACCACAGCCCGGTCAGGCCCACAGAATCCGCCGCCAAAAGAATGTCTCCAAGAGGAGAGCTGTAATGACTGATATATTGCATCTTACACCTCAAAGGTCCGGGGATACTTTCACTTTCTCCCCGGACCAGCGTTTCAGTTTTTATACAGAATCATTTCTTCTTATATATCCAGGATGCTCCGAATCCGCGATGATCTCTTTCATCTTTGTGATCTTCACATTCTTATCTACAACCTGTCCTTCGATATGTACGCCCTCGCCGACTAACACGTTGGTTAGCAGGATGCAGTTCTTCACTACAGCTCCCGGTTTAATTACGCAATCTCTGCCGATAACAGAATTTTCAACCGTGCCGTCGATCATACACCCATTAGCAAGGAAAGATTTTTTCACAACGGCTGTATCCGAATACTGCGTCGGGCAGGAATCGCTCGTACGGGTATAGATCGGCCAGGAGGGATTGAACAGGTTCTGAGCCGTCTTCAGATCCGCCAGAGCCATATTGCCGTCATAATAGCTCTTGAAATCCGTAATGGGCGCGAAGAAACCTCTGTGCGCAACTCCGCGGATGTCCAAATCACGGCATTTATCATTGATCATCATACGCAGCGTATACATGGAAGAAGCCTTTTTCGCTTCCTTTACGAGCTCGATAAACAGCTCCTTCTTCATCACGTAAGTATCCATGAAAATATTGCGGCTCTTAGTCCTTCCATTATTTCTTTCAAAGGACTCCACGCCCTTCTGACGGTTGAGATTCACGCAGTAGCAGCTCTGATATTTTTCCTTTGCATCGTCCACGGAATGATAGAGAACCGTAATGTCCGCTTCAGAATCAATATGTGTCTTTAAAAGAGCGTCAAAATCCTGGGTGTAAACCATGTATCCCGGAGCGATTACCACATGGGTATTTGAAGTATTTTCGATATGCTCCAGATTTGCAAGGTACGCCTTCACATCCGTGTTGTAATAATCATTCTCCTCCTGAGAATCCGTAAACATCATTTTTACATATCCGCTTTTGGAATTGATATTGAAATGACGTCCGGTTCCGATATGACTCACAAGGGACTGCGGTCTTCTGCGGATATATACCTGAATGCGGTCGATGTCGCTGTTGGACATGTTGGAGATCGGGAAGTCAATCACACGGTATCTGCCAAGGAAGGAGAATGCGGCGATTGAACGGTAATCTTCCAGTCCATCTACCCAGATATGATTTTCTGAAAAACTGATAATTCCTAATGCTCTTGCCATAGTCATTCTACCCCTTTTACATTT